>NZ_JBFRXP010000025.1:0-35045 GCF_041146875.1 Acidithiobacillus sp. IBUN Pt1247-S3 | reverse complement strand
GGCAAAGCTCTTTCGTTCCATCAACAATGCCCAACACTCAGCCGCCTGACAGCCTCACTCCTGCCCCTCCTTCAGGCTCATCTCTGGATTGGAAAGAACTGAACTGAACTATGCACGACATCAGGTTGGGGTATTCTTACTTGTATTCCAGGCGTAGAAAAGTGCTCTCCACAGCACTGAGAAGCTGTTGATCGGCTCCCCGTAATCGATGCCCGACGCCGTAGAGCGTTTGTATGACCAAGGGGCGAGCCTGTGCTTGTCTGGCAAACGCAAAGCTGCGTTGCAGGGGCACAGCATCATCCGCCGAACCGTGTAAGATCGTGACGGGGATGTCTAATTTTGGCGGTGCTAACAGCAGATTGTGATTTGCGGCATCGCGTACGGCATTGAAACCCAACTGGAATGTCGGACCGTTGTCGCCGAGTTGCCACGCATGAAAACCAGAATCCTGCCAAGCCAATTGCGCATCAATTGGCAGACCGTGAAAATAATCTTGAATGAAGTTATACGCTGGCGCAATGAGTAGCAAGGCACGCACGCGCTCCGGCCAAAATTGGGCTGCACGGGTCGCGACCCAGCCCCCCATGCTCGAGCCGAGGAGAAGTATAGGCCGCGGCGGTAACGTCTGAATTACGGCTCCCACGTCTTCTAGATACCGTGAGATGCTAAGCTCGGAGAATGTCCCAGCGGAGATACCCATGCCACGATAGTCGAAGCGCGCCCACGAGCGCTGGCGCTGCTGCGCAAAACGGGCAAGTAGCTGTGACTTGCTGCCGTGTAAATCCGACGCAAAGCCCGGTAGGAAGACGCCAATTGCACTGTTCTTAGAATCTTGAAAGTAACCGCGTACAAGCTCGCCATTGGGCACTTGTATCTCTAGGGGAGCTTCAGTGGATAGAGGCATGAGAAGGGCGTGTCACAAAAAAAGGGGCTAATGAAAGCCCCAAAACCACAAAGGAGGAAAGAAACATGCGCTCGCGGTCAAAGCTGACCACGAGTTGATATATTAGCATTTGCTCTCGCTTCTTGCAAGAACATTCCGACCGGTCGGAAAAAAAAGAGGGCGGCCATGAAATGGGCCGCCCAAAACCACCAAAGGAGGAAGAAACATGCGCTCGCAACCATCACAGCTGCTTGCAAAGGATTAGAGGCGAGGGTTCTGGAAAAGTTCCAGATGCTGTTGCGGGAATTGTTACGTCCTGTTTCAGCGCTCGGCCTTGAGTGTTGCAAAGGCTGCCAGCGCCCGCTCGCGTGCGATGGCGTGGTCGATGAGCGGTCGAGGATAGCTCTCCCCAAGCCAGATACCGTGTGCCTGCAACAGTGCAGGATCGCTCCACGGCTCCGGCAGCAGTTTGTCGGGTAATCTGGCGAGCTCAGGAACCCAGCGCCGTTGATAGTTCCCCTCGCCATCAAATTTTTGCGCCTGCAGGACGGGGTTGAAGACGCGAAAGTAGGGGGCGGCATCGGTACCGCAGCCTGCCACCCACTGCCAGGAGGCATTGTTGTTGGCGGGGCAGGCGTCGACCAGGGTATCCCAAAACCAGACCGCACCCTGTTGCCAGGGCAAAAGTAGATCTTTTACCAAGAAACTACCGACGATCATGCGCACGCGATTGTGGATGTACCCGGTCTGCCAGAGCTCGCGCATACCGGCATCAACAATCGGATAGCCGGTTTGCCCCTTTTGCCACGCTGCAAGCAGGTCATCGTTTTTAGACCAAGGGAATTGCGCGAACTCTTCGCGTAGAGGACTGTAAGGTAGCTGCGAAAAGTGATAGAGGAGGTGCCAGGAAAACTCGCGCCAGCCAAGCTCTGCCAGAAATTTATCGATTGCCTTACGTAGCTCTGGCTGGGCAGTGGTGAGCTCTTGCATACGCTGCCAGACGCGCCGCGGGCTGATTTCGCCATGCGCTAGGTGCGGCGACAAACGCGATACCTTATTAGCAGCGGGGAAGTCGCGTCCGTTTGCATAGTCCACGAGCGTGTCAGCAATGAACCCTTCCAGGCGCTCCATTGCGCCATTTTCGCCCGGTTGCCAATGATTGCGGAAGCGGCTTGCCCAGTCGGGTGCCTGCGGCTCCCATCCCCAGCTATCGGGGTTGTCAGAACATGGGATGCTGGCCGCAGCTTGCGCATGCTGCGGGCAGGAAAACGCTACATCGACAGAGACATCGCGCAAAAAGCGCTTCCAGAACGGGCTAAATACCTTGTAGGGGGTGCCGTCGCGCAACAGGTTCCAGGGTTCGCAAAGGGTATCGCCGGGGAAGGACTCTACCGTAATACCATGCTCCCGCAGCCAGTTTTTGAGGTGCATGTCGGTATCGCGTTGTTCTCTGGCGTAGCGTCGATTCCAGAGCACGGTATCGGCGCTACTTTGTTCGATCAGCTCCTTGATGATTGTCAAAGTCTCCCCGCGTCGGTACACCAAAGGCAGGCCGAGAGCAGCAAGCCTTGTCTCCAGGGTGCGAAGGCTTTGGCGTTGCCACCACTGGTAAGCAGCGCCACGTTCGTCCGTGGGATCGCTCAAAAATACCGGCAGCACAGCACCGCGAACTACGGCATGGGCGAAGGCAGGATGATCATCCAAACGTAAATCGTTTCGGAACAATACAATGCTGGTCATGGGCATTCCTGATCGGGTGCTGGATAGACACGGTACGAATTTCTCGGACTGCGAACAAGGCCTTGTCTCTGCGTCACGATTTGGTAAGAATGCGCCCACAGAAAGGGAGCGAAGGGATATGCAAACTTGGCGCTGGTTAGCGGCTTTGTTGGTGATGTTGGGGGCGGCCTCTGGCGCCTTCGCGGTTTTGGCGCCGGCGGACCTGCGGTCGGGTTTGCATCTGGTACAGGAGCAAGGGCAAGAGGCGACTGCAGTATTACCGGCGTCGCCCAGTACCATCCCTGCCCAAGGGACGATTGAGGTGGCATTTTCGCCACCACCAGGCACAACGGATACCATCATTCAGGCCATGAGTCAGGCACAACATCGACTCTGGATTCAGGCATATAGTTTTACCAGTGCCCCAATCGCCAAGGCAGCGTTGGCGGCGCAAAAGCGTGGGGTAGAACTGCGGGTGCTACTGGATAAGAGTCAGCGAAGCCAGAAATATTCGGCTGCCGATTTTTTCGCCAATCAGGGCGTGAATCTGCGCATCGACGATCAGCATGCCATTGCCCACAACAAGGTAATGATCATTGATGATGCGACAATCATCACCGGCAGTTTCAACTTCACCAAGGCGGCGGAACAGGCTAACGCCGAAAATCTGTTGATTTTGCGCGGCAACCCACCGCTCAACGCCCTCTATGCGCAAAATTTTCTCCACCACTGGTCGCATTCTGCGCCATACGCGGCACGTCATGGGTTGGATTAGCTGATCAAACCATGCCTTCGAGTAGTTGTACGTCGACGATGCTCCCCGCTGGAAGATCACCGGCATCTGCCGGGAGAATCAGGAAGCACTCGGCCTGCGCCATCCCAGTCAGAATGTGCGAGGACTGGGCTTTTACTGGGACCACCTGCAGGCCTTCCGCAGTCTGTAGGAGTTGACCACGCTGAAAATCAGTGCGCCCCGGTTTCTTTTTGAGGGCGATAGCGCAGGGTAGGCGCAGGCGCGGCGCCGTCCATGGCGCGCGGCAGCCCATGCGCTTGCGCAATGCCGGGGCAACAAACTGATAGAAAGTGACAATGGTCGATACCGGATTGCCGGGTAGACCAAAAAAGTCCGCCTGGCCGATGCGTCCATACGCTAGCGGACGGCCAGGTTTCATGTTCATCTTCCAGAACTGCACGGTCCCCTGGCGCTGCAAGAGTTCGGCGATGTAATCGGCCTCGCCTACCGACACCCCACCACTGGTAATGATGACGTCCGCACTCTCGCCAGCGTGCCGCAGGGTGTTGCCAATGCGCTCGGGATCGTCTGGCAGCCGGCCAAGATCAATCGCTTCGACCCCAAGACGGCGAAGGAGCGCAAGCAGACTATGGCGGTTGCTGTCGTAGATTTCGCCAGCACGTAATTCTCGTCCCAGAGGCTGCAACTCGTCGCCAGTGGAAAAGAAGGCTACGCGCAAACGTCGAAAGACCTCGATCTCACTTAAGCCTAGGCTGGCCAGTACGCCAATCTGGCTGGGGCGCAGTTGTGTACCGGCTGCGAGTGCCAACTCCCCCGGTGCCAGATCTTCCCCAACGCCGCGAATGTTGGCACCGGCGCGAATCGCGCTGATAAAACGCACGGTGTCACCGGCGCGCTCCGTTTGCTCCTGCGGAACCACCGTATCACAATCTGCCGGCACAATAGCGCCCGTCATGATGCGTATGGCCTCACCGCTCGCAATGCTACCCGCAAATGGATGTCCGGCAAACGAACTACCAACAACTGTACGCGGTACGTCGCCATCTGCGGCGCGCAAGGCGTAGCCGTCCATGGCGGAATTGGGCCAGGCCGGTATTGGGCTCGACGCCCGTTGGTCGCGCGCGAGAATGCGGTCGAGAGCGGCATCCAAGGGCAACCATTCACTATCTTGCAACGGTGCAGAAGTATCCAGAATGATTTCCAGCGCCTCCTCCACGCTCTTTGCCTTGGGGTCGTGTTCGTTATTCTCACAGCAGGCTGCCATATGGCTATTCTCCGTACCAATGCAGTATAAATTGGGCGATTGCGGCAGGATCGTTCAAATCCAGGCAGGGTACACTCGTATCCAGGGGCGTATCGCTGGCCACCGCCAACACGTCATCGCCGGGATCCCAACGCAATCCTTTTTCCAACGCCGCACGATGTACAAGTAAGCGTGGGATGGGCCAGTCCTGGTTTCCTTCGCTCAAAACCAGGTCCGGTTCCGGCTGCAGGCTGGCAAGCATGGCCGCCCAGTTGCCCGGATCTGCCACGCGATTCAGGTACCAGCGTTGTGGTCCGACGAGCAGGAGGGGTTCGGCCCCCGCTTCTTGTAAGCGCCAACTGTCCTTGCCCGGCTCATCCCAGCGGACATCATGATGGGTGGCCTTGATTGCCGCAACGCGCAGTCCAGCCTTGCGCAACCAAGGGATCAGAGCGCAGAGCAGGGTGGTCTTGCCAGATCCGCTATATCCTATAATTGCTAACGTCTTCACGCAACGCTTCCCTGCAGGTCTGCGGGGTGATTGCAGTTTTGCGCCTCTTGCAGGGTAAGAGGCAGCCGGTGCTGCGGTATGGCGGCAAAAAAATCCCCGGCACGGCGTTGTCCGCTCGCGAGGAAATGTCGTAGTGGGCTCGCGAGACGACGATGCATCAAGCCAATCACCGGGATCACGTCACGCTCGTCTTCTGCCAACACCAGTGGTACTCCCTTGCGCCGCTCCCAGAGTTGCCAAAGCAAGTCTTCGGGGAGGTTGGGGGCATCCACGGGTACGAAGACGAGCCAGTCCTGTCGTGCTGCCTCGAGCCCGGTAAGCAGACCATGCAGAGGGCCGGGAAAGCCACTTTCCGCATCTGGCAGCACCCGGTAACCGAGGCTGGCATACCGTTCGAGATTGCGATTGGCGCTAATTAGGATCGTGCGCGCGTGCCTTTGCAGTGGGCGCAGGGCGTGGAACACCAAGGGGTGCCCCTGGTAGCCGACCCAGCCCTTGTCTTGATGATCCATGCGTCGACCCGCACCACCCGCCAAGAGCAGGCCGCTGATCGGCAGTAGAATTTGTTCTTGCGTATTCTCCATACCTGGATTCTCCGCCATTGTGCTATTCTTGCGCAATTTTCGGAAAGGTTGGCGCGCATTGGCAATTTGGGACTGGTTGAAGGGCAAGGGGCAGGACATGCAGCCGCGCGGTGCGGTGGTGGATGCCGGAGTGCCGCCGCAGGGACGGGTGGATGAGCTGCCCTTGCCGGCGCCGTTGTTTTATCTTCACTACCAGGGTTTTGGGCGCCTGCCCGATGCCCCCGAGCTGCAAAAAGACTTACTGGAATTTGCCATCCAAGCCGAGTTTTTGCGCCTCCTACCGCGCCAAAGTGCGCGTACCTTTCTTGCGCAACACCCGGAAACGCCAGTAGAAGAGAATACCCTGACGGCGTTCTTTCAGGTCTTGTTCAGCGAAATCACGCGTAGGATGTACATTGACGCAGCGCGACAGCGCCCGGAGGCCGTTGGCTTGCGCTTTAGCCTAGCGAAACCGGAGACGGCGTCCACAGCCGCGCAGGAGGTGGTGGCTGCCAATCCCAGCGGTCTTGGCCCTGGCGTTTACGCCTTTACCCAGATCCCGGAAAACCCTCATCCGGGCACGGAAAATCCTTTTGTTATCCGCATTCTCTACCGTAAGGACTTGCAAGAATGAAGAAAATCGCTTTTTTTCCTGGAGACGGCATCGGTCCCGAGATTAGCGCTGCGGCGCGCAGCGTTTTGGAAACGGTCGCCGAGCTCGCTGCCATGCCATTGCAGATTGACGAGGGATTGGTCGGTGGTGCTGCCCTAGATGCCCATGACGACCCGCTTCCCGAGCAGTCTCTGGCCTTGGCGATGGGTGCCGATGCCGTGCTTTTGGGTGCAGTGGGTGGGCCGAAATGGGATGCCCGGCCGCCAGCCCAGCGACCGGAGCAGGGACTCTTGCGGCTGCGCAAGGGACTCGATCTCTATGCCAATCTGCGCCCCGCGCAAATCTTTCCACAGCTCCTCTCGGCCTCGCCTTTGCGTCCTGAACTGGTGCAAGATGTCGACATTCTGGTGGTGCGTGAACTGACGGGTGATATCTATTTCGGTCAGCCGCGCGGGGTGGAAGTCGTAAACGGGAAGCGTCGTGGCTTCAACACCATGGTTTACGACGAAGGGGAGATCCGCCGAATTGCCCATGTCGCGTTTCGTGCGGCGCTGGGGCGACGGCGCAAGCTTTGCTCCGTGGACAAGGCCAACGTCCTCGAAACCACGCGCCTGTGGCGCGAAGTGGTGACCGAGGTGGCAAAAGAGTACCCCGATGTCGAGCTCGAGCACATGTATGTCGATAACGCCGCGATGCAGCTTATTCGCTACCCGGCGCAATTCGACGTGCTGCTTACCGGCAATATGTTTGGTGACATCCTCTCCGATGAAGCGAGCCAACTCACTGGCTCTATTGGCATGTTGGCCTCGGCATCCTTGGGCGAAGGCCGTGGAATGTACGAACCCATCCATGGCTCGGCGCCAGATATCGCCGGGCAAAACAAGGCCAACCCCCTGGCCACGATCCTGTCGGTGGCCATGCTGCTGCGCCATTCCCTGCAGCAGGCGAAATGGGCAGAACGGATCGAGGCGGCGGTTATGCGTGTGTTAGACCAAGGTTACCGTACCGCAGATATCGCCAGTGCTGGTGAAAAGGTGATTGGTACTCAGGCCATGGGTGAGGCGGTCGTGGCTGCATTGCGGGCAGGAGAATAAGACGTGAAGAAAAATGCGTATAAGGTTGCCATCCTCGGTGCAACGGGGGCCGTGGGTGAGGTCATGCGGGAGATCCTGGTGGAGCGGAACTTTCCGGTCAGCGAATTGATCCTGCTGGCGAGTGAGCGCTCGGCAGGCGGTGCGCTGGATTTTGCCGGCAAGGCCGTGCGTGTGCGCGATGCTGCAGAATTTGACTGGCAGGGGGTGGATATCGGTCTCTTCTCCGCCGGCGCTTCTGCCAGTGAAATCTATGCTCCCAAGGCTGCTGCAGCCGGTGCCGTGGTGATCGACAATACCTCCCGCTATCGCTACGAGGACGATATTCCCCTGGTGGTGCCGGAGGTGAACCCGCAGCGTATAGCCGATTATCGAGCGCGCGGCATTATTGCCAATCCCAATTGTTCGACCATCCAGATGTTGCTGGCGCTCAAGCCCATTGCCGATGCTGTGGGTTTGGAGCGAGTGGTGGTGTCTACCTATCAAGCGGTGAGTGGTGCTGGCAGTCGTGCCATTCAGGAATTGGGGCGGCAGACTTTGGGCATTTTCAAGCAAGAAGAAGTGCCGCCGACCGTGTTTCCCAAACAGATTGCCTTTAACTGCCTGCCCCAGATCGATATCTTTCAGGACAATGGCTACACCAAAGAAGAAATGAAAATGCTTTGGGAAAGCCGCAAGATTCTCGAGATCGCGGACTTATCCCTCAGTGCTACCTGTGTACGCGTACCTGTTTTTTATGGTCATTCCGAAGCCGTCAATGTGGTCACCAGGGAAAAAATGAGTGCCGTACAACTGCGCGAACTATTGAACGACGCTCCCGGGGTACAGATCCTAGATGAACAGGAAGCAGGTGGTTGGCCCACGGCCCTGGATTCCGCGGGTAAGGATGCGACCCTGGTGGGACGCATTCGCGAGGATTGCAGTCATGAGCGTGGGTTGAATTTCTGGGTAGTGGCCGACAATATCCGTAAAGGCGCAGCTCTGAACAGTGTGCAGATTGCAGAGATATTGATTCGCGACTATCTATAACGACTGGTTATGTTGTTCGACAGCATGAGTGGTTCTGGCGCAACCGTGCGATTCGCCATGGAGAGGGGAGAAGGATGAACAAAAAAGACTGGATGCAGACACTGCTTTCTCTGGGCCTCGTGCTACCAGGGATTGCGCAGGCAATAGGCCTTGGAAATCTTGTGGTCTTGTCTGGCCCAGGAGAACCCTTCCGGGCAGAAATCTCCATCCATAGCGCGCATCCAAACCAGCTCGCGGATTTGAGTGCGCGACTTGCAGGTTCGTCAGCCTATGAGATGATTCATTTGCCGCTTGCTGCGGTAACGCAAAACTGGCAATTCTCTGTGCGTACTGGCGATGAGCCAGCGATTCTTATTAATAGCCCTATGCCCCTTGCTCCGGGCGCTACTCCCTTCCTTGTCCAGCTGGATTGGGCGGGTGGGCAGATGGTGCGCGAGTACCAAGCATACCCCGGAACTTATAATGTTCCACAACGTACTGCATTACCTGCACCCTCGATGGTCGCGAGCAGAGCTCCGTCAGCGCAGATGCCCATACGTAACCGTAACGGTTGGTCGAGCACGGACCAATATGGTCCTGTACCTATGGGGAGCTCGTTGTACCAAATTGCTCAGCAATTGAATCGCAATCCTCGGGTCAGTCAACAACAAGCCATGGCTGCGCTATTCAAAGCGAATCCCATGGCGTTCCTACAAGGCGACCCATCTAAACTGGTTGCCGGTGTCGTGCTGAAGGTCCCTGGTATTCAGGAAGTGCGGGCTCTGAATCCGTTGCAAGCCGCCACTCTGCTACATCAGAAAGAACAGTTGCCGGCAGTGACGACAAGCGTAAAACAGACCGCAGCAAAAACTGCCGTCGTAGCAGCTCCAACACCACTCACAGCGAATGCCAGCAGTCCTGGCGGGATTGCGACAGCACTGAGTCTGACCAGCGCCCCAGTGACTTCAGCGGCGAAAACAGCGGTGGTTACGCCGGTGGTGAATGCTACAGGCACCGTGGCTCCGGTTGTGTCTAACCCCGATAGCGCTAAGATCGAAGGCTTACAAGACTCCCTACATGGTGTTGAGGCGCGCCTTGCGCTCGCTCAGCAACAATTAGCGTCGCAGGCAGTAGAAATTAGCAAAATGTCCCGCAACACGGCATCGGGCTTCCCGCCCTTGCTGTGGGTATCCTTGGGCGGCAATCTGTTGTTGCTGTTGTTGTTTATCTGGATGTATCGGCGTCAGGAACAGGCTGCAGGTCGACAACGGGAAATCTCGTCCAAGTTGACGGCTCTGGGGACGGCACCCCGCAATGCAGCACCAGCACCAGCACCAGCACCAGCACCAGCACCAGCAGTAACTACGCCTGCTCCCGCATCAGCCCCGGCTTTCACTCCTGCGCCCGCGCCTGCCATGCTGCCCGAAGCTTTGCCAGCAGCGGATACAGAATTTGCAGGCAGTAGTTTTACTGCATCAGAGCCATCGGAACTGGAGGATGATCACGATAGTTTTGATGTTGATCCACTCGAACAGGCCGACTTGTATCAGACGTACGGAAAAACAGAGCAAGCGATTACCGTTTTGCAGGAAGCCCTGGAAACTAATCCCCGCCGGCGAGAGCTCTACGTTCGTTTGCTTGCTCTTTTTGCAGAAACGGATCGTCGTGGTGATTTCCTGGATCTTGCCGAGCGGCTGCGTAGTCGCTTCGGGCCGAACAACGCGGATTGGCAGGAAATCGCTGGTAAAGGCCGCGAGCTTTTCCCAGGTAACGCTTTATTTGTAGAGGAAAAGAACGATGCGGAGGGGAGCACGGTAGCGGCGGCTTCTACGCCCGAGTTGGAGTCGACCGCGGGAAACCTGGAGCAACCAGCTAGCTCGGATGCGGAAAAATTGGATTTCGATTTTGGTTCTTGGGGAAACAGCGCTGAGCCGGTCAGTACCGAAGAAGAGCCGGCTTGGACCGATGCGCATCAAAAAATGCTGGATGAAATGAACGAGCAGTTCCGCGCATTGGATCAAGACCATGAGGTGGGTTTGCATCTCGCTGACGATACCCATGAGATGCACGGGGATCCTGAGCTCGCAGAAACTGCGGCGAGTGCAACGACAGTTGCGGAGGAGCCAATCCAACAGAGCGCGAAGCTTGCGAGTGCTGCTGATTGGGATGCTGTCGGTACCAAACTAGATTTGGCAAAGGCCTACGTCGAGATGGGGGATAGCGAAGCAGCACGGGAATTACTCGAAGAAGTTCGGCGCGATGGTAGCCCCGAGCAACAAAGTGAAGCCGAAAAATTGCTTGCTAGCTAATTGAGAAATAAATGGGCTTGGTCGGGCAACGCTGGGCCCTAGGTGTCGAGTACGATGGCAGTGGGTTTGCTGGTTGGCAACTGCAGGATGGGCCGCGGACGGTACAAGGCGTGCTGGAGGGGGCCCTTGCTGCGATTGCAGGCCACCCCATTCGGGTAAGCGTAGCGGGGCGCACCGATGCGGGAGTACATGCCCTTTGCCAAGTACTGCATTTCGATAGCTCGGTTGTGCGGCCAGAAATTGCCTGGGTAAGAGGAAGCAATCGCTTCTTGCCGCGTGAAATCGCGGTCCGCTGGGCAAAACCTGTGCCGCAAGATTTCCACGCACGTTTTTCCGCAACCGGCCGCAGTTATCGTTACCTGATACTTAACCGTCAGGAGCGCCCTGCATTGGCTGCCGGTCGCGTTACTTGGGTACCCCAGCCTTTAGATCATCGGGCCATGCAGGAGGCCAGTAGTCTTTTGCTCGGCACCCACGATTTCTCTGCCTTCCGTGCCTCCGCCTGTCAGGCCAAGAGCCCAGTGCGTAGCTTGCGTCGTCTCGATCTGGAACGTCGTGATGACTTGTTGATCGCGACGGTGGAGGCGAATGCATTCTTACACCACATGGTGCGCAATTTGATAGGGACGTTGCTTTTCGTAGGGCGGGGAGAGCGTCCGCCAGGGTGGGTGGCTGAAGTCCTGGCGAGTTGCGATCGTCGTCTTGCTGGCGCCACCGCGCCAGCCGATGGCCTATATTTTCACTCGGTCTCCTATCCACAGATTTACCGAATCCCGAGCTGCTCTGGTATCTTTGTGTGACTACTCTGGCCTTGGGGAGAATGCCCGTGCTCCGCGTGAAAATCTGCGGCATCACCTCAGTTGCCGATGCGCAGCTCGCTGCCGCTGCCGGTGCGGATGCTATCGGCCTGGTTTTTTATCCCCCAAGTCCACGCAATGTAACGATTGCAGGGGCACGCGAGATCCTTGCCGCACTGCCACCCTTCGTGACCCGCGTGGGCCTCTTCGTGAATCCCGAAGCTGCCTGGGTCGAGGAGGTTTTGGCTACTTGCGCGCTCGATTTGTTGCAATTTCATGGTGATGAAGAGCCGGGTTTTTGTGCGCGTTTCCAGCGGCCCTATATCAAGGTTCTGCGTTTGACCGGAGAAATGGACCTGCGCCCCTGGCGTGATCGCTATGCTACGGCGCAGGGCTTGCTGCTCGATAAGCGTGACGCACAGGTATTCGGTGGTTCAGGACACAGCTTTGCCTGGTGGCGTTTGCCGCAAGACCTGTGCATGCCTTTGATTCTGGCTGGTGGTTTGCATCCGGATAACGTTGCGGCAGCGGTCAATTTGGCACGTCCCTATGCCGTAGATGTCAGCAGTGGTGTGGAGATTTCGCCAGGACGCAAGGATCGTGGCAAAATAGAAAGATTCATCGCGCGGGCCCGTGGGGCAGGAGAGGCATAAAGGATGGGGGCATATCAGCAACCTGATGAGCGGGGGCATTTTGGTGTGTACGGCGGACGCTTCGTTGCCGAGACCTTGATCCCTGCCCTCGACGAACTGCAGCGGGCCTACGCCGAGGCACAGAAAGATCCCGAGTTTCAGGCGGAATTGCACAGTGAATTGCGTCAGTTCGTTGGTCGTCCGAATCCGCTCTATCATGCGCAGCGCCTGTCTACGGAACTTGGTGGCGCACAAATTTACCTCAAGCGCGAAGACCTCAATCATACCGGAGCGCACAAGATCAATAATGCCGTGGGTCAGGCGCTGTTGGCCAAACGCATGGGCAAACGACGCCTGATTGCCGAAACGGGGGCAGGTCAGCATGGTGTCGCCACGGCGACCGTAGCCACTCGCTACGGCATGGAATGCGTCGTGTATATGGGCGAAGAAGACATCCAGCGGCAGTCGAGCAATGTCTACCGTATGCGCCTGCTTGGTGCCCAGGTAGAGCCTGTGCGCAGCGGTTCGCGCACCCTGAAAGATGCCCTCAACGAAGCTCTGCGCGACTGGGTCAGTAATGTCGAAGATACTTTCTATGTCATTGGCACCGTGGCTGGCCCCCACCCCTACCCTGAGATGGTACGCAACTTTCATCGGGTGATTGGTGATGAGGCACGCGCTCAGTGTCTGGAGCTAACCGGCCGTCTACCCGATGCCTGTGTTGCCTGTGTAGGCGGCGGTAGCAATGCAATGGGCCTGTTTTATCCGTTCATCGACGATAGTGCGGTGCGTCTGATGGGCGTGGAGGCCGCCGGTTTGGGCCTGGAGACAGGCAAACATGCCGCACCTCTCACGGTTGGCCGCCCCGGTGTGTTGCATGGTAACCGTACCTATCTGATGACCGATGAGAATGGCCAGATCGAGGCAACACATTCCATCTCTGCTGGCCTGGACTACCCCGGAGTGGGTCCAGAGCATGCTTACCTGAAAGATACGGGGCGCGCGGAATATGTCGCAGTAACCGATGGCGAAGCCTTGGCGGCCTTCCATCGTCTGAGCCGTGTCGAGGGCATTATCCCTGCCCTGGAAACCTCCCATGCCCTTGCCTATGCCTTTCAGTTGGCACGCGAGATGCGCCCCGAACAGAGCATCATCGTTAACCTTTCTGGACGTGGTGATAAAGACATCCACACCGTTGCGGCGTTGGAGGGGATCAGCTTATGAGTCGCCTCACTGGCGTTTTTTCTGCCTTGCACGAGGCACAGCGTACGGCCCTGATCCCCTTTATCACTGCGGGTGATCCCAGCACGAGCGGTGTCGTTACCTTGTTGCACACCCTGGTGGCAGCGGGTGCCGATGCGATTGAGCTAGGGGTGCCCTTTTCCGATCCGATGGCGGATGGCCCGGTGATCCAAGGCTCCAGCGAGCGGGCCTTGGCGCGTGGCGTGAGCCTGCGGCAAGTTTTGGCCTGGGTGCGCGAATTCCGCCAACAGAATCAAGCTACTCCTATTATCCTCATGGGTTATCTCAACCCGGTGGAGATCATGGGCATGCAGCGCTTTGCCGAGGAGGCCGCAGATGCTGGTGTGGATGGCGTGATTCTGGTGGACATGACCCCTGAGGAAGCCGAGGAGGCTAGCGCCCTCTTGCGGCGGGCCGGGGTTGATCCGATCTTCTTGCTCGCCCCCACCAGTGGGCCGCAGCGGGTGGCAGCGGTCAAACGCCTAGGTAGTGGCTTTGTGTACTATGTCTCCCTGCGCGGTATTACCGGTTCCCAACAGCAGGATTGGGACGAGGTGCTGGCGCGCGTTGTGGAACTAAGGCGGGAGCTGGAAATGCCCATGGCGATTGGCTTTGGTATTCGTGATGCAGCGACCGCACAGCGCTTGGCCCAGGGTGCGGACGCTGTAGTAATTGGTTCGGCCTTGGTGCAGCGTTTGCAGCAGGCCCAGGGTGACGTGGATGCGCAGCGCTTGGCAACAGAGTTTCTTGCACCCATTCGCGCTGCCCTGGATGAGGGAATTCGCGCATGAACTGGTTTAGCCGTGTCTTGCCGCCCAAAATTAACAAGAAAGATCCAGAAGTCGAGCTGGCCGATAGCAAACGTTCGGTGCCTGAGGGTTTGTGGTCCAAATGTCCGACCTGTCAGGCGGTGCTTTATCGTAGCGAACTGGAAGAAAATCTGCAGGTCTGTCCACATTGTGGGCATCACCATCGTCTAACGGCGCGGCAGCGTCTGGACTACTTTCTGGATCCCGAGCCACGTCTGGAAATTGGTGCCGATCTCATCCCTGTCGATCCTCTACGCTTCAAGGATCAAAAGCGGTATAAGGATCGCATTCAGGAAGCACAACAAAAATCGGGTGAGAAAGATGCCCTGGTGGCCATGCGCGGTCTGGTCGAGGGGCACCCAGTCGTGGCCGCCGCGTTTGCCTTTGAATTTATGGGCGGTAGTATGGGCTCGGTGGTCGGTGCCCGCTTCGTAAAAGCCGCGGAAACCGCCCTGGTGGAGCGCTGCCCGCTCATCTGTTTCAGCGCCAGCGGTGGCGCACGCATGCAGGAAGGTTTGCTTTCCCTGTTGCAGATGGCGAAGACTGCGGCAGTGATCGAGCGCTTGGGCAAGGCGCGCATCCCCTTTATTTCGGTGCTCACCGACCCGACCATGGGTGGCGTTTCCGCCAGCCTCGCCAGCCTGGGAGACATCCTGATTGCTGAGCCCAATGCCTTGATTGGCTTTGCCGGGCCGCGCGTGATCGAACAAACCATTCGCGAAAAGCTGCCCGAGGGCTTCCAGCGTTCCGAATATCTTCTCGAACATGGCGCCATCGACCAGATTGTCGATCGTCGCCAGCTTCGTTCCCGCGTCGCCTGCCAAATCGCAATTTTGCTGCAGGCTGAGCAGACTGCCTGATGCTCGCATGAGTAGTTTGCTTGTGGCGGACGACGCAGAATCCTTACTGGTTCGGCTGGTCGGTCCGGCGCAACGCATCGAGTTGGGTCTGGAACGGATGCAGGCGGCGATGGCCCGGGTTGGCATTCCCGCTGATTTACCCTTTCCGGTTATCACCGTGGCCGGCACCAACGGCAAGGGCTCAGTCGTGGCTTACTTGGAAGCCTTGTATCAACAATCCGGCTACCGTTGCGCGGCGTACACCAGTCCCCACATTTGGCACTTCACAGAACGCTTGCGCGTTGCTGGTGCCCCTTTAGCGGGCCAACGCTGGCGCGAAAAACTCTCGTCTCTCGCCCCCTTGGCAGAGGAGATTCCGCTCACCTATTTCGAGTTGAGTACCCTTGCTGCATTCTTGCTCTGCCGGGAAGAAGCGCCGGATCTGGCGATACTCGAAGTGGGTCTCGGTGGGCGACTGGATGCCGTGAATGCGGTGAACGCCGATATCGCTATCATCAGTTCTATCGACCTCGATCATCAAGCGCTGCTCGGGCTAGACCGCGAGAGTATTGGTCGCGAAAAGGCTGGCATTGTTCGCCAAGGACGAGTCTTGCTTTATGGTGATCGTAATTCCCCTTGTCGAAGTGTCCTGGATGCCGCTGCTCGGCTCGATGCCCCGCTATGGCTTTTAGGCAGGGATTTTGACCTGGATGCGACAGGTATCTGGCAGCATGATGGCGGAGCGGCTGCTGCACCAGCGCCGTTCGCCAGTAGTGCCGCCCAGCGTGGTAATCTCGCCTTGGCATTGGCAGCCGTTTATCAGTTGCGTGAAAGGCTGCCGCATGCCTGGCCGGCACCGGCGCAGTGGGAGTTTTCGCCGCAGATTCTCGGGCGCAGCCAGTGGCTGCAGCCTTGGGGCGAGCAAGGCCCAAGACTCTTGGTTGATGTTGCGCACAACCCGCAGGCGACACAGGCGTTGGCCGAGACTCTGGCGCCAGAGACCGGTCGCATCTGGGCCTGCTGGGGCATGATGGTGGACAAGGACTTGGCTGCTAGTGTTGCACCCTTGCGCGGTAAGGTTGATTCTTGGTCTTTGCTAGCGATGCCCGACAACCCGCGTGCGGCTACGCCAATGCAACTACGGTCACAGCTAATAGGTGAGAATGTTCTCGGCGAAGTCTCGCTGTCCCAATTGCCAGCGCAACTTGACCGCTGGGCAAAAGAGCTCGGCAGCGGAGATGTGCTACTCTGTTTTGGCTCCTTCTATGTGTTGTCTGCCTTGCCGCGCAGTTGGTTCTTGTTTAACTCATGACCTGGCTCAATGTTGCAGTAGTCGCCATTTTTCTCCTCAGTGCCCTATGGGGTGTCGCGCGCGGAATGATTCGCGAATTCTTTGCCGTTGTCGGATGGGTGGGCGGTGTGTATGTTGCTTGGCGCTGGGGAAAAAGCCTCGTGGCACCCTATCTCGTCGGTCATCTGCCCGCCGAATGGGTTGTGCCCGTAGCCGATTTTTCCTTGTTTTTTTTGATATTAGCCGGTGCTACGGTGCTCTCTTTCCTGCTCCGGGGCATGCTCTATAGGGTCGGCTTCAGCATCCCCGATCGCTTGGTTGGCGGCCTATTTGGATTACTCCGAGCTGCCGCAATTGTCGCGCTTGTGATACTTTTGGCCCAGAGTTTTCAGGTAAATGATGCGGCCTGGTGGCGCCAGTCTTGGCTGGGGCAAACCCGCATTGAGGATCTCGCACAGACGGTAACGGCGCCGGCTGTTTCTTATTGGGAGTTACACACACGTGGAAAAAACGTTGCCCCAGTTGTCAGTTCTCGATGACGATCATTTCCATGACGAATGTGGTGTCATTGGGGTATTTGGTCATCCAGACGCGGCCAATCTCGCCTACCTGGGCCTGTATGCCTTGCAACATCGCGGCCAAGAATCAGCAGGGATTGTCGCGGCAGAGGATGGAAAGTTACACAGCCACCGCGGCATGGGGCGGGTAGCGGACGTCTTCGGTAGCAAGGAACTCAGCAAATTGCCCGGAACGCAAGCGATTGGGCACGTCCGCTATTCCACGACAGGCGGATCGGTACTGCAAAACACCCAGCCGGTGTTTATCAACTATCGCTATGGTTCCTTTGCGGTAGGGCATAACGGGAATCTGGTTAATGCCCTCGAACTGCGCCAGCGCTTAGAAAAAGATGGCGCCATCTTCCATACCGACATGGATACGGAAGTGATCGTTCACCTCTTGGCGCGAGTGCCCGGTAAGGATGCCGGGGAGCGCCTTGCCGCCGCCCTGGAACAGGTGTCCGGTGCCTATTCGCTAGTTTGCCTGACGGAAACCCGTTTGATTGGGGCGCGCGACCCCATGGGCTTTCGCCCTCTGGTGCTCGGACGCTTCATCGACTCGGGTGGTTTCGTCCTTGCCTCAGAGACCTGCGCCCTCGACCTCATGGGGGCGGAGTTCGTGCGCGACGTGGCGCCTGGGGAGATGGTTATTATCTCCGCGTCTGGCATCGAGAGCCGTCAAGCCTTGCCCGCAGCAGCGCCGCGGCGGATGTGCATTTTCGAATACCTATATTTCGCCCGCCCGGATAGCGTCCTGGATGGCATTCATGTGTATTCGGCGCGCAAGCGTATTGGACACGTGTTGGCACGATTGCATCCACGCGATGCGGATATCGTCGTGCCGGTGCCGGACTCCGGGGTGGCGGCGGCCATGGGCTACGCCGAGGCCTCGGGCCTGCCCTTTGAACTTGGGCTGATCCGCAACCACTATGTTGGCCGCACCTTTATTCAACCGGCGCAGCGCGGACGTGATTTTGGCGTGCGCATAAAGCTCAATGCCCAGCCGGAAATTCTCAAGGGTAAGCGCGTCATCCTGGTGGATGATTCGATTGTGCGCGGCACCACTAGTGCCAAGATTGTTCATTTGGTGCGCGCCGCGGGTGCGCGCGAGATTCACTTCCTGTCGAGTTCCCCACCGACTACCGGTCCTTGCTTCTATGGTATCGATACGCCGGATCGCGCGCAGCTTATCGCGGCACAGCATAGTGTCGACGAAATCTGCAAAATGATTGGTGCCGATAGTCTGGGATATTTGAGTATCGATGCGCTCTACGAAGCCGTGGGCAGTCATGATCTGGGTTTTTGTGATGCCTGTTTCAGTGGCGACTATCCCATTCCCGTAGCGAAACCGGGAAAGGGTCATCAACTGCACCTGCTAAAGGATTTGCGATGACAGATGAAAATTGGCTGAAAAAACTGCATCCGGAAACCCTGGCGATCCGCGCGGGTGCGCACCGCACGGAAGAGGGCGAACATTCCGAGGCCATCTTTCCGACCTCGAGCTTTGTTTTCGCGTCGGCCGAAGAGGCTGCCGAGCGCTTCGCAGGCCGTGAGCCGGGAAATATCTACGCGCGCTTCACCAACCCCACCACACGTATCCTGGAGGAGCGTCTGGCAGCTCTGGAGGGGGCAGACGACTGTATTGCCACTGCCTCCGGAATGGCGGCGTGTCTTACCGCATTTATGGGATCCCTGCAGGCCGGTGACCATGTTGTCGCTTCGCGCTCACTCTTCGGCACGACCGTCCAGTTACTGCAAAAAATCCTGGCGCGTTTTGCCGTAGAAACAACCTTCGTGCCGCTCACGGATCTTGCCGCCTGGGAGGCCGCCATTCGCCCCAACACGCGCATGCTGTTCCTCGAAACCCCCTCCAATCCGATGACCGAAGTTGGCGATCTGGAGGCCTTGGCGCGTTTGGCCCATGCCCATGATGCGTTGCTCGTGGTCGATAACTGTTTTTGTACCCCGGTCCTGCAGCAGCCCATGCGTTGGGGGGCGGATCTCGTTTTGCATTCCAACACCAAGTATATCGACGGGCAGGGGCGCACCTTGGGCGGGGCCGTCTGTGGACGGCGCGAACACCTGGACGGGCCGCGAAATTTTCTTCGTACCGCTGGCCCGAGTCTGAGCCCCTTCAATGCCTGGGTGCAGTTGAAAGGACTGGAAACCCTATCGTTGCGTATGGAGCGACATTGCGCCAATGCTGCGGCCCTGGCATCGTGGCTGCAGAGCCTGCCGGAAGTGGAGTCCGTATATTATCCGGGGTTGCCTGAGCATCCGCAGGCCGATCTGGTGCGCAAACAGCAACGACTGCCGGGTGGAATTTTCTCCTTCGTGCTGCGTGGTGGGCAGCCAGCCGCCTGGGCGCTGATGGATCGTCTGCAGATTTTTTCGCGCACGGCCAATCTCGGTGATGCCAAGAGCACCGTTACCCACCCCGCCAGTACCACGCACAGTAGGGTGAGTGCCGAAGAGCGTGCTGCGGCCGGGATTCAGAATGGCTTGCTGCGCTTGAGTGTGGGTCTGGAGCACGTAGATGATCTGCGCGAAGATTTGCAGCGCGCGCTGGCCAGCTTGCCGCGGTAAATTTTTGCGCTATGCTCAAGAAGAGGGTCGCTCATGGGGAGCATCCCAAAGGAGAAGAACAACATGACCAGATTTCGTCCTTTACAAGTCCAGCATCTCCAGGTTGACACGCAGCTAACCTATTTCAACAACGGCTTACCCGTCCATGTTTCTCTGCAGGATGGTGCGCTCAAGGTGATGACCGATTTGCAGCGGGTACCAGCGGTCAGTGTGCATCCGGATGTTACCGTGGATGTGGCCTTGCAGCGCATGGTCCATGCCGGTGTGCGGATGCTCTTTGTCGTTGATGTGATGGGCGAATTGGTGGGCATGGTTACTGCTCGCGATCTCATGGGCGAAAAGCCGGTGCGGGTTGCGGCACAAGAGCAGATTCAGCGCGATCAGGTAGAGCTTGGCGACATCATGGTCCGACGCGGGCAGATCGAAATCCTTGATTTTGACGAGGTCAGCCGTTCTTCGGTAGGCGATTTGGTGTTGACCATGAAGCAAATGGGGCGGCAGCATGCCCTAGTCGAAGAGAAAGACCCGCAGCCGCGCGTGCGCGGGGTATTTTCCTTGAGTCAGATTGCCCGCCAGCTTGGTGTGCAAATCGAGACCGGCGGCGTGGTACAGAGCTTTGGCGAATTGGAGCAATTACTCGTTCATCATGAAAGTTGACCGAAGTAGCGGGCTCAGGCAGGACGAGGTTGTCGTCCATGCCTGAGTCCCTTGCGCTATTGATAGCGCTTTTCCTGATTCTGATTAATGGTTTTTTCGTGGCGGCGGAATTCGCCTTGGTACGCCTGCGCAGCACCCAAGTGCATTCCCTGGTGCTGGAGCATGCCTGGCGCGGCAGGGTTTTGCTGCGTATTCATCGACACCTCGACATCTACCTCTCGGCCACACAGTTGGGCATCACCTTGGCATCTCTCGCCTTGGGTTGGATTGCTGAGCCAGCGGTTGCAAAGCTTCTGCGCCCGATCTTTCATGCTTTGGGTGTGCACTCGGCACCAGTGCTGGAATCCAGTTCTTTTGCTGTCGCTTTTGTCATGGTTGCCTTTGCCACTATCATCTTTGGCGAGCTGGTGCCCAAATCTCTGGCCATACGTAAGGCAGAGCGCATCTCGCTGTGGACAGCAGTGCCGCTCTATGCGTTTTATTGGACTCTCTATCCCGCCATTGCCGTTCTGAACGGGAGTACACGACTGGTGCTGCGCGTCTTTGGCCTACGGCTCGGCGCTGAACATGGCGATACCCCCCACACCCGCGATGAGCTCGCCATGATTCTCGCCCTCAGTCAGGCCCAAGGTACCCTGGGGGCGCGTACCGGCGACATCCTTGAGCGTGCGTTGGACTTTCACGAACTGGGGGCAGGCGATCTCGCGCGTCCAGCAGCAGACATGGTTTGTCTTATGGATGGTGTTAGTGCGGAGGAGACCCGGCGTACGTTGTTGCGCTATCGCTATACCCGCTACCCCCTTTGTGCTGGCGACCGTCAACACGTGCGTGGCCTCGTCCACGTTAAAGACTTGCTGCCACTCTTGTTGCAGTCCTCGGCCCCATTGGACCTGCGCCGGATTGCTCGCCCCCTGCCCGCTGTTTCCCGGGATTTGCCGGCCATGGAGCTATTGGCGCATTTCCGCTCCGGTCAGCCACATTTTGCCCTGGTAACCGACGAACTGGGGACAATTGCCGGTTTCGTGACTCTGGACCATGTCCTGGAGGCCTTGCTCGGCAAGATCCCTGACGAATTTCGCCATCGTCATCGCGATTGGCAAGAAGAAGCGGATGGTTCTTGGATTGGCACGGGTAGCCTTTCCATCTATTCCCTGGAGCAGGTCCTTGACCGTGATATCGACGAGGCGGGTGATGCCGATAGCGTTGGCGGTCTGTTGATGCAGCGTCTCGACCGCCTGCCCGAAGAGGGGGAACGGGTGGAATTCCGCGACTTTGACGTGTTGGTGGTGCGCCGGGAAGGGCCGCGTATTGCCTCGCTACAGATTTTCCCGCATCCTGCGGCGGATTCTGCGGAGTGGTTTGCCTGAGTGTCCCTGCATACATCCGATTTTCATTATGATCTCCCCAACGAGCTGATCGCCCAAGTGCCGCTGGCCGAGCGCAGTGCCTCCCGTTTGCTGGTCCTCGACCCGCCAGCAAAGACGTGGCAGGACCGTCAGGTGCGTGAACTCCCGAGCTTGCTGCGCCGCGGTGATCTGTTGGTGTTCAACGACACACGTGTTTTGCCTGCCCGCCTGCAGGCGCGTAAAGAGACCGGTGGGGCAGTAGAGCTACTGCTCGAACGGATCTTGGGCGAGCGGCAAGCGGTTTTTCTGGCGCGCGCATCGAAACCCCTGCGGCCCGGCATGCGAGTTATCCTTGCCGACGGCTCCTCGGCCGTGGTGCAGGAGAAGCAGGAGATGCAGGTCTGGCTGCAGCGCGATACTGACGACTGGCTGGGCTTGATGGAAACCTACGGGGAGGTTCCTTTACCCCCCTACATCCAGCGCCAAGCCGACGCCGACGATCGTGAGCGCTATCAAACCGTCTTTGCCCGCGAGCTGGGGGCCGTGGCGGCACCTACTGCGGGGCTGCACTTTGATGAAGCATTGCTCGCGGAGTTCGCTGCGCGTGGCATTGCTTCCAGCTTTGTCACCCTGCATGTGGGGGCAGGTACGTTTTTGCCGGTGCGTGAGGGCGATATTGAAAAACATCGGATGCACGCGGAAATTAGCCACGTGAGCGCGGAAACGGTGGCGGCAGTGCAGGAGACCAAGGCGCGGGGCGGGCGGGTGATTGCTGTGGGTACTACCGCCTGCCGCGCCCTGGAGAGTGCCGCCAGCGACGGCCCGTTGCGCCCTTTCGCCGATGAAACGCGGCTGTTTTTGTATCCAGGCAAGGAGTTCCATGTGATCGATGCCTTGTTTACCAACTTCCATTTGCCGGAGTCTACTCTGATGATGCTGGTTTCGGCATTGGCGGGGCGAGCGTTGATTCTCGCAGCCTACCGCCATGCGGTAGAACAGCGCTACCGCTTCTTCAGCTATGGCGATGCCATGCTTATCCTTCCGGGGGCCTGCAGTTGAGCTTTTTTACGCTGCTGGCGACAGATGCTGCTGCTCGTCGCGGGCGTCTGCAATTTTCCCGTGGCAGTGTAGAAACTCCAGCCTTCATGCCGGTGGGTACCTATGGCACGGTCAAGGGCATGACCCCGGAAGAGCTGCGGGAATTGGGTGCGGAGATCATTCTCGGCAATACCTTTCACCTCTTTCTGCGTCCTGGTCTGGAGGTGGTCGAAGCCCTCGGTGGTCTGCACGGCATGATGCACTGGGATGGTCCCATTCTCACCGACTCCGGTGGCTTTCAGGTCTTTAGTCTCGGTGCATTGCGCCGCTTGCGTGAGGCGGGGGTTAGCTTTCGCGCGCCCAACGACGGTCGCAAGGTCTTTCTCGGCCCGGAAGAGTCCATGGAGATTCAGGCACGTTTGGGCTCGGACATTGCTATGGCCTTTGATGAGTGCACACCCCATCCGGCCGATCATGCCACGGCGCGCACGAGCATGGAGCTCTCCATGCGCTGGGCGGCACGTTCGCGCGCCAGCTACGCGGGGCCGGGGCAACTCTTTGGTATCGTGCAGGGGGGGATGTTTCCCGATCTGCGTCTGCGCTCCCTGGCAGCACTGGAAAAACTTGACTTTCCTGGTCTTGCGATTGGCGGGCTGTCGGTGGGGGAGAGCAAGGCCGAGATGTTTCACGTCCTTGATCACCTCTTGCCGGAAATGCCGCGAAAAAAACCGCGTTATTTAATGGGTGTTGGTACGCCGGAGGATCTGGTAGAAGGCGTTTGGCGCGGTGTCGATATGTTCGATTGCGTGATGCCAACACGCAATGCCCGCAACGGTTGGCTCTTTACCCGCTGGGGTACGCTCAAAGTGCGTAATGCCGAATATGCCCGCGATCCGTTACCCCCAGATCCTGAGTGTCAGTGTTATACCTGTCGCAATTACAGCCGCGCCTATTTGCGTCATTTGCAGCAGAATCGGGAAATTCTCGGCGCACGCCTGAACACCTGGCATAACTTGCATTATTATCAGGAACTCATGGCGGGGATGCGAGCAGCAATAGCAGCGGGCGCGTTGACGGAATTTCGCGAGAACTTTTATCAGCAGCGCGGGTTGGCCCAAGAAAAACGTGATATTTGACGGTAGCTCGGAAAATTTCTACCATAGTTCGGCGTTATGGTCCTCGACGTAAGAGAACTACTACACCATTGGCGGCAAAAGAGGAAATCCTTATGATCATGCATCTTATCGTTTTTCTGATTATCGGCGGAATCGCTGGCTGGTTGGCCGGTTTGCTGATTCGCGGACGTGGATTTGGCATTATTGGCGACATCATTGTCGGCGTAATTGGTGCCTTCATCGGTGGTTTTTTGTTGACCGCAGTAGGATTGGCAGCACTTTTTGGTGTGGGAATTATTGGCTCTATAATTGTTTCCTTCATTGGTGCGGTAGTCTTGCTCTTCGTTATCAAGTTGATCAAAAAAGCCTGAATGTAGCGGTATGTTCTCTGGCAGAGATGGTGCTCTGCCAGGGTAAAGCTATTTTTGGTATTCTGTGCATCTCTCCGTTTCCTACCTTTGCTTACAATTTTTGCCACAAACTGGTGCATTGTGCAGCCGTTCCCGCAGATGATCCTTCTGCAGTCAAAAGGCACCCGCGGTAGAAAGCATTTGCTACTGTTCGAATTTTCCCAGGTTCGGTGGCGCCAGGAGATAGAGCCTAGATTGTTGCGCCTTTCCTGTCCGGCGCTGAGGGGCTACAATGGCGCCCTGTATTGGAGCCGGAGGGGTTCATGAATTTTTTGCCCATCGCCACCGCCTATGCCGCCACTTCTGGCGCGGGGGGAGGCACTGATAGTATGGTATTTCAGTTTCTGCCGCTGATTGTAATCTTCGCCATCTTCTACTTCCTGCTCATCCGCCCGCAGAGCAAAAAAGCCAAAGCACAGCGCGACATGGTCGCGGCCATCAGCAAAGGCGATGAAATCATTACCTCTGGCGGGCTGGGTGGAAGAGTCATGCAGGCTGGAGACGAATACCTACAACTGGAAATTGCCGAAAATACGGTAGTAAAAGTTCAGCGTAGCGCCGTCACTATGGTCCTGCCCAAAGGGACCCTGAAAAAACTCTAAAGGCGTTGGCATGACCCGTTATCCGTGGTGGAAGTATCTGATTATTCTGGCGATAGTGATTCCCGCTATCTTTTATGCGGTGCCGAATTTTTTCGGTTGGCATGCAGCCATAGATGTGCGTGCCCCGGTCGGCACCCTGTTGCCACCCGTGGCGACAATGCGCGATTGGCTCAGTCAAGCGAAGATTCCGGTGACGCGGCAGCAGACCGACAGCCACGGAACGACCTTCTACTTCCCGAACGATGATGCCCAGGGTTTGGCAGAGACTCTGTTGCAAAATCGTCTACCTAGCAATGCCCAGGTGATCCTCTCGCAGAAGTCGGCGGAGCCTGGTTGGTTGGCAGATTTTGGTGGTCGCCCGGTGAATCTGGGTCTGGACCTACGTGGCGGTGTGTACCTTCTCCTGCGTGTCGATACCCAGGCACTCATTCATCATCATCTTGAAGAGTATCAGCGTGGTATCCAGACCCTGTTGCGGCACCATGACCTGCAATATCTCAAGGTAGAGCTTACCGGACCAGATCAGCTTGGTGTGCAAATGGCGCAGGATGACCTCGTAGGCAAAGCCGTGCAGGTAATCGGCAGCCAATATCCCGAGCTGCTCGCAACCGACAAAGGGCAAGGGCAGATTCAGATCAACATGCCAGAGGCTACGGTGAAGAAGCAAAGCGATGATGCCTTGCAACAGGCGATTGTTGTCATTCGCAATCGTATTGATGAGTTGGGCGTGGCAGAACCGCAGATCCAGCGCCAAGGCAAGGAGCATATCGCCGTGCAGCTGCCGGGAGTGCAAGATACCCAACGCGCCAAGGCGATCATTGGCTCTACGGCCCAGCTCGAATTCAAAATGGTGGCCAACGAAAACGACTTGGCAGCTGCCTTGAAGGGACAGGTACCGGCGGGGGACGCCCTCTATTATGGCACGGATGGTCAGCCCTATCTGCTGGGAAAAGAGACGGTGCTCACCGGGCGCTATTTGAATGGCGCGACAGCGGGGGTCGATAACAATACGGGTCAGTCCATCGTCAACATCAGCTTCGATAGTGTCGGTTCGCGCATTTTTGGCGACCTAACCAGCAAGAATGTCGGCAAACGCATGGCAATCTTGCTCGATAATAAAGTGGTGACGGCGCCAGTGATTCAGGAGGCAATTACCGGAGGCCGGGCGCAGATCAATGGCTTCTCCGGCCTGAAGGATGCCAGTAACGTGGCCATCGAGCTACGCGCCGGTGCCCTGCCGGCGCCTGTGCACGTATCGGAAGAGCGCACGGTCGGCCCAACTCTGGGTCAAGACTCCATCCACGATGGGGTGATGGCGGTGATCTTTGGCATGATCTTCGTCGTTGGTTTTATGACCTTCTACTATCGCCTTTTTGGCTTGATCGCCGATTTGGCCATTTTGGTCAACATCCTGGCGATTCTGGCTGTGCTCTCGATCATCGGCGGCACCCTGACCCTGCCCGGTATTGCTGGTATCGTGCTCAAAATTGGTCTGGCGGTGGATGCCAACGTGCTGGTATTCGAGCGTATCCGCGAGGAACTGCGCCACGGCATGAGCCCACGCGCCAGTATCGATACTGGTTTCAAGCGTGCCTTTGCTACCATCGTCGACTCCAACATCACCGTTCTCATTGCTGCACTGACGCTGTTTCAGTTTGGCACTGGCGCCATCAAGGGTTTCGCCCTGGTTCTTACCATTGGCGTCCTAGTATCGATGTTTACCGCAACGATGATGAGTCGTGGCATCGTGGAACTGGCGCTGGGCAAACGCCGCATCGCCAAGCTTTGGATCTGAGGTCAGCATGCAAGTTATCAAATCTGCTACCCACATCGACTTTATGTCGCGTCGCTGGATCTTTCTCGGGATCTCGATTCTCTTGATTATTGCTTCCGTCGCCGTCTTTCTCGTGCGCGGGCTCAATTACAGCATCGACTTCACCGGCGGTACCCTGGTGGAGCTGGCCTTTAGCAAGACTCCGGACTTGGGTACCGTGCGCCATACTCTGGAGACCGCCGGCTACGGGGATGCCGTGGTGCAGACCTTTGGTGGCGACAAGGATTTGTTGATTCGCTTGCGCACTCGCCCGGGCGAGAGCAGCGCCGTATCGAGCAAAATTCTCGGCGTTTTTAAAAACGATCCCACAGCCTACCCCGGCGTGCAGTTGCGGCGCACCGAGTATGTCGGACCGGAAGTGGGTAAGGAGCTGCGTAACAAGGGCATCCTGGCGCTCATCGTGGTTACCTTTGGCATCCTGATTTACGTCGGTTTTCGGTTTGAGTGGCGTTTCGCGACGGGTGGCGTGCTCGCCATGCTCCACGATCCAATTCTGGTGGTCGGCTACTTTGCGATTTCACACCAGGAATTTTCGATGACGGTAATCGCTGCCTTGCTGGTGATTATGGGCTACTCCCTGAATGATACGGTGGTGGTTTTCGATCGTATGCGCGAAGATTTGCGCGCTGCGCGTAATGGTAGCGTGGCGGAAATCTTCAACATCGCCATCAACGAGACGCTATCCCGTACCATCATTACCAGTTTTATTACCTTTATGGTGGCGTTGGCGTTGTTCCTCTTTGGTGGGCCAGTGATCCATGGTTTTGCGACAGCGCTAGTGATTGGTGTGGTGGTCGGTACTTACTCCTCGATTTTCGTCGCCAGTCCAATTGCCCTGTGGCTGGGCTTGAAGCGCGAGCATGTCCTCAAGCGGCAATTTATCAGTTCCAAGGATCGCAAGGACGGCGCCACCTTGTAAAAGCCCTTGAGCCCCGAGCTGTGATGCATTACTGTATGCAGCCCTTGGAGAGGTACCGAAGTGGCCATAACGGCGCCGACTCGAAATCGGATGGACAGCAATGTCACGTGGGTTCGAATCCCACCCTCTCCGCCATGCTTCTCTATATTCCTGATTCTCCATAAAGGAATTGATGCTTCAATGGGTTGCGACTAGACACTGTGGCTAAGGATGTAGCTAAAAGTGAGGTCGGAAACCCGATGTACCTGCTCCGAAGGGGCGCGCTCTTCTATTTTTCCCGCAAGCTCCCCGATGCGTTCAAGGGGAAAAATTTGACCCTGGCCTCCGGCCCCCGGAAGGTTGGCGTCAACGGGTACCTGCGTTTTTCCCTGGGCACCGGCAATCGCCGGGAGGCGGAACGCCTGGCGCGCCGTTACGCCGTGGAGGTGGATGAAGCGCTTCAGGCTTCGGCGCCGATTCCTGATCGGGAAATCCCCCGGGCACCAGAGGTCCAGGCAGAGGTCTTGCAGGAGTGGTACGATACCTTGCCCCCGGAAGAACAGGCGCAGATCGCGCAGATTGCCCGCGTGGTGCCCCGGCCCACCTTCACCGCGGAAGAAATCCAGCGGGCGGCACAGCTCATGTACACCTCCCTGCTGCAGGAAGATGAGGCGCAGTACCGGGAGCTGGTAGCCTCGCTCCTGGCCCCAGGTTCAAGCGGTGACGATTCGGAGGACCGCCTGCTGATACACCGGGAAAACCCCTATTTCGTGGGAGATCTGCCCCCGCCGGGCGTGGTCGGGGATGTCGCCCTGCTGAAAGAGCTGAAGATCAACATCGCCCGTTTCCTGCGCATGGCGACCGGGCGGGATACCTTCTTCTGGCGTCTGGGGGAGGGCTATGAGCCCTTCGCCACGGCCTTCCGGGCCGCCTCCCGGGATCTGCAGCGGCGCCATGCCGGCGGCGAAGTCCCCAGTCCACCGCTGCCGGAAGCCCCGGCAGCGGACCCCGCACAGGCCTTAAGCTGGGAAGGCCTGTTGGACTACTGGCGCAACGACTGCGAACGTCACCCGCGCACCGCCCAGGAAATGCAGACCCTGACCCGCTCCCTGGCGGCCTTTCTGCCCGGCAAAGGCCCGGCTGCCATGACCCGGCAGGACGTTACCGCCTGGCTGCGGCACGAACGGGACACCCGGGGCAACGGCGCGAAGACGTTGGAGAAGAAAGGCACCCTCATGGGGGCGCTCTTTTCCATTGCCGTGAAAGATGAATTGTTGCCCGCCAATCCCTTCGCCGGTTTCGATTACAAGCGGTTCACCCAGAAGATCGGCATCGACGACGGGGGCGACCGGGAACCCTTCCAGCCGGCCCAGCTGGAACGGCTGTTCTCTCCCGGCGGGCTTTTTTCCCAGACCCGGGACGCCGGAGGCGGGGGCTACCATGCCCGGGTCTGGCTGCCGCTCCTGGGGGGGCTGTTTACCGGCGCCCGTCTCAATGAGCTGGGGCAGCTTCTGATAACAGATATCCAGCGGGATCCCGTCCCGCATTTTCGCATCCGCCGGGCCAAGAACAGCGAGAGCCTGCGGGAGGTGCCGCTGCACCCCCGGCTCGTCGAACTGGGCTTCATGGACTATGTGGACGCGCTCCGGGCGGCGGGACAGGAGCGCCTGTGGCCATATCTGCGCAGCCGCGGTGTCCTCAAGACCGACGGTGAAGTCCTCGGCAAATGGTTCAACCGGTACCTGCACCAGGAACTGGGTTTTCCCAGGACAGTGGTTTTCCATTCCTTCCGGCATACGTTCAAAGACCTCTGCCGCAATGCCGGCATCGCCCGGGATGTTCACCATCAATTGACCGGTCACGCTTCCGGCGCCACCGGGGACGCCTACGGCGCCGGCTATGCCCTGGAGGTACTGCACGCGGAAGTCTCCCGGATCCGGCTTCCCTTTTCGATTCCCCAACCCTTGCCTTATACCGGCAGCCGGAAAGTCAGTCCCCGGTCATAACCGGTACCTGACCGGGCGCACCGTTCCAGCTGGGGAGGACCATTGCTCTGGATGCCGGCATACCCAGAGATATAGTCCCAGATAGCCCACGGCTACCGGGCCTCCTACCAGGATTCCCCAATTGCATAAATCGTTCAACAGAGAGATCCAGGACATTCTGTCTGCGCCTCTAGTGGCCCGAGGGTACAAACCATTATAGATCGGAAGCCATGCTCAACGCTTCGACTTGACTCGATAGGGCGGATCGGCCGATTCCGACCCACTGCTGCCGGTCGCGATCGGTGACACGCAGACAGATCCAAGACCACCAGCGGCCGTTAACACCTGTGTAATAGGCGAGAGCTTACAAGCGTCTAAAATAACGCATTTGTTATGTTAAATTTAACAGGCTCGTAACGGGCGTAATTAAGTTTTTGAGCATATCTAATGTTTCTTTGGAATCAATTAGCATCTTCCGAACGGCTTGCTCATACTTTTCCCTTGATGGAAATAAAGATTTTCTTGCGATAAGGTCAAGTGCTTGGGTTTCTCTTAATGGATAGCGGTAAATAAGCCCTTCCACATTTTTTTCTTCTATCAATCTAGATATCAGATCTGCTTCGTCTTGAAAAATTTGGCTCGTAGAAAAACCAACCTCAACATCACCACGTAATATTTGTCTCCAATCTGGACACTCTCTGTATGCGCGATCCCTGATCTTTCTCTCAACCAATTTCGCAGCCATTCGGCGTTTATGTTCTGTAGCAGTTTGCACAACTGCTTCAGTGATTTCAGCCAAAGTAGCATCTACGTCTATTTCATTTACAGTTGCGACGCGCTTTAGTAAAGCCTCCACAACTGAAGGGTGGTAATATAAAGATTCCACAGAATACTGATCCAGAGGAATAATTCCTGTTGCACGTAGTGTCTCACACTCTTCATCAGACCTGTTATCTCTATCAATTATTCCGTAAGCAGAAATCCAGTGATTTTCTTCAGATGCTCTAATGCCTCTCACCACTCGCTCAACATCCACGCAGCTACCAAGAGGTTTTATGCTTACATTAGGATAAAGTATCTGATAAAGCTGAAGATCTAAGCTAGAGTTTCTTCCCTCAACAAATAGCAGCGACCTTCTGGAGCCAAGGACTGCAAGTGCAGTTTCCTCGTCCATTTTCTCAACGCGTTCTATATGGTCTGCAATCCATGCCTTTGGTTGATGCAAGTATTCTCTAAGAAGCAATGCTCCTGCACTTTCCTGATCGTATGGCAGGGTTATATCGTGCGTGGAAACAACAAAAGCACAATCACTTCTATAAGCCAGCAAGGTACTAATGAGAGGTGACACAATAGATCGATGGAGATGACGTTCCGGCTCATCAAGTAAAACCAATGTGTTTTCTGGGGCGGTTAATACATTTGCAATAATTAGGAGTGAATTCCGCTCACCATCAGAAAGCTGAGCAATACTGTATGGGGCACAACCATCTCTAAGGGCAATTAATCTACTTCCTTTATCCACATCTACTCGAAAGTGAAGATTTGAAATGCGGAGTATATCGTTCATTTTCGAAACAGGTGACTGCTCCATAGCCAAGGCAACAACACTGGCAAGATCTTTCGCTCTAGCTGCCTGAGCTATCTTTCGAGCGTCGACATTTTCGTAGTCTATCAAATCAAAAATGGTTGCTTGAGACCGTTGTTGTGCATAGTCATCCTTCCATCTAGATTGCTCCTGCCGGTCGACGTTGGTAATGTTCTGCTCCATTTGTTGTCTAGATGCAGGGGTTAAATCAACAGAATCGGAATTCAGCCATATTTGTCTATGCGCGGTAATCCTTCTGACTCTTCCAGTATTTTGATTCGTGAATTCGTGCATCAGGGTCGATTTTCCGGTTCCGTTTGGTCCAACCAGAAAAAGCATCTCACCTGACTTGATTGTCAGCCGTTTCTGTTCGCCGCCTTTCTGAGGGTAGTTCAAACTAAAATCAGTCATCAGTTTCCGTACTCTTTAAGAACATAACAGTAAATATAGAGACCGACAGATCCAGGCATTCTGAAATCGCCACCAAGTCTCTAGATACTAGCCAGCCGCCTTTTAACCCATGGTTTTCACATATTTCAGACCAATTAAACTCACGTCCGTTCATGGGGAGAAGGCAGACGGTCAAATCTTGTGGCCAGATAGACTCCTATTGGCCGGTTACCGCCCATTGCAGCGGCCCTCCATTCGGTAATAGCCGAGGAAGTGGTGACGACCTTCAAACCTCTCCGTTGTTTAGAATGATAGCCCCGAGCATTCTTCACCGCAATACGAAGTCCCCAATGGTCGCTTACCGACCCAAAGCGGACACAAACTCAACGTGTTGTTAAACTCCCTGGGCTACATAACTATTTTACTGCTGATGACAATAAAAATTACGAAGTCGCTGCGTATCAAATTTCCGCTGTAATATATTGTTATGTTTTTGATCCATCATGCCGTCATCTCAAAACGGCGTATCTAGCTCGATCCCCCTCGAATCTAGAAACCGTAGTAACCGATCAAAAACTTCAGCTTTCGACTTGCCACCAGAAGTTCGATAGATGAGGTGTTCTACCGAAAATCGATAGTGCAAAGCCCTCCTTGGGTTAAAAAAGCCTGCGTATTCCCATTGGGACTCATCGGCTGCTGACCGCAACCCCAGATAGATAAGCAACTGCCTAATATCCTTACCTGAGAGATTTCGGCTAATAGCCTTTATCTCATAGAGGGTATCGCCAGCAGAGAGATCCGCAGTACAACCTCCCAGAAAACCTGCCCCTTTGATTTTTGGGCGAAATTTAATCTCTGTGTGGCGTAGGTGCAGATAGTCAAAGAAACATTGGTATTGATCTGCAAGCTTGAAGGCTTCTTCTACTTCTACGTCATTAAGCAGAAATTCACCATCAGCCGAGTCATACCGCCTGAGAAAGAGAACCGCTTTTTCATAAATGTGCTTTACTGTCTTCGGGCCCTTTTCAAGCTCGGAAACCGCTTTGCCAGTGGCGTGTGACGCCTCTGCCGCGCAGAAGGCGAACTCTGCAACCAGATCATGCTTGGTGACCTCGGGTGCGATAGGGATACGAAGAAATTTGCTCGACGGCTGTTCTACCAGTTCTTCACAGTGCGCCTCGTTAAACACCCTAACGAAAGAGGGCGTGAGGAGCGGTAGCGTTTCCTCCCAGAAGCCATTAAAAACTGAAGCCACATTCTTTTCTGAAATCACAGAGGAAGCCATCGTTCTCTTTGCATCCGCTCGGAGAACCAACATCTTGTCAACTCATCCATTGGGCTCCAAGTATCCCTCATGTGACTTCTCCAGTACTTTCCTTCATCGCCCAAGACATATGAAGAGCCAATAAAATAACGCTTCTCCCACTCAGAAAGACCCGCATATTTGCGTTTTAGATCAGTGAGCCAATAATGGCAATTCCAATTGGACATAGCGATTATGATCAGGCGCTTTATGAGCGGGTTTGTCTTTCTTTCATAAACCTCTAGCAATATCTCCTCTTTTCTAGCACTTTGGTTCTGAGCGAGAGCTTGAAGATAAAAACTCATATTCAGATCAACACTAAGAAGATGGGAGTCGCTTTCGTAAATACCTATAAGTTTGGAATCTACGAACTTCTTTCCAATGTCAGAAAGATTTTCGTAAACACCCCGAACCGCTCTCATGACCGTAACAAAAACCGGAGACAGAACCTCGAGGTTGTTTTCGTTGAGCAAGGTTCTTATTGCTTCATATTGCTCATGTTGTTTGAGGGCCTGTATGGCTTTGATAGCTTGCTTTGTTACTGTAGAGTCTATACTCGTTTTTACGACCTCACGACCTAGAATTCCGATAATGTCTATATCGATCATCGCTGCCTTAAGGGCCTCGTAGTCGTCCTCAGCCGTTTCGGAGTACGGATCATAACGCAAGGTGATGTTAAGAAGCTTCTGCTCATCACTCGCGAGTGGGTCATTTGTATCTTTTGGATCAAGGAGTTTCGCCGACGAACGAAATTCGTCAGATGTCAGGATGTTAGTCTTGTTCTTTTGAAGCACCAGTCCCTCATTGAACAGACTTTCAGACAGTAAAACGAGCACGCGGTATGCTTCGGTCTTATCTTTACAGAAAATTGAGTAGTCATCTACATAGCGGCAAAATTTGACCTTGCTCCTTAACAACACCCTATCAGTGGAGTCCAGGCACAATTCTGAAAGAATCCGCGATGCGGGGCCACCCACCGGCAAGCCATATGAAACATTTTTTGAAAAGCTCCCCAGAAGCGTCATTATCCTTTTTGGAATATCTCCGGCGGATGGAAGTCTATTAAGCGCATTTTCGAGTCTGTGATGGTAAACTCGAGGATAGAAATCAGCGATATCAGTAACTACTACGTACTTATACTCACTACTTAACTCAAAAGACCTTTGCCTATAGTCCTTCCATGAGCTCGCAGAAAATAGCTTCGCTTCATCCACTGCGAGCCAGGAGAGCGAAGCGGGGGCGAGTAGTCCCCAGAAGGCAACGCGGCGAACTGCATCCGCCGAAGCGACCGCGAAGCCGGGAGTGCAGGCGCGTGCTGTGCCGCATGGTTGGCGTCGAGTCATTCGGGAGACGAGTGCGCCGTCTGCGCCCCAACGAGGGCGTGGCGGTGTGCCGGTGACCGGGACGGCTGGGGCCTATTATCTGGTCGGCAGCGCAAGGCCGATCGCGCAACGACGCGCGAAAAGGCCTGCTGAGCACGCCGACTCTCCGGTTCATCCCAAGCAAACCGATACGAGTATACTGAAGCCTCATCAACCGTAACTCTTTGTGCTTCAATTTGTTGAGCAAGAGTAACTACTAGGGCTAAATAGTATACATTCCAAAACGGCTCAATCTGCGTTGTCCACCTAAACCCTGTGTATCCGACTTGTGTCAAGGTCTCGAGGGTGTTAGGGGGAAACCTAGCTATGTATTCATTAAAATTTGCATGCATGTTTAGCAACAACTCTTTGCAAGCATTATGTTTGTCGTGGAATACGAGCTTCTCCAACGGAAATGGGAAGACATCGGTATCACCATGTCGCGAGATATTTTTTAGCGAAATCTCTATTGCTTCGTCTATTTGCATATATCTTTTCTAGGTAAACACAATGAGCTGTTTAGGCATCCACCCTGCCTTGCGCCAGGACCAACAGACATAACGTTTAAGTTGACCGTACTGTCAGTGCAGCATAATAATCCAAATCGCAGTATAATGTTTTCATATCACCTCGATCGAGGTCAGCCAGATGTTCCGTCCTAGCATTGACCACATTAATTGGTCGCCAGACAACCTATTGAATTTACATAAACGGATATTCCGCGACATGGCCCAACACGGATCCACATCCTCTCACATCTGAACGACCGTTCCTGGCCGGAAGGAGCCTTTAGCCATACAACTGATAAGAGTGCTAGCTGAGTATAAACATATAGGTCCCTGTCGATGCAAGCCTGCCCCCCAAATTCCGCGATTGCCCTCGCAGTCCTACGCATTGAGGGCATGGGTAGAGCGATTCTGGCTGCGTAGCGTGGTTGCCGGAAGGTTCCAGCGGCGATCACGCCGTGGGGCTGTGTGTTGTTTGGGCGGATTTGAGGGTGGTATAGCCCGGTTTTTCGCACGCGAGGCAGCCGTACCCTGCGTCGAAGGGAACGAAGCACTAGTTTTGGTGGAG
>NZ_JBFRXP010000024.1:0-35538 GCF_041146875.1 Acidithiobacillus sp. IBUN Pt1247-S3 | reverse complement strand
CCAAGGCCAAATTCCAGGAATATCTGAAGCAGGTCGAGCAAGGGAACGTGGAATACCTCTACAACCCCGAACTCGCGACGAACCAGAACATCAATATGAAGACGGGTGCTTGAGGAGAACGATCAGTGAGTGCACAAGATACGGTTTTGGTAGTAGGTGCGGGCCCAGCGGGTCTGTCGGCGGCGGCCACCGTGGCAGCCATGGGCAAGAAAGCGGTCATCGTTGAGAAAGAAGATGTTCTCGGTGGTGCGCCTATCATTTCTGGCTATGCCAAGTTGGTACCTTCGGGTGAGTGGGCCAAAGACGCGATTGGCCGTATGGTCAGCCGTGTGGAAGGCGACGGTAACGTCAGCATCCACAAGTCGACCAAGGTCACGCAGCTGGAGGGTGAGGCCGGTAACTTTACCGCTACCCTGAGCAACGGTGACAAGGTTGATGCTGGTAGCATCATCTTGGCCACGGGGTTCACCCACTTCGATTCCATCAATAAGCCAGAGTGGGGTTTTGGCACCTACGAGGACGTGCTTACTACGTCGCAGATGGAACAGATGGTTGCCACTGGCAAGATTCAGTGCCCTTCCGACGGTCGCGTACCTGAGCGCGTTGCCATCCTGCTCTGTGTGGGCTCCCGTGATCGCCAGATTGGCCGCGAATGGTGCTCGAAGATCTGCTGCACCGTGTCTGCCAACCTGGCTATGGAGATTAAAGAAATCTCCCCGAGCACGGATGTATTCATTTACTACATGGACATCCGTACCTTCGGCCTGTATGAAGACAAGTTCTACTGGAAGAGTCAGGAAGAGTTCAAGACCAAGTACGTCAAGGCACGTATTGCCGAGGTAACCAAGTCTCCCGATGGACGCCTGCTGGTGAAGGGTGAAGATACCTTGGTGAAGCGCCCGATCGTTATCCCCATGGATATCGTTGTGCATGCCATTGGTATGGATCCGAACGCTTTGAATCCGGAGATCGCCAAAACCTTTGGGATTGGTTTGGAAAAGCATGGCTTTGTTGATAAGGCCGAGCAGTACACCAACAGCCAGGGCACCACGCGCAAAGGTATTTACACTTGCGGCGCGTCCACGGGTCCTGAGGACATCGATACCTCTATCGCTCAGGGGCAGTCGGCTGGCTCGCGTGCGGTGGCCGATCTCTTCTCGGCGCAGAAAGTAGCCGTTTGATTCTGATGCAAGGAGAGTCCGTCGCTCCTGCCAAGTTGCCCATCGATCTTGATGTCGGCCTGCTTAAGAAATCGTTTTACGAGCTTGAGGAGGCCCTTGAGGGGCAGCAGGGTTTGTCCGAGTTGATTGCGATGCTGGAAGAGAAGGGGAAAGTGTTTCGCACCATTCTCTCTGGCATCGAGCAAGGCTTGGATGAGGAGCAAATGCGTGCGTTGGTGGAAAGTATGTTTACGGCGCGACGCAAACTCTGGCCTACTCTGCAAGAACTAGGGCCTCAAGTGGTGAGTTCCGCCATTGAAGACCTGCTTGCCGGGCATGGCGACTTGAACCAGCGCATGCAACGCTTTCAAGAAGCAATCCCGGCGCAAGGTAAGGCGCAGAGGGCATTGCGGGACATGGCAGCGGAACTGTTGCATTTTATGAATCCAGAAGCCTATCCGCTAATGACGCGTTGGGTTTGGGACCAAGGCACGAGCTCTGGAGCGGTACGGGAGTTTGTGCGTGGCGGTGACTACATTACCGATTTTCCCTTGGGGGAGAGTCCGGAGATGTTTGAAGGGGTTCGGGAATGGATGCGACAAGGGCTTTCAGAGCTCGGCGTCTATCGTGATCTGCCCTATCTCATCGACGTTTTGTTGGCGTACCAATACTCACAATACTTGCGGGCCATGGCAGAGGGGTTCCTGCGCTCAGATTTCGGCGGGCAATCAGACTTCATTGAGCAAATCCATAAGTTGTTGGGCGTGGAAACGCAGCGGCGTATGGGTGGCTCACGGGTCAAAGGCAAAGACGTTCACTAGTTTTCCAATTTTAGGAGTGCTTGGTTATGGCTATTCATGAGAAGACACTGATCGATCCCGATCGCATTCTCCAGTACGATCATCTGGTCGTAGATGGTGTGGATGTGTCAGGATCTTGGAATACCATGATCTCCCCTCGTACGTTAGTGGATTACGAGCCGGATTTCGAAAAGATCATTCAGAGTTACAGTGGTGGTGAAAACGTCCATCGTTGCTGGCAGTGTGGTTCCTGCACCAACTCGTGCACGATGTATGCCCAGAACGTGGACTTCAACCCACGCTACTGGATCTACCTGATTCGCTTGGGCCTCAAGGCCGAGTTGATGAAGGACAAGGACATCATCTGGCAGTGCGTATCTTGCAACAAATGCACCAACATCTGTCCCAAGGACGTCCGTCCTGAAGGTGTGATGAAGGCTACTGCGCACTGGCTGGAAGAAAACGGCTACACGCCCAAAACGTTGTCTACGCACTTTGATGAAGAGTTTACCCATCAGTGCCTAGAGTTTGGTCGCATCGAGGATACGGAAGTCATGATGGGCTTCTTTAAGCGCTCGGGCCAGCCACTGGTGCAGACCTGGATCATCAATTTCGGCAAGAATCTCAGCAAGCATATGCCGCTTGGCCAGTTGGCCAAGATGGGCCTCAACGTGGTTTTCCGTCCCAAGACGAAGTCCTGGGGTCGGACCGGTGAGGTGTTGGCTGAATACGTCAAGACGCAAAAGGAGGCCGCGCATCATGGCTAAGGTTGCATATTATCCCGGTTGTGCTCTGGAAGGCTCCGGCGGTCCGTACGATAAGTCCACGCGCGTGCTGGTCAAAGAGCTTGGTCTCCAGATGGAAAACCTTGAGGACTACAATTGTTGTGGCGCCATGGAGGTGAAGAATATTCACCCCATGTTGCAAACCTACATGTCCGCACGAAACCTCGCCATTGCCAGTAAATTGCAAGGCTGTGACACGGTTATGGCGCCTTGCAACGGTTGCTATCGCAACCTGAAGCAGACGGAGTATGAGTGTGCCACGTCCGATGAGACCATGAAGACGGTACAGGATCTCGCCGAAAAATCTGGTGATCCGGTGTACGATGGCGATGTGCGCAGTTTGCATGCGCTGGAGTGGTTTATGGAAGAAGTTGGCACGGATGGCATCAAGAGCCGCGTCAAGAAGAGCCTCAACGGGCTGAAGATCGCCAATTACTACGGATGTATGTATACCCGTCCGCGACAGATCTTTCCCGAGAAGGATCAGGGCCCTGGCTCGGAGTCTTCGTATGCTCCGCACTTCATGGATGACCTGCTCAATGCGGCGGGTGCAGTGGCGGTTGATTTCCCGCTCAAGACCGCCTGCTGTGGCGGCGCGCATACCCTGTCGGATTCCGACACCTCGACGCAGTTGGTGTTGAACATCTTGCAGGCAGCAGAGGACGCTGGCGCGGAAGTCATCGCTACGGAATGCCCAACCTGTCACTCTGGTTTGGAGATGCATCAGGTTCGTGCGGAAGTTGAGTTTGGCATCAAATCCAACGTCAAGGTTATTTACTTCACCCAGTTGTTGGGCTTGGCCATGGGTCTGTCGCCACGCAAGGTCGGTATTCCCGACAACGTGAGCGATTCCATGGATTTGCTCGCCGCCAAAGGCATCGTCTGACCGCGCGCGAAAAGGCGCCCCCTACCGGGGGCGTTTTTTTTCGTCGCAGCAAATAACGAGGAAAAGGCCATGGAGTGTAACGGGTGTGAATTTCGCGCCGAGCTCTACTATGACAAGGAAAGTCAGGTATGGGCGCGGCGAGAGGATGACGGCACGCTCACCGTGGGCATGACTGATATCTCACAATCCATCGCCGGCAAGATCCTGCATGTACGCGTGCGGCGGCCAGGGACTAGACGGCCTATCGGCAAACCGGTTGCTACCATTGAGAGTGGCAAGTGGGCAGGGCCAGTTCCCAATGTCTTTGACTGTGTGATCGATCTCGCCAATGAGGATGTCCTCGAAGATCCCAATCTACTGAACATCGAGCCATACGAGGCGTGGATTGCGCGCGTGCGCCCGGTTGCGAGTTTGGAAGTGGCGTTGAAAGACATGGTAACGGGCGATGCGGCGTTCGAGAGCTATAAGGCACGCTGTGTACGCGACGACATTCATTGTGAGCGGGGGATGAGATGAGCAGCCACTATTTCGAAGACGATGTAGAGAAGACCGTCGTTATTGTCATGACCAGCGGTCCGAGTACTGCGCATCGCTGTGCGACACCCTTCTATCTCGGTTCCTTGTTGTCATCCATGGACGCAGAGGTTAAGATTTTTTGCACCATGGAAGCGGTGAAGCTCATGGAAAAAGGTGTTGCCGAAAATATGGCAGCCATGGAAGGCGGCAAACGAATCATCGAATTCATTCGTGATGCCAAAAACGCCGGCGCGGAGCTCTATGTATGTCGCCCCGCATTGCCCGGATATGCCATGGAAGAGACGGGCCTGATCGATGAGGTCGACCGCGTAGCTTCAGCCGGTGATCTGGCCGATCTGATTTTATCGGTGGATCGCTTGTTATTTTTCTAAGGGATTCGTCCCTTTCTGTTATCTTCCGTACACCCTAAGGAGGGCAATATGGGTACTGTTCGTGGTTGTGAAATTCCTGAAGACCTGATGTACAACGTCGAAAACAATGTCTGGCTGCGCAAGGAAGACGATGGCAGCGTGACCATCGGCATGACCGCCTATGCTTGTGCCCTGGCTGGCCAGATCGTTTCCTACACTCCTAAGGCTGCCGGCAAAGACATCAAGAAAGACAAATCTGCCGCCACGGTAGAATCCGGAAAATGGGTGGGTCCGTTGAAGAGCCCGGTAGGTGGCACGGTTACCGCGAGCAATGACGACGTCGCCAAGGACCCTGGCCTGATCAACAAAGACCCCTACGGCAGCGGCTGGGTCGCCAAGTTGACGCCTGCTGATTTTGACGGCGATGCCGGCGAATTGAAGACTGGCGCTGATGCCCTGGCAGCATTCGAAGAGAAGATGAACGCCGACGGTTTTGGCGGCTGCTAAATTTTCTTGCTTCCGGTCAGCGGCTGCTTCGGCGGCCGCTGTCTCCATTTTTTCTGACGCAGGACGGACGAGTTCATGAATCCATGGTTAGACGCTGTTTCCCAGGTAGAAGCCCTTGAAGACCTGCAACTGGATGCCCGCTTGGTGGCGTCGATGCGGGAGCGTTGGCAAGGACTGTCGGGAAGCCAGATTGGGCGAATGAACTTCTACACACCATCTTTCCGTCATCACGAGACTTCGGAGTTGTCCACCACTAGTTGCGGGAAAAATGCCTTCCCCGCAATCTCGATCACCGGTGGCGACTGTAAACTGCAATGCGACCATTGCAAAGCAAAAATTCTTGAACCGATGATCCCCGTGCGCTCTCCCGAAGAACTCGATCGCCTTGTTGATCAGATCGTGCTGGATGGCGGACGCGGATTATTGTTGTCGGGTGGGTCCGATCACCAGAACGTCGTTCATTACGAGCCCTACTTCCCGACTGTTAGTAAGATCAAAGCACGCTACCCCAATTTGCAGATTGCCATGCATACGGGCATTGCCACGCCAGAATTTGCCCGCGGAATGGAGGACGCCGGTGTCGACGTCGCCATGATGGATGTCATTGGCGCCCAGGACACCATTTCTCAGGTCTACCACCTGCGCCGCAGCGTCGATGACTTTGAGGCGGCGCTGGAAGCCTTGGTTGCCACCAAGATGAAGGTCGTGCCACACATCGTCATTGGTCTGCACTATGGTGAGATGCTAGGTGAGTGGAATTCCCTGGAAATCGTGCAGCGGCATTTGCCCAGCGCCTTGGTGTTGGTGGTCATCATGTCGCAGTACGCCAGCCAGAGTCGGCCCTTTGCCACACCACCCAGCAACGAGGTCGGCAAGTACTTCATGGATGCGCGTGCTGCCTTACCCGATACCCCCGTATTGCTCGGCTGTGCGCGTCCCAGCGGCGTTCACCGGATGGAGACGGACAGTTACGCAGTAATGGCCGGTCTGAACGGTATCGCCTTCCCTTCCGATGGCATGCTCGCGCTGGCCAAACATCTCGATCGTGATGTCTTCGTTACCCCTTCCTGCTGCTCGATGATTGTGGGCGAAGAGGTCTTGGCACTTGGCGAAGAAAGCGGTGCCATTCCCCTTGACCATATCCCTGCTGCACCAAAGCGGCGCCCGGCGCTACGCGACATTCCCATCGTTGTGACCGCCTGAGCGGCACGGAGCGGCGATCATGCGTGAGCAGGAGATAGGGCAGATGCGCAAACAGGCGCAGTGGTCGGTAATTGATACTGGCCTGCGCGATGCTGACGAGAACATGGCCCTTGATCATGCCCTGATCGCCGCAGTGGCCGAAGGGGATTGTCCTCCCACCTTTCGCTTCTTGCATTTTCGCGATTGCGCGCTGCTCGGGCATCATCAATCCCCGCAGCAGGAGCTCGATCTTCGCTTTTGTGCCGAGGAAGGCGTTCAGATTCAGCGCCGACTGACCGGCGGCGGCGCGATCATCTTCGACGATACACAGCTCGGCTGGGAGCTGGTGTGTCGGCGCGAGGATCTTCCTGCGGGTGACATGAGTTTTCTTGCCCAGGAAATTTGTGAGGCCGCGGCCCTTGGTTTGCGGCAGCTGGGCGTAGATGCACAATTTCGCCCGCGCAACGATATTGAGGTCGATGGACGCAAGATTTCTGGTACCGGCGGCATCATCGATGGCAATGTCGTCCTCTTCCAGGGTACGGTTCTGATTGACCTGGATATCCCCCGCATGTTGCGCATCCTGCGCGTGCCAGCAGAAAAACTGGATTCTCATGCGATACAGTCGGTTGCTGAGCGCGTAACCAGCCTGCGAGCCTTGGCCGGACGTTTGCCTGACAAACAGGAAGTGAAAACTGCGTTGCTTGATGGCTTCCGTCAGTATTTTTCCTGGGATTTGCAAGAAACTGATGTCCCCGCGAGCGTGGAGCAGCATCTTCCCGAGGGCTTGGCTACGGTTCGCGATCCAGAATGGCTGCAGTTGCAGGACCGCCCTCAGAGTGAGCAGCCGTTTCTGCAGGCGGTGCATCGTGGCAGCGGCGGTATCTTGCGCAGCGAATTGCTCTGGGATGCACGCGGAAAGCGTATCCGCCAGATTGCGTTCAGCGGTGATTTTTTTATCCAGCCGCGGCGCGCCGTGCTCGATCTCGAAGCTGCCCTGCGCAATAGCCATATCGATGACTTGCCGCAGATTGTGGAGCACTGGTATCGCGATACGCCCGTTGATGCCTTGGGTCTGCAGCCGACGGATTTCGTTGCGGTAGTACGTGAGGCAGTCCCATGCGCATGATCGACTGCGATGTGCTCGTGGTTGGCGTCGGCCCCGCCGGTGCCGCGGCCGCACGGGCCACGGCTGCTGCCGGCCTGCATACGATTGCCGTCGATAAGCGCACAGAAATTGGTCTGCCAGTACAATGCGCCGAGTTTGTCCCTATGCCCCTTATGCGCACCGTGCACGAGACGCTGTCGCGGGTGCAGGAGGTCAGTGGCATGCTTACGGTTCTTCCCTCGGGCAGCGCCGTGCATTCGGAGTTTCCTGGTCTGATGATTGACCGCGCACGTTTTGATCAAGGGCTGGCAGATCTCGCCGAATCGGCTGGCGCCGAAATTTGGCGAAAGACCCAGTTTCGCTCCTGGGATGGCGAGGTTGCGCAAATCCAGTTTGATGGAGAAATGATCGGCGTGCGGCCACGCTTTCTCCTCGGTGCCGATGGCCCGCATAGTGCCGTGGCTGCGGCGTTGGGTTTGCCTGATCAGCCTGTGGTCTTTACCCGCCAGTACACGGTGCCGCTGTTGCAAGCATACTTTGATACCGACATCTTCCTTTCCGACGCCTTTCCTGGTGGCTATGCCTGGCTCTTTCCCCGTGGGCCGGTTGCGAATCTGGGTTTGGGGGCCGACCGCCGTTTTGAGAGCAATCTCAAAGCGCCTCTGGAGGCCTTGCATCAGCAAATGCAAGACCGCGGTATCGTCGGTGCAGAAATTCTGGGCCGCACTGGCGGCGCGATCCCGGTCGGTGGTATCCGTCCCATGGTCCATGAGCGCGCTTTGTTGCTGGGAGACGCTGCAGGTTTGACGCATCCCATCACCGGGGCAGGGATTCCGGCGGCCGTGATCAGCGGGGAGGCGGCGGGGCAGGCGGCAGTCGCCTGGCTTGCGGGCGATGGAGACGCCCTGGAAGAATACGCAGAGGATATGACGGACCAGTTTGGTCCTGCGCTCCAGCGAGCCGTGCAACGGCGGCTCGATTTGGAGGCCGCGTGGCATAAGCCAGCGGCACAGGATGATCGCGTGATGCGGTCTGGATGGATTGCTTTTGAGGAATATTTTGCCGCCTGAGGGCGGATTGTCGAGGAGGATTTCACATGAGTGCGGTAGCCCCGGAAACCAACCAACCCCTGAACTTCTATCGGCCTGACTACTTTGTCAAAACGCCGACCATGCGTTCTCCCGACTATGTGCAGCTGAGCACCGCGGCCGCTATCACCCTGGGACTGGTGCCCGGCGTGATGCACCGTACCAGCTGCACCCACTGTCTCAATCTGCTGATGACCTACCCGGAAGGCTGCCGTGCCAACTGCACCTATTGCGGTTTGGCCCGGCACCGCGAAGAAAGTCGGGACTACGCCGACCGCAATTTTATCCGCGTCGACTGGCCGACGGTGCGCGTTGACGAGATGCTGGAGCGGATTGCCGCCAATAGCGACAAGGGTCAGTTTGAGCGCATGTGCATCAGCATGATCACCCACCCGGATTCCGACTACGACACGCAGGTCGTACTCAAACGCTGGATGGAAGCCGCACCGCATATCCCGGTGTCGATCCTGTCCAATCCCACCACCATGGAAAAGCAGGATCTCATCACCTTGAAGGAACTCGGTGCGGATATCTTCACCGTGGCACTGGATGCGGTTACCCCGGAAATCTTTGAGCGTACGCGCGGCAAGACGGTACAGAGCCCCCATTCCTGGGATAAGTACTGGCAGGCGATTGAGTGGGCCGCCGAAATCTACGGCCCAGAAAAGTTTGGCGCGCACCTCATTTGCGGCATGGGTGAAACGGAGCAGGAGATTTTGCAGGTCTGCCAGCGTATGAAGGATATGGGCGGACACAACCACATGTTCGCGTTTTTTCCGGAAAAGGGCTCGATGATGGAAGACTGGGATCCGGTACCGCAGGATCAGTGGCGGCGCGTACAGTTGGGTCGCTTCCTGATCGACTATGCCGGTGGCCGTTTTGAAGACATGCGCTTCGACGAATATGGACGGGTGGAAGACTTTGGCTTCCCGCAGGCTGAGCTCAACGACATTATCGATTCCGGCAAACCGTTCCAGACCTCTGGTTGCCCCGGCAAGGATGACGAAGAGGTCAGCGCCTGTAATCGTCCCTATGGCGATTCTTCGCCCTCGGATATCCGTTCTTTCCCCTTCGCCCTCAACAAACAGGACGTGGAGATTGTGCGGCGGCAGATGCGTCTGAAGGATTTGCAGTTTCCTGGGTAAAAAGACCGGCGCTGAGTAGGGAAGGGGCCTGTGTGGCCCCTTTTCTCGTTCTGAAAATATTAGAATAAACTGATATTCAGTATAATCAAATCGCAGTATTTTCTCTCTTGATCAGCTAGAAAAAAACTTTGATTGTGACAGTTCTTGCAACACTTTGTTCTATCCGCCACAATCGAGACACGTTTTGACAACAGAGGGCGAGGAAGTGAAGAAAAATTCTGGAATCCTTAGTTTTGCAGTGGCGGCTGCGTTGGCGGCAGCAGGTTTCTCTGGTAGCGCGTTCGCCACCAACGGTTACCAGTTGATTGGTATCGGGCAATACGCCATCGGTATGGGTGGTGCAGTCGTTGCCGCTCCCGATGATCCACTGTCCGCTGCCATCAGCAACCCGGCGGGTTTGGCATTGTTGAAGCCCCAGGCGGCTTTCTCTGCCGAGATTTTTAACCCGACTCGCAAGACCAATATGGGAGCGGGAGAAATCGGCAGCCATACCAATATTTATGGTGTTCCAGCTATCGGTTGGGTAGCGCCAGCGTTTGGCGACGGCATTGTTTTTGGTGGTGGTGTGTACGGTACGTCTGGTTTGGGTGTGAATTATCTGCAGCAGATTCCCTCTCAGATTCCTGGCTACCCATCCAGCTACGCTCAGGCATTTAGCAGTATCAATTTTATGCAGATGGCGCCGTCTATCGCCATGAAAGTGGATCATCATCTAGCAGTTGGTGCTACTCTAAATATTGCTGCAGAGCAGGCGTCTTTTCAACAGACCATGACAGAGTATGCGCCGGGCACAATTCAGACTGCTAACGGTCCCCAGTCCATGGCCGTTCCGCTAACCGGTGGTCTGAATCTATCGAGTCCGTCTTGGGCCTACGGCGTTGGCTTTACGTTGGGCGCATTATACAAAGTAAATGATATGGTGACCCTGGGCTTTACGTACAAATCGCCCATTTGGTTCACTCCTTTGACTTGGCAGGCTGGTGCGCAGAACTTAGTACAGCAGTCCGGTCCTGCCGCAGGCTCTGGTGCGGCTGGTGCGGCTGGTCAATATAGTGGACATCTGAACTATCCCCAACAGATCGCCCTTGGGTTGGCTATCCGACCAACTCAACAGTGGTTGATCAGTGTGGAAGGTCAGTGGATTAACTGGGCATCCACGCTCAACAACTTTAAGATTTATGGTCCATGGGAAGCCTATTACCAAAATCAGCCAGTCAAAGGTATGTCGGATATGGCGTTGCCAACTCATTGGAAAAACCAGTGGGTCGCCAGCATCGGCACCCAGTACGATGTGAATCACTGGCTGCAAGTTCGGATGGGTTATAACTACGGCTCGAATCCCATTCAGGCTAATAACATTGGCAACAATCTGATCTTCCCGGCGGTAGTAGAGAACGCAATCACCTTCGGCTCGACGCAAAAGTTGGGCATGGGGTGGAAACTGACGGAAGCGTATATGCACGAATTTGCTAATACGGTTACCGGCGCAGCTGGAACGGCGCCCTTTGGCCCCATGGCACCTTCAGCAACTCTCGCCGAAAACTCCTTCGGCGTTCAGGTCGGTTACGACTTCTAAGACACCACCCCTCCTCAAGGGTGCGGGGGAGACGCAAGTCTCCCCTTTTTTATTGCCCGGGATCACCTCTGCACTTGCATCGTGTGCGCGCAGGCCAGACACTAGGCGCAACGTGAATGACTGAGGTGCACATGAAGACCATCCCGATTGCCGATGTAAGCAGTATCAAGAACGAACTGAACAAGTACAAAAAGGGCAAGAAGCTCGAGATCCCCCGTTTCAACCAACTGGCGCGTATGGGCTATATAGGACGCCTGATCATTACGCCCCTGGACCCAGAAGATCCCGCCTGTCAGTCGTATCTGGTACACGTACAGGAGCCTCAGGGTCTGGCGGCGCATTTTATTGAACTTGACGAGGATTTGCTCGACGCCATCCTGATTCTGGATGGTGAGCAGGCGATGGCTATCGCCGCCATTATGCAGCAAGGCGTGCAAGATCGTGCCAAGTGGCACGAAGAACTGAATGAGCGCGATTTTTACTTCTCCTCTTTTTACCGGCCCAAGGAACGCGCGGAATAGCGGATTTATCGCCCATGCCGGGTGAGCGAGAGACGCTGCGTTGGCTTGACCTTGGGCACCTTGGCGCTAGTGAATTGCATGTGGCCTATCAGGCCTTGGCCTCACTACGACGCGCCGACGCCCCCAGCCTACTCATACTGGCAAGTGCCGATCGGCACCTGAGCCTTGGTGCTTCCCAGGCGGCGGCGCTGGAACTGGAGCAGGCGGCTTGTGCCTCGCTTGCCGTCATCCAACGCCCCCTGGGCGGCGGTTTGGTGTGGGTGGAGCCCGCGCACCTGAACTACTTTCTGCTCGCCACCCCGACCGCTCAGCGCCGCCGCCCGGAAGAGTTGCTGGAATGGGTGGCCCCTACCATCCAGGCCGCATATGCACGGTACGGCTTACCGGTCGAACTGGTGGCTCGGCAAGAATTTCGCTGTCGCGGGCGACGGATCGGCAGTACTGGCGCCGCTACTATCGGCAACAGCTTGGTACTGGCTGGGAGCTTTTTGCTGCATAGCGACTGGTGCAGCTTTGTTGCCAGCGTTGCCGCCCCCACAGCAGAATTCCGCACGACACTGGGCCGCGCCTTGCGCGCCTCTCTCACGAGCTGGCAGGAAGAGCTGGTGGGGTCTGTAGTGCCGAGTCATGCCGAGCTAAAGACAGTGTGGAAAATGCAGTTACAGGCGCAGGGTTGGCTGGTAGAAGCAGACGATCTCCGTGCCGAGGAGCACGCCGCGTTGAAAAGCGCCGAATTGGAAGCAGTGGACTGGGAGAGTGGCGGGCGCCGTCGGGTGCGCGACGGAATCAAGCTGCGTGCGAATACCTTCTTGACAGAAAAACACTGGCCCGAGGGCTGGTTACGTATTTGGACAGAAGATGGCTGCTACCGCGAAGTGGAGGGTAATCTCTTTCCGCCGGAACTATGTTGGGCATTGAGCGGCGTACAGGCGCGGTCGCCTTTGCTGCCGAGTTTGATGGCAGGGTATCTGGGCGCCAGCGCCGGGCTTTGGCTAGAACGCCTGGAAGGCTTGGCCGTCTGGTCTGATCAGTAGGAAATAGGAGCAAATAACTGATGCTTTATTTATGTCCAGAACCGTCTATACTTACTCGATATGAGCAAGACATACAGCATGGGTGAGTTTGCAAAACGCATTGGCCGATCAACTCAGACGATTCGCCGATGGGAGCGTGAAGGGAAGTTGACTGCCAAGCGTCTCCCTTCCGGGCATCGGTACTTTGACGAGTCGGATGTGCGTCTGATGTTGGGGGGCGCCCCAGCGAAGCGGGCTACCGTCGTCTATTGCCGCGTGAGCAGCGCAGGGCAAAAAGACGATTTGGCCTCACAGGTGGGCGCCATGGAAACTTATTGTCGGGGCGGGGGGATCGCTGTGGACGAGTGGATACAGGAGATCGGCGGCGGCATGAACTTCAAGCGCAAGCGTTTCCTGGAGATGCTGGATCGTATCCAGCGTGGAGAAATTGAGAAACTGCTGGTGGCGCAAAAAGATCGCTTGGCACGGTTCGGGTACGACCTCATTGCGCATCTGGCGGCTGAAAATGGCTGTGAAATCGTGGTGGCCAACCAGGACTCCTTATCGCCGCAGCAAGAAATGGTTGAAGACCTGCTTTCCATTGTTCACACATTCAGTTGCCGCCTGTATGGGATGCGCAAATACAAGAAGCAAATTCGTGATGATTACCCGGAACACAAGCTGAAAGAACCCAAGGAGATTTTGCAGTGACCACGGTTACCCGCACATTACAGGCCGATGTTCCATGCGCCCTGCACGCGATCTGCAAGGCGATGGGCTTTGTGCGGGCGGACATCTGGCGGCGCTACGGCGGGTTGGGCACGATAGGGAAGTCGGCCAGCGATCTACGCAAAGAAATCACCGCGAAGCGCCTCTATAGCGATCTGCCAGTGGATGGCACCATTCGCAACGAAACCACCAAAGACATTATCAACGACGTGCTGCTCTACAAAGCAGCGGCCCAGCAAAAGGTCAGAAAAGCCATTGCCGCACGTGCCACTAGCGAATCGGAACGCAAGCGCCTTTTTACCCTGCTTCGCAAAGAGGAATGGCTGCCCGATAATTTCCTGCACCGGCAGATGCGAAAACACTTCCGGCATGGCGGGTCATACGTCGCTAATCAGTTTGTTGTCCGGTCGGATAAATACACCACCGAGATCGTTGACGGGCACTTGAACATCATCGTTCGCATCGCGGCAAAATATGGCGAACCTATTCGCCTGATTACCACGTCAATCGGCAAAAACGTCAAGCTGACCGGCAGTAACCTGCGAATCATCGTCAGGGATGGCTTCACAGAAATCCATCATGCCACGGACAAGGGTGCCGGGCGGCCTTGTGGCGATCAGGCGCTCGGCATCGACAAGGGCTACACGGAAGCCTTCACGGACTCAGATGGTGTGGCGCACGGCAAGGCATTCGGGGTGGTAATGACCGCCTACAGCGATAAGGCTTCCATCACGGGCAAGGCCCGGAACAAGCTGCACGCGCTGGAAAAGAAGCACCGGGAAGCCGGGCGCATTACCAAGGCGGACCGCATTGTTCTTAATAACCTAGGCCGGGTCAAACTGGAAGCCAGAAAAGAGCGTACCCAAAAGAGACTACGCACCATCGCTTTTCAGTCGGCGCACACTATCGTGGACAAAGCGGCAGTGGTCGTTTCGGAAGATTTAGCTTCTCCCTTTGCGGGAAAAAACGATTGGGGGAAGCGGTACAACAGACGTATGAGTGCATGGGCCAAAGGCGTGTTAGCTGAAGCCCTGGACTCCGTATGTACGCAGCGGCAGGCGGATCATCGCCTGGTGAATGCGGCCTATACATCGCAAATGGACTCAGTAACAGGTTTGCTGGAAGGCAGGCGTGTGGCTGACAAGTTTTACCGTGCAAACGGGGATGTGCTCCAGGCCGACCACAATGCTGCGTTGAACGTACTGGCGCGTATGAGTGACCCTGAAATTGGGCTGTACACCCATCACAGGGAAGTCAAACGCATCTTGTTGGCACGTTCTCCGGCGGAACTGACCGTCAAAGGGCTTGAGTTGGGCAAAACACCGCGTCAACCAAGTGCGGATAAATCCTCTGTACAGTTTCGTACAGGTTTTTAGGAACAGAGCAACACGATGCCAAGTATTGAAGACCGCTTACGCAAGCGTCTAATTTGGATGACGAGTGACGAGAACATGCTGAGTGCGGCGCGTGAAAGTTTGCCCACGGAATGGTCGCTTACCCCAGCGCTCGGTGTAGACGATTTCGACGACTGGCAGGAGATCCTGCTGCATCGTTTTTTGGTGCTGGATTTGGATGATCCTGCTATCGACCATGCAGTGATCGATGAAATTCGCCGCGAACATCAGCTCAATATCCCAATCTTTTGTTATGGCGGCAGTGAGGAAGAACGCTTGGCGGCACGTTCGGCGCGCGCCGACCGCTTTTTCAACAAAGAAGAAATTTTGGCGCGCTTACCCGACTTTTTGCGCCAATTTTCCTGGTGAAATAGCTGCCCGCCCGCAGGCGGGCACCTTCGCGGCCTTAGCCGACGTGGGCGTGGGCCTCAGTGTCGAGCAGCAACTCGTGGCTCTCACTCTGTCCTTCGCTGCTGACCGTCAGGGTGGCAACGCGCACGCCCGCATTCTTGAAGGTCAACTCGTAGGAGAACATGCCGGGCAGTTCGACGTTGCTCTCCTTCAAGGTCTTGCCTTCGCAGGTCAGGCTGACCTTGGCGCTGCCCTGACCATCTAGTATGGCCTGGATGCGGAAGGGATGACCAACGACGCGACGATATACCTGCGGATCGCGATTCTGGTTGTACTGAAGGTTGTTCAATTTGACCATCTTGACGAGTTTCGTGCTCATGAAAGCCCCTTTTCCGTGCATAAAATCCATTATGGATGTCTATAGGTAAAACACGCATATCCTAGACGAAGCGGAGGAAAAAAGGTAGTTTATTTGCTTAGGCGAGAGGAGTTCTCATGTACGATAAGACCCTGGCGCTAGCGCGCCTAGACGAGGCGCAAGCCCGAATCGAAGAACTTGGGCGCAACACCGCAAAGCGCGATTTTTCTGCAAGTGTGCAAGAAGGAACAACGATTGCACGCCAACTGCTGCAAGTACTGTTGGCATCGGAACGTAAGGAATTTGACCCGAATGCCGACCTGCTTTCTTTATGGAAAACCCTGGTGAAGGGGCAGCCACATTGGAATACCATTCGCGACAATTGCCGTGAGCTGGTCTATTACCAAAATTGCCTGGAGATGGGGCGCGAAGACGCCCTGCCGCCGCAACCCGAGAAGATGCTGCTACACACCCTGCGCCATTTATATCTCTACGCCCGCAGCCATACCGAACAATCGCAAGAGGAGACACTATGAGTCAGAGCAGCCACGGCGATAAAGCCCTGCGCTACATCAGCGAAGAGCCGTTTTACCAGCCGGTAGGCAATGAGCTGGGGATCTTTATGGCGGCCTGGGGGCGGCGTCTGCCGGTCATGCTCAAGGGGCCGACGGGCTGTGGTAAGACCCGTTTTCTCGAACACATGGCCTGGCGGCTCAAGCGTCCGTTGATTACCGTGGCCTGCCACGAAGATCTGACCAGCTCTGATTTGGTAGGGCGTTTTCTCATCGAGGGCGATGAAACCGTATGGCAAGACGGTCCCTTGACCCGCGCGGTGCGCGAGGGGGCCATCTGCTACCTCGATGAGGTGGTCGAGGCACGCACCGATACCACCGTCGTGATCCACCCGCTTACCGACCATCGTCGTCATCTGCCCATCGATAAATTAGGCACGGAAATCACCGCGCACCCTGATTTTCTGCTGGTGATCTCCTACAACCCTGGGTATCAGACGGTACTGAAAGACCTTAAGCCATCTACCAAGCAGCGTTTTGTGGGTATGAATTTTACCTATCCACCAGCGGAGCTGGAGGCGCAGATCGTCATGCGCGAGTCGGGGTTGGATGCCGACCGCTCCGGTAAGCTGGTGCAAGCGTCGGCTAAGGCACGCAACCTTAAGGACCAGGGCTTGCAAGAGGTGACTTCCACCCGTGCCCTGGTCTATGCCGGTACCTTGATGGCAGCGGGTCTGGCGCCGCTGGAGGCAATCGAGGCGGCCATCATCAGCCCGCAGACGGATGATCCGGAATTGGCTGCGGCGCTGATGGAAATTTTCACCACCTTCTTTGGCGCCTGAGGGCACAGTGTCGGCTGCTACCGAGGAGATCCTCGAGCATCTCGAAGCGGTGAGCTTCGTGGCTGGGCGCGACGCGCGCGCGGCCCTTCCCGCTGTTGAGTCGCTAGGGGAAGCAGCCACCCTGCGCTATCTGGAAACGGGGCGCGATCTCTTCTTTTACGATCGCGAAGCGGGCAAGGGCTTTTTTCACGCGACCGCAGAGTTGGTGCGGGTCTTTAGTGGGTTAGACCCATGGCTGGACCAGGCGCGCGTATTTTTGACCCAGCGCGGTACCTTCCGCGCGGCGGTGGGATACTTTGAGCAGGCCGCGCAGGTGCGCGAGCAATATGGCGTGGCTGGGGAAAAGATCTGGTACGAGGAAGGCGCGGACTGGATCGCTCGTCATGTCGACAGTGCCGCCGCCTACTTTCGCATGCCGATTGCACGCCTTTTTGGTGCCTATGGCGCCGAGGAATTGCGTACCCTGCTCGCACCGGCGCGGGAACTCGCCAAGGGGCGCCTGGGCTTGGCCAGTTATCTCGAGGGCGCGGTCAAGGTCCGCGCCATTTGTGGGCTGGATGGGGTAGAAGACTGGGCCATGCGTGGGCGCGATATCCTCGCTGCCGGGCGTATCCGCGGTGAGGCCTGGTACAAGCTGGAGAGTGACGAGGCGCGCGCCTTTTTGCTGGAGGTGTTGCCGGGCTTTCGCATTGGTCCGCACAAGCGGCTCTTTGCCTTATTGTTGCAGGCGTGGACGGGTCTGCATCTGCCCTTTGAAGACGGCGACTGGAGCGTGGAGGGCGGGCGTAGCTTTCTCGAAACCGATGGACGTAGCCTTTTTGTGCCCGCTGTTATGCCAGATCGCGAAGAGGCCATCCTCGCCTTCTACCACACCGGCGCCCATCTTGCCTTTGGCAGCTATGACGATGAAGCCATCCATGCCCTGTTTCGCGAGATCGGTATGGAGCATCCGCCCTTGGATGCCGACCAGCGCATCACTTGGCGCCCCCTCTTTGCCCAGTTTGGTACGGATTTGCTGCGTTTCCAACTGGTCTTCGACATCCTCGAAGACCTGCGCGTTGATATCGCTATGGAGCGCGAGATGCCCGGCTACCTACCGCGCCTCATGCGTGCCGCAGAGCAGCGCGCGGTGCCGCCGGGGGTGGCCGGTGCCTACTGGCGTGAGGCCATGCAATTGACGCATTTGGCAATGGTGGGGCAACTGCCTGCAGACTTGGTGTCTCTTGCATCTGCGGAAGCGGGCATCCTTGATGCGTTTCGTTTGGCGCTGGCGCGCTACGCCCACACTAAACTTCCCTCTATTACCCTGGCTGAGCGGGCCGCAGCCTTTTTGCCGGGTCACTCCCCCAATGCCGCGCGCCCGATCTATCCACGCAAGCATGGCCAGACCGATGCCGTGGAAATGGATGCTGGCGGTCAGCTCGGCGCTGCCGGGCACAAGGAAAAACCGCGCGAGGCACCACAACAGGCGGAGGGTAATGATCCCGACATGGAGATTCCACCCGAAGATATTCAAGGTACCGGCGGCCGGGTGGGGGTGGGCATTCCCATGCCCGCCAAGGTGCATGGCAGTGGTCGCGGTGTGCAAGGGCCCAAGGGCGGTTGGTCCTACAAGGAATGGGACTACCGCCAGGAAAAATACAAGGATAACTGGGCGCGGGTGCATGAGCGGAAGTTGCGAGAGCGCGACGAGGCGCGCGCGGTGGAGATCGCCGCCGAGTACGACGGCACCATGCGCCGCCTGAAGAAAGCCTTACAGGCCCAGAAGCCGACGCGTATGGCACCCTTGCGGCGGCAAAAGGAGGGCGAAGAGCCGGATATCGATGCCGCCGTGCAGTTTGTGGTGGAGCGGCGTGCCGGGCAGAGTCCCAAAGCCAATATCTATCGCCAGCGCCGGCCCATGCAGCGCGACACTGCAGTGCTATTACTGGCCGATCTCTCCACATCGATCATGGCCGAGGCCGCCGACACTGGTCTGCGCGTGGTGGATCGTCTGCGTGCCGCTATGCTGCTCTTTGGCGAGGCCTTGGTCGAGGTGGGTGACCCCTTTGCCCTCTATGGCTTTGCCAGTAAATATCACCAGGAAGTTCTGCTCTATCCAATAAAACGCTTTGATGAGCGCTTCGATGCACACGCGCGAGCGGCACTCGGTGGTTTGAGTGGCAGGCTGGCGACGCGCATGGGTGCGGCGATCCGTCACAGTACCCGGCAGCTATTGCGTAGTCCTGGCCAGCGTCGATTGTTGTTGATCCTTTCCGACGGGCGACCCGCAGACTATGACGATGGTGGCGACCCACGCTATCTGCAAGAAGACACGCGCATGGCGGTGCGCGAGGCATTGGAGCAGGGGGTACATGCCTTCTGCATTAGCCTTGATCCGCGTGGTGGGGATTACCTGCCCCTGGTCTTCGGCCAGGGACATTACCTAGTCTTGCCGCAGATGGACCAGTTGCCCCAGGGTCTACCGGAAATCTATCTGCGCCTGCGAGGCCATGGGTGAACGAACTCGATCTCTTGCACGAGCAGATTTCACCAACGCGCCCAGCCCTTTTTGTCGGTGCGGCGCGCTACCGGCGCAAGAGCTACGGCAAAAACCATCCCCTCGCCATTCCGCGGGTATCCCTTACCCTTGATCTCATCAATAGCTATGGGGCCATGGGGCCGAATGAATATCGCTTGGGCCGACCTGCCAGCCACATCGAGCTCTGGGGTTTTCATACCCGAGATTATATCCAAGCCTTTGAAAAGGCACAGTTTCTCGGACGAGTCACTGACCACGACCGTCGCGCCTATCAGCTTGGGACGCTGGAAAACCCCTGTTTTCCTGGTTTTTTCGATACGCCCAACCTGGCGACCGGCTCGAGCATTCAGGCGGCGGAATTTGTTTTGCAGGGGCAGACGGCGTTTAGCCCTGCCGGTGGAATGCATCATGCAGCACCCCATCAGGCGCGCGGCTTTTGTTATCTGAATGATCCGGTCCTTGCCATCCAGCGCCTGCGGCGCGCCGGCCTGCGGGTGTTGTACTGGGACCTGGATGCGCATCATGGTGATGGTGTGGAAGCGGCCTTTATCGACGACCCCGAGGTGCAAACCGTCTCCATCCATATGGACACCAGCAATGCCTATCCCTTTCACGGCGGCAGCATTGCCGATCAGGCGGGCGGGGCACTGAATCTTCCCCTACCACCCGAGGTCAATGACAGTGAGTATCGGGAAGTCTTTGATGCTTTTTGGCCGCGGGTGCTGGAAGTTTTTGTGCCCGATGTGGTGGTTTTGCAGGCGGGTACCGATATCCTTGCCCCCGATCCCTTAAGCAAATTCCGTATTAGCAATGTCTTTTTCTGGGAGATGGTAGAGCGTATCCTGACGGATAGTCCGCGTCTTCTCGTGCTGGGCGGTGGCGGTTATCATCCCATTGCCTTGGCGCGCTGCTGGACCGGTCTCTGGGCAATTCTTTCTGGCCGTACGTTATCGGAAACTTTGCCCGAAGCTGGCCGCGCCCTGTTGAAAGAAGTCGACTGGGAACTGGATGATGAAGACGCCGCCGATTATTCGCGCCAATTCGAGCGCTTGGACGATCTGCCTCTGGAAGGCTCTGTGCGGGCAGAGATTGCTGAGCGCCTGCGTCGCCTTTTGCAGCAGCATCCCCTTTTTACCGATAGGAGAGTTTTGGCATGACTGCCAGCCCTGATCTGATCCCCGGTGCCGCCAATAGTTTGGCAACCAAGAAATACGCCGAACGTTTTGTTGCGGCAGGTTTGCCCGAGGGGCACTACAGCGATTTTCTCAACACCCGCATCAAGCTCTCGTCGCTCGGAGTGGGGACCTTCCCAGGTGCCCTCGATGAGGTGACGGATCTGGCGGTGGCGGCCATTGTCGCCCAGGCGCTGCAAGCGGGGATCAATGTCGTCGACACGGGTGCCAATTACCGCTATGGCCGTGCCGGGCGCGCGGTCGGCGCGGGCATCGCCAAGGCGCTACAGGCAGGCATCCAGCGCGAGGAATTCTTTGTTTTGGGCAAGGGCGGCTTCCTCACCTTTCCCGACGGCAAACCGGAAAATCTCGAAACCTTCTTTGCCGAAGAAGTCGAGGCCAAGGGACGTGGCAAGAAAGAAGATCTTGCCCATGGCATCCATTGTTTGAGCCCAGAATATATCCTCTGGCAACTGGATGAGCTGCGTGCGCAAACCGGCCTAGCGACTCTGGATGCCTTTTTGGTGGATCAGCCCGAAGTGCAGATTCCCGTCATCGGCAAGGAACAGGTCTATCGCAAGTTGATCGATGTCTTCGCCGCGCTGGAGGGTGCGGTGGCCGAGGGCAAATTGCGCTACTATGGTATCTCCACCTTTAATGCCTGCCGGGTGGAAACCGATAATCCGCTGTTCCAGTCCATGACCAGTTTGCTGGGCCTGGCAGACAAGGCGGCGGGGGAGGGCAAGCGCCATCATCTGCGCATCGTCGAGCTACCCTTCAATGCCCTGATGCCAGAGGCCTATACGCGCTTCAGCCAAGTGACCGGGCAGGGCAATATCGGCTCCACCATCCAGGCAGCCTATCAGCTAAAGCTCACCGTCATGGCCAGCCACCCCTTGGGCAAGGGGCTCCTGGGGCGGGAAGAGGTGCCGTCCTTGCAGGAGGCAATGCCAGAGTTCAGTAACCCAGCGCAGCGCGCTATCCAGTTTGTGCGCTCCACACCGGGTATCGCAGTGACTTTGGTGGGCATGAGCAATCCCATGCATTTGGCGGATTTTCTCGCCGTTGCCGAGCAGGCGCCGCTGGCGAAAGAGCGCTTCCTTGCGATGTTCGAGAAAGAGAAATAGACTCCATTTCCTGGAATATGATTGCTTTTCATGTCTTAGGAGGTTATGCCTCCTGTGGCTCTAACCATAGACGATATCCTACCCCGGCTTCGGTAAGAAGGTAACGCGGGCGATTGGGATCTGGCTCGATTTTTTCTCGAAGTCTTTGGATATAAATACGCAAATAGTGTGTCTGTTCCAGCTGCTTGGGACCCCAAGCGACTAAGAGGAGTTTTTGATAGCGTTGTATCTGACCGGCATGCAGTAGTAATTGCCGCATGATTTGATATTCTTTGCTGGTTAATAGTGCTTCCTTACCGTCTGGCGTCAGCAATCGACGGCCATCCTCTTCCAAAGACCAGGCAGCGAGATGTAGATCTTTTTCTGTGGGTCGAGAGAGGATCCGCCGCAAATGCGCATCCAGGCGCGCCAATAGTTCGCCCATGGTAAAGGGTTTGGTCAGATAGTCGTCGGCGCCATTTTGCAGCGCTTGTATTTTATCGATATCTTGATCTCGGGCCGACAACACGACAATCAATACTTCCGGGAGTAACCGACGAATCCAGGGAATCAAATCCTGGCCATCGCCGTCTGGTAGGGTGAGATCGAGGAGAATGATCAGATACGGTGCCAAGCCCGCATTCTGGCGCTCGAGAATCCGTTGTTGTACAGCGGCAAGGTGATCCACATGCTCCAGGTGATACATTTCCTGGCCACGAAAAGCGCTGCGCATGAATTGGCTGATGCCCGGATCATCCTCCACGAGCAAGACGTCATGATGCGCCATATTTATTCTTCCTCTGGCAAGGTTGGCTGGGTTTGTAAGGGTAGCGTGAAACAGAAGCGCGCTCCCCGGCCCATCGTGATGTTACTGGCGTTAATTTGTCCGCCATGCATTTCCACAATGCTTTTTGCAATCGCTAAACCCAGACCTGTCCCGCCTTCTCCTGTGGGTGGTCGCACCTGGCTGAAGCGGGCAAATATCTGGTCTACCCTTCCGGAGGGTATGCCATACCCATAATCAATCACACAGATGTGGAAGTCCTTTTTCGTCACCCATGCCTGCAACACAATAGCGGCTTCCGCTGGCGTGTAACGGCACGCATTATCCAGCAAGTTGGCTAGCACTTGTGCGATCAAACGGGCATCGGCAAACAATAAGGGCAAATCTTGTGCAATCTGGTATTGAAATTCGCGTTTTTTACAGGCCTCTCCCAGCAGCGAGTTGGCGATACTGACAATGTCGCCAAAGGGTATCCATTCCCGCTGCAGCTCCGTTTTTCGCGAAAGTAACGACGCAGTGCGGAGAATCCGCTCCATCGTATCGCTTATCCGTTGCGTCTGTTCCCGCAGCGTACGCACTAAATCCAATCGCTCGGTACTGGAAAGGTTGTCGCCGAGTTCTTCCATCGTGCTAAGCAGGCCGGAGACGGTAGTCAGTGGGGTGCGCAAATCATGCGAGATTGCGCTCAGGAGGGTGTTTTGTGTTTGCTCCAGACGGAGAAGAATCTGTGCTTCATCACGCTGTTCCACATTATCCGCAGAGTCGAGTGCTGCCGAGATCAGCCGCGCAATGGTCTCCATATAGCGTAGCCATTCTCCCGGAATCTGTTTGATCTCCATATCACCGATGCCCATGATACCGAGTACCCGATCACCGCGTAACAAAGGTAGCAAAAGCGTTGGTACAGCCGAGAGCGTATCGGTACCCATCCCGGCGGGCCGTTGGTTGCGAAACACCCAAATGGCGGCCGAGCGCTCGGCATTGCGCATGGCGTCGGGCTCGTCCGGCTCGTCCCAGCGTTGCAAGGGAAGGCTGCCACCAGGACCTGCCGGTAACCAAAAACCGACGTCAAGACCCAGGCTACTGTGAATTTGCGCGACCGCGGCACGCAATACCGCCGCCGAGTCTTTTTCCAAACTCAGGCGTTGCACCAGGGTATATAAGGTGCGGGCGCGGCGTTCCCGCAAGCGGGCCATTATTTCCTGATCGCGAGACCGTGCCACTAACTGGCTAATAAGCACCGTTACGGTCAAAGTGGCGGCGACGATCAGCAATGACTCCAGTGTTGCGGGTAGATTTTTCCCCTGCCCGAAAAGAAAGAACCCGATTTGGGCGCTGCTAATCAGCACAATTGCTGGCCAGCGGCCGAAGCGTAATGCGGTTAAGGTCGCGCCTGCGAGGGTGAGCAAAAAGAATGCTGCCATGCCGAGGTAGGGGTTGAGGAGCGTAGCCAGACCCGCAACAGCAAACCCACCAATCATGCTCAGTACCATGGCGCGACTGTCTCGCAGGCGGAATCCATAACGAGGGGCAGCGGCTACGTAGACGGGATTGGCGTTCGTCTGGGCCGCAGGTGGCTGCAAGGGATAGACTATGATATCAATTGCTTTTTGGTATCGTAGTAATTGGCGTAAGGGGCTACGGCGAACCGGCCAAAATTGGCGAATCCCCGTCCAACTCCCGGTCATGATGCGGGTAACCTGGCGGGTGTGGGCATACGCCAGGATCTCTTGCGCGACATTGACCCCGGTAATGCGCACAGTCTCGGCCCCCAGGCGTTCTGCCAAATGGAAATGACTCCACAGCCATGCCTGGTATTGTGGACGTTGCCACAGGCCCCGGGGCGTATCGACATGGATGATGATCCACGAGCAATGCAGGGCCTGGGATAGGCGATATCCCGCACGGATCAATTGCTCGCTCTCAGCGTCTGCACCGATTGCGACCAGGATCACCTCGCGTAACCGCCCGCCTTCGCGTCGATCTTCCGGGTGGATACTGTGAAATTCCTGTAACTCCGTATCCATACGGTCGGCGGCAACGCGCATGGCCAACTGGCGCAGGGCGATCAGATTGCCCTTACGAAAAAAGTGGTGCATGGCACGCGCGCCACGCTCACCCAGGTACACTTTGTTGTCGCGCAGACGCTGCAGCAGGTCTTCCTCACTGATGTCGATGAGGTTGACCTCGTCGGCGTCCGTAACCGCGCGGTCGGGAACGGTTTCGCGCACGCGCACGCCGGTAATGGCAAAGACGACGTCGTTGACACTCTCCAGGTGCTGAACATTGATCGTCGTCGCGACATTGATCCCGGCTGCTAGCAATTCCTCCAGGTCTTGCCAGCGCTTGCTGTGGCGCGACCCCCTGGCGTTGTTGTGTGCTAGTTCATCGAGCAGCAAAAGTTGCGGCCTTCGGGCGAGGGCAGCATCGAGATCAAACTCCCCGATTGCGGCCGAGGCTCCCTCGACCACGCGCAAAGGTAAAAGCGGCAGTTGATTCGCTAGGGTTTGTGTTTCAGAGCGCTGGTGGGTCTCGACAACACCGACCAGTACATCCCGACCTTTTTGCTGCTCGTCGATGCCATAGCGCAGCATGGCATAGGTTTTTCCTACCCCTGGTGCCGCGCCAAAAAACACCTTCAGCCGACCCCGAGCCAGACGGCCGTCGGCCTTTTCTACAGCGGCCAGTAGCGCTTCCGGGTCCGGTCTGTTTTCTTCCGTTGTCGAGGGGTCCGCCAAGAAAACCTGCCTGTGCGCTAGAATATCAGCTCATAGTACGGGCCGCGAACGTAAAGTCAAACAACGCAAAATATTTATGCATTTTTTATGCAATATTTATGGGTTTTTTATATCCATGAATCCCCCGATTTCCTACACTTTCAACGGAAAGAAAAGCCGAGGTGACGTCTATGTTTATTCTATATCTTCTACTGTTTCTCGCCCTCTTTGCTGTAGCAGCGGGATTTATTCTATTACTAGACAAGGTGAGGTCCTGGTCATGAGCATTTTAATCTGGATCGGGTTGGCACTAGCGCTGTTCTTGTTAGTTTATCTGACCTTGTTTCTAATCAACCCGGAGCGCTTCCTATGATGAACGCGACGCTGTTAACCGCAGCCGTATTTCTTGTCACCATTGCTCTGGCGTGGCCTATCGGTGCGTACATGGAGCGGGTATATTCGGGACAGCGCTTTTGGGCCACCCGTTTCTTTGGGGGTCTGGAGCGCAGCCTGTACTGGCTTTCCGGAATTCAGCCAGAAAAAGAGATGAGCTGGAAACGCTACGCGTTACTGTGGCTCCTGTTCAACCTCATTGGCGGATTGGTTCTCTATTTTCTTCTGTATTTCCAAAACTATCTGCCTCTCAACCCGCAAGGCTTACCCAGCCCTGGTGCTGGGGTGAGCTTCAATACCGCAGCCGCTTTTGTCACCAATACCGACTGGCAGGACTACTCCGGTGAAACCACCATGAGCTACCTGAGTCAGGTGCTGGGGCTGGGCGTGCAGTTCTTCTTTTCGGCAGCTTCGGGAATGGTGCTTGCCGTCGCTTTGACGCGCGGGTTTTCGCGCACCGAAAGTAAAGGGATTGGCAATCTTTGGGTGGATTTGACTCGCTCTGTCCTCTATATCCTCCTGCCCCTGGCCAGTGTCCTTGCCCTCTACCTGGTGAGTCAGGGGGCCATCCAGAACTTTGCTGCGTACCTGAACGTCCATCTACTCGATCCCTTTTTGCAGAGCGGCAAGTTGATTACTACACAAACTCTTGCCATGGGTCCAGCGGGCTCCCAGACGGCCATCGAGATGCTGGGTAACAACGGTGGAGGTTTCTTCAACGCCAATTGCGGCCAGCCCTTCCAGAGCCCGACGGGGATGACCAATTTCGTGCTCATGGTGGCCATGATCCTGTTGCCTTTTTCCCTGATCTTTTACTTTGGCCGCGCCATTGGCAGCCGCAAGATGGGCTGGGCCTTGATGGCGGTGGCGCTCCTGCTCCTGGTGCCCCTGGCGCTCTTCAGTCAGCAGCAAGACCTGGTGGGCAACCCGGTATTCAGCCAGATGGGGATCAGTCAGGCCCACAGCGCTGCCTTGGCCGGGGGTGGCAACATGGTAGGGGTAGAAGACCGCATTGGTACTGCTGGCAGTGCCCTTTTTGGCGCCCTGGCCACCGGCACCTCCACCGGCTCTTCCAATTCCGCCTACGACTCCTTCATGCCCATGTCGGGCTTCGTGAATCTGTTTTTGATGCAGTTGGCCGAGGTGGCGCCGGGTGGTGTGGGCTCGGGGGTGGCTTCCGAGGTGGGTTTCTTCATTATTGCCGTGTTCCTGGGCGGCCTGATGGTGGGGCGGACGCCGGAGTTTTTCGGCAAAAAGCTGGAGGCCTATGAGATGAAGATGGCTTCCCTGGCCATTCTCATCATGCCCATCCTGATCCTGATGGGGACGGCCATTGCCGTCTGCCTGCCTGGCGGGCGGGAGGCCATCCTCAACCCCGGTCCCCATGGTTTTTCCGAGATCCTGTACGCCATGACCAGTCCGGCCAATAACAACGGCAGTTCCTTTGGTGGCCTCAATGCCGATACGGTGTTCTACAACGTGCTTACGGGGATCCTCATCCTCATGAACCGCTATCTGACCTATTTTCCCCTCTTGGCTATTGCCGGGGCCCTGGCGGCCAAACGGCGGACGGCGGCGAGTGTCGGCACCCTCAACCCCACCACGCCGGTCTTCGTGGTCTTTTCGACGGGGGTGATCCTGCTGGTGGGGGCGCTCAACTTCATCCCCGCCCTGGCCCTGGGCCCGGTAGCCGAGGCCTTGTCTTTACCCACCTTGCACCTGCACCCCTGAAACCGAGGATTCATCATGACCGAAAAATCTACAGAGCAAAATCGGGACTTTTGGCGCCGCCTATTTCGGGACGCAGCAAAAGAGAGTTTTCGCAAGCTCAGTCCGCAAAGCCAATGGCGTAACCCTGTGATGTTTGTGGTCTACGTCGGCGCTTTCCTGGTCACCCTTATGGGTCTGGAGGGCCTGATCCGGGGAGGCGGTAATTGGGGATTTGATCTGATCATCGCCGTCTGGCTGTGGCTCACTCTACTCTTTGCCAACTTCTCCGAAGCCTTGGCGGAAGGACAGGGCAAAGCACAAGCCAGCAGTCTGCGCGCCTCACGTCGTGAGGTCATGGCACATAAGGTAGCTCGTGCCGACGCGGATGCGGAGTGGACGGAAGTCCCCGGTCATCAACTGCAACGCGGTGACCTGGTGCGGGTGGATGCCAATGAAGTGATTCCTGCCGATGGTGAGGTGCTGTTGGGCGTAGCTGCTGTGGACGAAAGCGCCATTACCGGAGAAAGCGCCGCGGTGATTCGCGAGCAAGGCGGTGACCACAGTGCCGTCACCGGTGGCACCATGGTCCTTTCTGATTGGCTGATCATTCAGGTAACCAGTAGTGCGGGTGACAGCTTTTTGGACCGCATGATCAGCCTGGTTGAGGGCGCGGCACGACGCAAAACCCCCAACGAGATTGCCTTAGCGGTGCTTCTCGTGGTGTTGACCATGGTTTTTTTGGTGGTCACCGTCACCCTCTACCCGTTTTCCTGGTATAGCGTGCATTTTGCCGCACATAGCGGCCAGGTGGTGTCGCCTACGGTGTTAGTCGCGCTTCTCGTTTGCCTGATCCCGACTACCATTGGGGCGCTGCTGCCTGCTATCGGCATCTCCGGCATCATGCGCCTGCTCAAGGCCAAGGTGGTGGCCAAGTCGGGCCGCGCTATCGAAGCAGCGGGCGACGCGGATGTCCTGTTTTTGGACAAAACCGGCACGATCACTTTTGGCAATCGTCAGGCCGCAGAATTATTGGCTGCGCCCGGCGTGAGTGCGGACGAGCTAGCTGCTGCGGCGCGCTACGCATCTTTGAGTGATGACACCCCCGAGGGCAAGAGCATTGTCCAGTTGGTGGATCGTGTATACCCCAATGTGCCAGCCATTACCGGGGAAGGGAACTGGGTGCCGTTCAGTGCCGAAACGCGTATGAGCGGAATAGATACCAGCGACCACCAATTTCGTAAGGGCGCACCCGATGCGATTAAACGCTGGGTGGAGCAGGCGGGCGGGCAATGGCAAACGGCAGTGGACTCGGACATCGAAAAAATCGCGCAAACGGGTGCAACACCGCTAGTGGTGGCGCTGGATGCCCAGGTGCTTGGTGCGATTAGCTTAAAGGATATTGTGAAACCGGGTATTCGGGAACGCTTTGCGGAATTGCGTAGCATTGGCATCCGCACGGTAATGATTACTGGTGACAATCCGATTACGGCTGGCGCGATCGCCGCGGAGGCCGGTGTGGACGATTATCTGGCCGAGGCCAAACCCCAGGACAAGCTGGACCGCATCCGGGAATATCACGAGAAGGGCCACCTGGTGGCCATGACCGGCGACGGCACCAACGACGCACCCGCCCTGGCCCAGGCCGACGTGGCGGTGTGCATGGCGAGCGGTACCCAGGCAGCGCGCGAAGCCGCCAACATCGTCGATCTGGAGTCCGACCCCACCAAGCTACTGGAAATTGTGCGGCTGGGAAAACAGCTCTTGGTAACCCGAGGGGCACTTACGACCTTCAGTATCGCCAATGATGTTGCCAAGTATTTTGCCATCATTCCGGCGGCCTTTGTGAGTACCTATCCGCAGCTCGATGCACTCAACGTGATGCGGCTCAACTCCCCCAAGGACGCGATTCTGTCGGCGGTCATCTTCAACGCCATCGTCATTCTGCTCCTCATTCCCCTCGCTCTGAAAGGCGTGAAATATCGTGCGATCAGTGCCGATCGTCTTCTGCTACGCAATGTCATGATTTATGGTGTTGGTGGGATTATCGCACCATTTATCGGCATTAAACTCATTGACTTACTGCTAACGATTTTGTGAGGTGCAGCATGTTGCAATCCTTTCGTCAGGCTATCTCCATTTTTATTCTGCTGGGACTCTGTGTAGGGGTTGCGTACCCCATGCTCATGACCGGAATATCTTCGCTGGTATTTCCCTGGCAGGCGCACGGATCTCTCCTTCGTGAACAAGGGAAGGTCGTTGGTTCGCAGGAAATTGGCCAGTATTTTACCAGTCCACAGTACTTCTGGGGCCGTCCCTCCGCTACCGACCCCGTACCGTATGATGCCGCCAGTTCTGGTGCCTCCAACCTCGGCCCCAGCAATCCGGTCTTGTTTCGGCACATTGCCAAACGGGTGGCGTATTTACGGAGAATGGACCCCACTGAGGGAAATCGTCCGGTACCCGTAGATCTCGTGACTTCTTCTTTCAGCGGTCTGGACCCGGATATCAGTATTGCCGCCGCGCAATACCAAATTGCCCGCGTTGCCGCCGCGGGTCATTTGCCCCTGGGTACCGTCCAAAATCTGGTGCGCGCAAACACCCATTGGCCCTTGATCCCCTTCATTGGCGAACCGGTGGTGAGCGTGCTGCCTCTGAATTTGGGTTTGGAAAAGCTCTATATCATAAAAAACAACAGACCATGAAATAGGTGCAGAAAAAGACCTTATGGGCATCATCGTCAACCTGATATGCTGGCTTGGCATCATCATCTGTCTTTTATGCATCATTGTAGAGTTAATGCTATAACGTTCATTCGTTATGGTGCATAACGAGACATCTATGAAAGCTATTGAAACGGCGTAAAGGGGGACAAATGGTGCCAGTAAATCATTTGGAATGCGCAAGGAACGTGGGCCCACAAAAATCCAGAAATAGCTCTATCAGAGTTGTGGAAATCAGGTTTTTTATCATCATTTACTCTAGCAATCCCTATGAGGAGATCCATTATGAAAAGGAGTTCATGGATAATATTCGCTGCCGTATTAAGCGTATTCGACATGCCTGTTGCCGAAGCATCACTGACTTTGCCAAATCCCATCAAAGTAGATGCTGGCCCGATTGGAGAGATTGGTGTGCAGGGTGTAGCGAGTGGAATGGCTTTCTGGCAAGACAATCCCCAGGGCGTTGCTGGTACTTTGGGCGCTAAAAATGTTGGCGCAACGATCACCAACGGTATGGTGATTGTGCAAAAAAGCACTGGATTGGTGCAGTTTTACCTCCAGGCTGGTGCCTACAGTTTTCCGACCCTGGCGGAGACTATGAGTTATGGTGATCCAACATACGCAGCTGGTGGTATAAACGATTTTGGTGCCTTGCCTATTGGCTACGTCAAGATTGCCCCTAGCAGTGATTTTTCGGTGCAAATTGGTCAGATGCCCACCCTGATCGGGGCAGAAAGCGGTTTCACCTACCAAAATGTCAACATCGAGCGGGGTTTGCTTTGGGACATGGAGCCCATCATCAGTCGGGGTATTCAGTTCAACGCCAGCGCTGGCCCGCTGAGTGCATCTGTGTCCTGGAATGATGGCTACTATTCCAATCGCTATAATGTCATCAGCGGCTTGGTGAGTTACGCCATTGACTCTGCCAATACGATCAGCGTGTATGGAGAAGGATCCGCGGGTAAGGTCCGAATGGCAGCAAATTCCCCTGCCTACAGTTCTTTTGGTGATGTGAGTCAGATTTACGGTCTAGAGTACGAATACAGCTCTGGCCCCTGGATGATTGAGCCTTACTTCCAGTACATGCACACGCCAGAGAGTGCGCGTTTGAGCATTCCGCACGCCTTCGATAACTATGGGGGCGCTGTCCTTGCCAACTACAGCTTCAATAACGCCTGGTCCTTGGGCGGTCGCGTTGAGTATCTGGATGTCGGTGGACCTTTGAACGTTGGGCTGAACACTCCAGGGGCTGACAACAATTTTACGTCCGTTGCCTCCACGCTCACGGGCTTACCCGCAGACTCCCATGCCTAGTCGCTTACGGTAACGCCAACCTACCAGTGCCACGATTTCTTTGCGCGTGCTGAGCTTTCATACGTGACCGCTTCTACACCAACGGGCACGGGATTTGCTGGTCAAAATGGTCTGGCCACCAATCAGGTACGCGGCATGGTCGAAACCGGCTTTCTTTTCTGACGTTGAGGTGATCAATAAACCCGGATATTAAAAGTATCCGGGCCTTCGCACCACAACTCGCTGGTTAATGACAATTTCTCACACCATCCGCTTAGTATGTGGCCCCAACTTCGAGCTCCGCTAGTTGGAAAGAGATCGCCAACTATTTTTCAATAAATCTGTGGCACGACTTATGGTAACAATGCGGAGGAAATGTTGTCACGTGATCTTTCTTGGCGGTTTCACGTTTAAAGAGAGACATCGACGCGAAATCCTTCACTGCGAGCCAGGAGAGCGAAGCGGGGGCGAGTAGTCCCCAGAAGGCAACGCGGCGAACTGCATCCGCCGAAGCGACCGCGAAGCCGGGAGTGCAGGCGCGTGCTGTGCCGCATGGTTGGCGTCGAGTCATTCGGGAGACGAGTGCGCCGTCTGCGCCCCAACGAGGGCGTGGCGGTGTGCCGGTGACCGGGACGGCTGGGGCCTATTATCTGGTCGGCAGCGCAAGGCCGATCGCGCAACGACGCGCGAAAAGGCCTGCTGAGCACGCCGACTCTCCGGTGACTTGTCGACCAAGTCTTCGGCACATTAGTTTCATTAAGTTATACCGGAGGATTTTTGGGATGACGGAAGTGACACGGCCAGCCATATTACGGCGCGAATTAACAAAACTCGATCTGATTATCATCGGTGTAAGCGGTGCCGTGGGAACGGGCGTACTATTTGGTACCGCAGGAATGGCTGCGCTAGCTGGCCCCGGCGTCATCTGCGCTTGGCTGTTGGGTGGGCTGATGTATCTCACCGTAGGACTTACCTATATCGATCTCAATGCGCTCTATCCGGAGGAGGGTGGCCCATCACGATATAGCCTGTATACCTATGGTCCAGTGACAAACATGATCAATGCGTTGTGTGATCTCTTATGGTACCTGTTTATTCCACCGATTGAAGCGTTGGGTGCGGTAACAGGCCTTAATTCGTTTTATCCGCATTTGGTCAATAGCTCCGGCGATCCAACCTTCTTGGGTAGCTTGGCGGGAATCGTTCTCATGATAGTATTTTTCCCGTTCAATTATTTTGGGATTAAAACGCTCTCCCACAGCACGAACTTCTTAGGTGTGATCAAACTCGCACTATACACGTTTGTGGCGTTAGGCTTTGTTTCGTTGGGACACTGGGTTAACTTTCATGGAATGGGCGGATTTTTGCCCTACGGGATTGGCGGGATCATCGCCGCAGTACCCTTGGGCATGTATGCGTTTGGTAGTCTTAGGGTACTGCCTGACTTTACCGAAGAGGTGCATGATGCTCGGGTCATCCCATCTGCAATCCTGTGGTCCTTACTCGGCCAGACGGTGCTTTATGCGTTGTTTGGGGTCGCGTTAGTCGCAGGCCTGCAATGGTCAGGCGTTCATATCCTGCCCGGAAATTGGTCTTCTCTAGCCAAACTACAGGGTAATCCATTTGTTCTATTGGCGTCGACGTCCGGCCGTGAATGGCTGCTGGGGTTCGTGCTAGTCATTGCCATTATTGGACCCTTCGTAACAGGTTACATCTATCAAGGAGCGGGTAGTCGCATCGTCTTTGCTATGGCCCGATCGCGGATTTTTAACCGTCGACTCCTTGAGATCAGCAAGAATCATGGCATACCTGCAATTTCCTTATTGCTGACCATGATCGTTGGCGTAATCATCGCATTCATCGCCGCACCTCTGCCCTCGATTTACAATTTGTTGGGAGATGCCGTTGTGGCAGGCTATTTGGGCTTTGCGGTAAATCCACCGATCATGATTGCCCTACGCATACAGGGAAAATCGGGATGTTTCACATCCAAATTTTTGAGCACAATTGTAGCAGGACTGGCCTTTATTTCGGCTTCGCTAATTGTGTATTGGAGTGGCTGGCCAGATGTACCCTATTCTGCTTCGCTTGTCCTTATGTTGGCGTCTTTGATTTTTTTTATGGGCAGGGTAAAACGAGGGTTGAAAAACGCAATCTGGTATATCGGGTATATTCTTTTCCTGACTTTGATGGCCTATATCGGTAGTGAGGGAGCCTTGCAGGTGGTCAACTTCTACTGGGGGAGCGTTCTGGTAGCTTTGGTTTCCGTCCTGGTGTTCTTACCATGGGGAGTTGGTTCGCGGCAGGAGGTCAGCGAACAAGTTCCCTTTATTCCAGGTCAATAAATTGAATTGCCTCGAGTTACCCGTCGACCATAAGGATGGGAAAGATTGTGATCTACAGCACGATGGACGAATTACGGGTCATTATCTCGACGGCGCAGTGGAAGGGGTATCGCTGGGCTGAAACGCACGTCAACGCGACCATAGAAAATGCTGAGCACGCGGCGGGCGAGGCCTTTCCCGGTTTTAGGAAAGGTCTTCTGCACTATGAATTCCTCCAGGGGTGGCGATTACATCAGTCTGGTACGCGCCCGGCTGGATCCTCTTACGCGTAGCATTTTTCCGTGATGCATCCCGCATTTTTCGGCGCTATGTGACAGACGTATGGTCATGGAGTATAAAAGTAACCGGGTAAGATAGGCTCAGTTTTACGATAAGCGGGAAGATATCTGGAATCTCTACATTCCGTCTCCCTTATCTTCCTGCCTAAACTCCGGGAGGAGGCGCCACTATAGGCAAAAATATTTACGTATTTTTTATAGACGCCATCTGCCCTGCCTACTACAATCAAGTACAGCATTAGATCGCGAGGAGACACATACATCATGCTATATAATATCAGCGCTGAAGAAAGAAATGGGTGGCGCGCAGCCCGCCAGCACTATCAACGCCGGGCCAAGCGCTGGGTTGTCAAAGTAGGTACCAGCTCTCTTTTGCGGGATGACGCATCTCTGGATCAAGAGAAAATCGAGCACCTTTTGATGCAGGTCGTCGCTATGCAAGGTGAGGGCATGGAGGTTGTGGTTGTGCTTTCCGGCGCAGTGGGGGTTGGAGCAAATCGGCTATGCCAAGCGGTCTCTACGTTGACTGAACGCGAACGAAAAGTGGCCGCCAGTATTGGGCAAAGTCGTATTGTTCATGCGCTGTTAGAAGCTTCCGCAAGGCTGCGTTCAACTGTGCAAGAACCCGTTGAAATTAGCCAAGTTCTATTTTCCCGAGATGATTTTTCGTATCGTAAACGGTATCGGAATGCGTGTGTTCTGCTTCGTGACTTGCTGCGGGCGGAAACCGTCCCAGTGATCAATGAGAACGATGTCATCGGCGGCCGTGCGCATTCGCTTGGTAACAATGATCGCGTGGCCGCGTTGATCGCATCCATGGTCGACGCAGATTTGTTGGTGTTGCTGACGGATCAGCAGGGCTTGTATACGAGCAATCCGAAAGAAAATAAGCATGCACGTCTCATTACAGAAGGAATAGCGGAAGATCCGCAGCTTTTGCAGATGGCCAAAGGTGAGGGCGAGTTTGGCACCGGCGGTATGCAGACAAAATTGCTCGCCGCGCGAATGGCAGCACAATGTGGAATACACACCGTAATTGCCGCGAGTTCAGTTCCGAATGTTCTTTTACGGCTATCTACTGGCGAAGCGGTCGGCACTTTTCTGTATCAGCAGCGGAATGTTAATAGAAGCCGCGTTCATAGGCGAATGGCGCTTTTTGCGAGAACCTGGTTTCGCCATGCAAGCGCACGGGATGTGCCATTGGGTGCGCGATAACCAAAGGGGAAATTCTGGTCATTTGTTTTCCGTAATTGGAGGGCCCACTGTGGATGATTTAAAGACGCTAATTCTTGCTGCACAGTGGGCAGGGTATCACTGGGCGGAAAGCCACCCCAATGCCAAGATACAAGAAGTCGAGCAGGCGGCAGGATTGGCTTATCCAGGTTTTGATAAAAGCGTACTATATTTTTCGTTTCACCAAGGATGGGTACTGCATGAGTCTGGCTCAAGACCCCAGGAGCTGCCAGGAGACTGAAAAATACCCGTTGTTTCCCTAAAGTTCTTTCATCTGTACATCCAACTACAAATCACGCTTACTCGTCTTTCTGCTTTTCCTTGCGGCTGATTTCCGCCAACAGCTTTTCCTGTTCGGCAAAAGACATGCGTCGGCTACCCGCAGTAAAGCCCTTTTTCGCCGCGCCTTGTTCTGCCGGATG
>NZ_JBFRXP010000023.1:0-35846 GCF_041146875.1 Acidithiobacillus sp. IBUN Pt1247-S3 | reverse complement strand
ACCACCCCTTCCCATCCCGAACAGGACCGTGAAACGCTGCCGCGCCTATGATAGTGGGGGGCCTCCCCCCGCGAAAGTCGGTCACCGCCAGACGCCTATACCAAAAGCCCCATATCTTCGGATATGGGGCTTTTTCTTGGTATTGCGTGCAAGTCACCCCATAATGGCTGCATGAATGCACAGCAACAACAGGTACTCGCGGCATTACTGGAATGCACCATTGAGGCGAAGTTGGCAGCAGTCTTTGCCTTACCTACTTTGATCAATGATGCCCATGGCTGGATGGCGAGTCCGACGCCGGAGGAGCCCGGACATCCTGCACGGCTACGCTTGGTTGCGCCCCGAGATGTGCCGCGGCGGCGCAATCTTGCCTCCCGCCACGGGCGCTTTGCACTGTTACACGCCATCGCCCATATCGAGTTTAATGCCATCAATCTTGCCTTGGATGCGGCCTGTGCCTTCGCAGGATTGCCGGTGCAGTACTATACCGACTGGCTGCGGATCGCCAAGGAAGAGGCGGAGCACTTCTCTGCCCTGCGCCGATTGCTGTTGGCCATGGACGGCGACTATGGTGATCTCCCGGCCCACAATGGTCTATGGGAGATGGCCCTAGAGACCGCCGACGATCCGCTCAAACGCATGGCCCTGGTCCCGCGGGTTTTGGAGGCGCGTGGCCTGGATGCTACCCCGGCGATCCGTGCCCGGCTGCAAGCCCTCGGAGATTGGGAAGCTGATGTGGTATTGGCCGTGATCGAGCGCGAGGAAGTGGGGCACGTAGCCGCCGGATCGTACTGGTTTCGTTGGCTCTGTGCTGAGCGAGATCTTGATCCAGACAATCATTTTTTTACCTTGCTGGATCGCCACTATCGCGGCCGCGGAGGCGGCGACTTTGCCGAAGAGGCACGCCTTGCCGCAGGATTCTCCGTGCTGGAATTGCAACGGCTGCGGGCGCGTGCAGAAGGAGTAGAAGCGCGTGCCTGAGCTGATTTTGGGGGTGGAGAGCTCCTGTGACGAAACCGGATTGGCCTTTTACGAAATAGGTGTCGGCCTGCGCGCTGAAGTCCTATTCAGTCAGACAGAAATCCATGCACCCTATGGCGGCGTTGTCCCCGAGCTCGCTGCCCGCGACCACATACGCCGCCTGCCGCGGCTCTGGAGGGAATTACAGGAACAAAGTGGATTCGATCGTGCCGATGCGGTTGCTGTCACCAGTGGACCCGGCCTGATCGGCGCGTTGCTGGTAGGGGTGAGCTTCGCCCGCGCGCTGGCATATGCTTGGCAGGTGCCACTGATCCCCGTACACCATTTGGAGGGGCATCTTCTTGCTCCGTTACTCGATGGCGATTTGCCACTACCCGCCGTCGCCCTGTTGGTATCTGGCGGCCACAGTCAGCTTATCGCGATGCGCGCGTTTGGGCAGTATGAGTTGCTTGGCGATACACTGGACGATGCTGCGGGCGAGGCCTTCGACAAGGCAGCGAAGATCCTGGGCCTCCCCTATCCCGGTGGCCCGGCGCTGGCAGCGCTGGCTGAACAAGGCGATCCTACGCGCTTCTCCTTGCCAAGGCCGATGCTCGACCGGCCGGGACTGGATTTTAGCTTTAGCGGCCTGAAGACGGCGTTTCGCTTGCAGGCCGAGCGTCTGGCCGCCGACGATCAGCTGGCACGCGCGAATCTGGCTGCCAGTTTTCAGCAGTCTATTGTCGATACCCTGGTGGAGAAGTGTCGCCGTGCCTTGCGGCAAACGGGGTTCGCGCAACTCATTGTTGCCGGAGGAGTAAGCGCCAATCGCCAGTTGCGGAGCAGCTTGCAGGAAAGGCTTGCACCCTTGGCGCAGATCCACTTCCCTGGTGTTCGTCACAGCACGGACAACGCAGCCATGATTGCCCTTGCCGGGGCCACGCATTTGGCAGGTGCCGGTACTGCATTGCTTCCGTGTCGGACGCGCGCCCGCTGGCCCTTGGAGGAGCTATGAAAACATCCCAGGAACCGCCGTTTTCCCTGGATGAGCAAATTCAGGACGAGGCGGAGCGTAACGAGGACTTTGCCGAGGGGCTCGATTGGCAGCAGACTGGGCACTTCGCCGAGGCCGTCAAATCCTTTCGCAAGGCGCTGGATGCACAGGACGATCTTCCCCTGTATTGGACCTTCTATGCTTGGGCACTCGCAGAATCCGGCGATGTGCATGCGGCGATTGCCGCCTGTCGTAAGGCTATTGCCCTCGACCCGGAATGGGGCGTTGCCTGGAATGACCTGGGGGAATACCTCATGGAAAGCGGGCGCGTAGAAGAAGCCCTGTTCCCCATCCGTAAGGCTCTGCGCAGCAAGCATTTTGACCGCCAACATTTGGCGTATATGAATTTGGCGCGCTACTACCTGCACCACGGCCAGTTACGGCGTGCGCGCCAAGCCGCAGAAGAGGCGCACCGCCTGCTGCCCATCTTTCATCCCGCCAAAGAATTGGCAGAGTGGATTCGCGAGCGCCAAGAGGCCTGGGGAATCGATGATTGAATTTTATTTCTTGACTATACTTACCGCGCCACCCCTTCCTAACGACGAGGATTTCGATGAGTACGGAGCTTTGGTATAGCGAGCGGTATGAAGAACACGGCGCCGCCCTGAGTCTAAAGGTGCGCGAGGTCTTGCACCGGGAGCAGAGTCCCTATCAGACGATCGAAATTTTCGAGACCGAGCATTTTGGTACCCTCATGACCCTGGATGGCCTGGTCATGCTCACCGACCGCGACAACTTTCTCTATCATGAGATGATGACCCATCCAGCGCTGTTCCTGCATCCTGATCCCAAACGGGTTTTGATTATCGGCGGGGGGGATTGTGGCACCCTGCGCGAGGTGCTGCGTCATCCCGAGGTGGAATTGGCAGAGCAGGTGGAGTTGGACGAGCGCGTTACGCGCGTGGCGGAGCGCTTCTTTCCGCTCCTGTGCGAGCGCAACGACGACCCACGGGCGCGTTTCCATTTTCAGGATGGCATTGCTTGGACCGAGAACGCCAAGTCGGGTAGTTACGACGTCATCATTGTCGACTCCACCGACCCGGTCGGCCCCGCTGCGGGTCTTTTCAGCCCAGAGTTCTACGCTGCGTGTTTCCGCGCCTTGGCGGATAAGGGTGTCTTGGTTGCACAGTCGGAGTCTCCATTGCTGCACGCGGATCTCATCCGCCAATGCCAACGGCGTATGCAGGGTGCAGGCTTCGACTCGGTAGATAGCGTGTTTTTCCCGCAGTTTGCCTATCCATCCGGCTGGTGGAGCGCTACCCTGGCGCGCAAGGGTATCGAGCGTGACGCCTTTCGTCGCAGGGATGCCGAGCAGATGAGTGGCCTGCACTACTACCACGCAGACATGCAGGCGGCAGCGATGGTGCCGCCGGCCTTTTTGCGCGGGGAGCGTGCTGGAGGCTAGTAGGATGGTCTCGAGATTTTGTTGATGGTGCTGCCATCTAATTGTTTTTGTGCAACTAAAAAAATTCTCCCAGATTCATGAAATTGTAACAATTCTTTGCTATCCTCATTGGCATCTAAGCGGCCCACAGTGGCCGATGAGGGAGCGAACGAATGGCGAGAGCGTGGCCAGGGCTTCTTGCCCCTGCGCAGGAGTGTGCAGGGGCAGAGCCCATCGAGAGAATGCAACTGCGAATACCTGCAGAACACAAACTTTCTATGGGGTCGGTGCAAATTGACGCGCAGACTTTTCAAAAAATCAGGGTCTACCGGTCTGGCATCGGGCGCTTTGGGGCCATAGAAGCAGCGCCGTGGTGGCGTTATCCGAGAGCCCGTTGGGGCGGTGTTCCGCGTACCTTCCTGTCGTGGCTCAATAATCCTGAACCTGGCGAAAATGACTGGCATCGAAAAGTAAATCCCTCCCATCTGTGGTTTGTCGGGAAACTCACTTCATCCAATTACCGGCTTGCTGCCGAAGTGTGGTTCGCAGAGCCTGTTATGCAGCCTATAGAGGCATTGCGTGAGGTTCTCGATAGTGTGGAACGTATGATCCCCTTTGTCCCGCAATTGGGGGTTGCTGATTTACGGCTTGCACTAAGACTACTACGGGGTGAAAGCACTCGAGAGATAAGCGCCCAGATGGAGCTCACTGCCAGTATGGTTTATTCACGCGTATGGCGATTGTGTCGCATCTTTGGTGCAAAAAATCGTGCTGAATTGATGCAATCTTTGTGGCAAGTCTATCAGAGAAATTCCCATCTATTTACCGAGGTGTCATTGTGAAGCGTCCGGTCAAAAAGTTACTTTTTGCGTCTTTCTTTCTTTCCCTATCGCAGAGTTTGTTGGCGGCTGAACCTGGGACTGATCTGAGCTTTTTGGGACGCTATCCTGGTTCGGAAATGTTGCTCTATAACACGGCGCATTATGACGAGGTGAGCATGCCTCTCGGGCCGTTCAAAAGAGGAGGGGAACCGCTCCAGTCTAAAAAATTAGAGGGCCAAGTCGTCTTTATTGATTACAGAACGCCCAATGATCGTTCTCCCCTGGAGATCATGCGGAACAACGAACAAACGCTGCAACGCGAGGGATTTTCTATTCTATGGCAGTGCGCCAACAACGCCTGTAACGCTGATGGTGGACACGGTGAAGTATTAGATTATAACCCCATATGGTCATCGGCACCGCATCTGTATACCGCCTTTATCGGCGATGGTGGCGGGCGTATGCTCACCGCGCGTCTAGACTCACCCAATGGCGTGCAAACATGGGTCTTCATCCGCGTAAATGGGCCGGATAGCACCTCCATGGGCAGGCCATCGGGATCTAAGGAGCAAGTGTATGCGGTGCAGACCAAGCCGATGCAAACGGGTATGGTGACGGGTAGTGCCGAAGCCCTCAATGCAAGGGACATGGGCCAGGCGCTGCAAAGTCAGGGGCGTTTCAGTATGCATCTCCCGTTTGACTTCAATCGCGCCACCTTGCGTCCCGACGCTAGGGGACGGATTCAGCAGCTCGCGGATACCCTGCGTCAGCACCCCAACTGGCGCATCGGCCTCGACGGCCACACTGACAATGTCGGTACCTCGGCCTACAACCAAAAACTTTCTGCGGATCGTGCGGTAGCGGTTAAGACCGCCCTGATCAGCTCAGGAATTCCTGCCTCCCGTATTGCTACTCGGGGTTTGGGAGCCACGGTTCCGGCAGCGAGCAACGATAGCGATGCGGGGCGCGCGCAAAATCGGCGCGTGGAGGTCGTCAATCTCACTCCTGGCTTTGTGCCCGTGGCAGCAGATAGTCCCAACATGGCGCAAGCTTCGATGGCAGGGTCGGCAGCGCCCAGCATGGCCTCCGCGCCGAGCATGGGTTCTGCACCCTCGATGGGCGGCAATCAGACCAATAATGCCGCCAATCCAGGCGGGGTAGCGAATAACCCCGTCGCTAGAGAGGGGCAAACGATGGTGCAATCCGCAGCCGATGCAGCGCGTGGCGCGGTCAATTACCAGGTTGGGCAAGCAGTGTGGGGTGCAGTATCGGGAATTTTCGGGCATTAGGTCTCCGATAGCTTTTCCAGCGAAAAGATAATTTCGCCATCTTTTTCTTGTTGTCACTCTAGGGAGAATGTTATGAAGCAGGAATTCGTTCGTAAAAAGGCTTGTCAATCTGGCCAAGGAATGACGGAATATCTGATTATCGTTGCGCTGATAGCCATTTCCGCCATCGCAGTATTTTCTTTCTTTGGTCAGACGCTGCGGCATCAGATGGCAGGCATCGCACACGAATTAGCTGGCAAAGATTCTAGCGGAGATGTCAGTAAAGCGCAGGGGGCTTCCGATAATGCTTCCTCAACCGCGACCAGGAATAGAAAGATGTCAGATTATACGAGTGCTAAAGATCTAAACTGACGTTTAGGATAATCCAATAAATCATTTTTCAGCGCTCCTTTGGGGCGCTTTTCCGAAGCGTCGGTGTGCGGATGCTTCGGAAAATAGGTGGGAGCATATTGTGGATTGTTCGAAACATGTAGGATGTGGGAATACGATTGGGGCGTGTGCCATAAGCCTTGAGAACGGCCAGGCGGCGCTATTTTCCCTATTGTTGCTTCCTGCTGCCGTACTGGGATTATTACTGATTTTTAACACCGGGCAGGCGACGGCAACCAAATTGAAAGTGCAAAATGCCGCCGATGCAGCAGCCTTTTCGGCGATGGAAATGCAGGCTCGGCAAATGAATCTGGATGCCTATCTCAACCGCGCGTCCATTGCCAACGAGGCGGCGATTGGGCAGGCAGTTAGTTTGCTTTCTTGGGGGCGGTATGCCAAATCCGCGGCGGATAATATTGTCCTGGTGTTGGGGTACCTCAAAGCTATTCCATATATTGGACAAGCGTTTGCCATCGCGCAACAAATCATCGAAACCGAAGGCAAGCTCGCAGACTACTCCACGCAGTCCTATGCCTTGGCGTACCTGCCCCTGGCCAACGCTAGCGATGCCGCATTCTCTGGTGCGCAGGCAGCCTTCAATGGGGCGCTATTCCTCAACGGCCAAGGCTTTGCCGGACCATTGGTGGAGCAGGTGGTCAAGCTAAACGATCCGCAGGCCCGTTTGGTCTCTCCCGCGGCGCTTAGCGCGACTTATGCATCAGCCCGCAGTAACTACGTGAGTGGTGTGGGTAGTGGTCAGATGAAGCGGGATAGTTACGCACGGCAAGCCAGTTTGATTATGGAGAGTAGTGATGCGTTTACGCGCGACAGGTCCACGTCGCTGGGTTCTCCTCTTTCCCGCCCAAGTGCGTTGAGCTTGGCGCCATTTAAGTGGGGTACGCGCAAGGAGGGCGGTAGCCAATTGGCCCTGGTGGATCCTGCCGATGCGGATTCCGGATATGTATGGTCTGGTATGGACACCATACATACGTTTATCCAATTTAGGCGATATGGTCTCTTTGGCGGATGGAAAACCACGTTTGATCGATCCTGGGCCTATGGCGGCGCATTTTCCAAACCGGATACCAACAACTTCTACTACTACCAGAGTGAATCGCACAACTGGTCTCAGGCCTGGGTTGACCCTGATCATTTGGGCGATCAAAAACAGCTCTCCTTGCGCAGCATGCCGGTCTACCAGGGTAACTGGAGCAATGACGCGCGCGGCGCAAATCAGGTGGTTTCTGAGTACTCCGACAAGATCTCCACCGACGTTCCCTTGGGGCCCAGTTCTCGCGGGGCATCTTCGGGTATCGCCCCGTTTCGGGATTTGGTTGACAGGCAGGCGGACAATACCGACAACGCACCCAGCTATTTGGTTGTTGTCGAGCATCCTGTATCGGCAGTGCGCGACTCCGTGACCGCCTTGGGAATCTCCCAGGCTGCGCCGAAGAGGGCGGAATGGACGGACTTACGGTTGCAAACCAAGGGTGCGCATGACGCCATTCGCGCGGCAGCCAAGGCACAAGTCTATTTTCGCCGCCCCGATAGCCTCTGGCCCCGTGCCGATGGCCGTGACGAGCGCGCCAATCTGTACAGCCCATTTTGGTCCGCGCGGTTGGTGGATATGAGTCCTGCCGATCGGGCTTTGGTGCAAGGCTTGCCATGAGGAGAAGGCAAATGCAGTGCTGTTTGCGCACCTTGTTGGTTTTTGGCCTCTTGCTTTGGTCTGCAAACATTGCCTTGGCCGCCCCTGCACCTCAAGGTGCGGTCACGGCGCTGTTGAAAAGCGCGCCGAGCGGTGACCCGTGGCCCAAGGCGGAGCAGTTGTGCCGGTATAACGTAAGTAAGTGGCTGAACCATCAAAAGGAGGCTATGCACACTTGGGACCAAAATTACGTCTCGCCGGAGAATGTCGGTGCCGCAAATGCCTATTTTGATCGCATTGTTACGGAAACTCTGCGTGCTGGGAATCCAATGGATTCCGTGTGGCCAATCCCCAAAGGGGTCGAGTGGCAAGATGGTGTTCATGATTTCCCAATATTGGATCCAGCCGCCTTAGAGGGTAGATACTTCTTGGATCACCAGATATTTGCGCCGCTTGGCTTGGAGCATTGGAGAGTATTGCAAATGTCAGGCGTTTTTGCAGATCAAAAGCCTGAGTATAATTATGATAAGTTGCAGGGATTTTATCGTATGCTTGACATTGTAACCACGCTGCCCATGCCAACTCTGCGAAAATCGATTACAGCGATGATTGAGGCGAACGGTTACCGGATGGATTCCAGGGCTCCCGGACAAGATCCGGATTTGGATTCGTTTGTTTTCCATTTTCCTTGTAATCACATTGGCGTTATTGTGAGTTATACGAATGGTGCAACTGATCCTGATGCTCCAAAAGATATTCACAAGGTGATTTTTGATAAAATGGCCTTGCAGATTATCGATGGTGAAACGACCCGGGATGGAAAATTCCAGAAGGTTACACCCAAGATGCTCAATTATGTGAGTATAATACAGATGGCCCCTATACCGCTTGGAGAAGACACCGAGAAATATACTCGGCGTTATCTGTTGGGGAAAGTACAGCTAGACGCCAAAAAGAGTACAAAACAGATTGCCTTAGAAGAGAAAGCGGAGTCGGAAGCGACGGGAAAAGAGGTTATTCGAAATGCTCCGTGGTTTCGGCGGTTGATGGATGAAGAGATACTTCCCAACACCGAGAAGGTCGCCCAGATGCTTGGTCACACGGAGGAGTACCAGAAGTTGCGGAATTGGTGGGACAGAATGACTGGGGGCAAATGATGAAAAGGCGCCAAGATGCTTCGTCGGGTAGTGGAGTGTATCAGGTGCTAGCATCCGTAAGGAGCTGCAAGATCTTGCCTCGACCCAAGCAAACGCGTGAGGATGGGCAAGCATTGGTAGAGACGGTGGTAGTGGCCGGGGCGGTTTTGGTGCCCTTGTTTCTGGGAATGGTCTATGCGGGCAAGTGGGGGTTTACCCAAGACCGCGCCGTGGAAGCTGCGCGTTATGCCGCCTGGGAGCGTGTGGTTTGGCGCGCGCAGCCGCCTGCTGGCCGACAATGGACGGCCCAGCGCAGCGACGACGAACTCCGTCAGGACCTCACGGTTCGCTACTTTGGCGATCGTAACGAGAAAATCACCGCAGACAATAGCGGCGCGGCGCAAGGTTCCAGTAGCGAGCCCTTGCTCCACAAGCATGACGGGAAGCCACTGCTGACCGAGCGTGAAAGGCACATTACCTTGGCGACTCGGGAGGAAGGCAGCGCGATGGCGGGCGGCCTGCTGGGCAGCGCGTTGGCTGCGGCGAAGTTTGGTCGCGGATTGGGCATCGAAATGAGCGGTCCGACCGTGGCTACGGTGTCGGTAACCCTCGACGGCATTCCGCAACGGATGTTTCGTGAGGTTGGCCTAGCACAGAACTTGACCTTCAGCGCCCAGGCGGCGGTGCTTACGGATCCCTGGTCCGCCAACGGACCGGCTGAGGCCCAAAAGATCACCCAGGATTTCGCAAATCCGCCACAGATCGTTGCTACTCGTACCCTAGGGCAGTATGCGATCAAAGTGCCCATGTTGGCTTTGCGGGTAACTGCTTTCCTGTTGGGCGGGCTCTTTTCCGAGACGGATCGGTTTAAGCCCAGTGCCTTGGTGCCGGTGGATCAGGAGCTGCAATTTGGCGATCGCCTACAGCCCAGGCCAAACATACCGCGTTATATAGGACCGTAAACCTTGCGCATCATTACCCACCGTATTCTGCTGTTGCTCGGCTGTATCGCCAGCCTCGCCGCCACACATGCGGCGTTGGGGCAGGACATGCCTGCTTGGACTTTGCCCGAGGGCGCTGTTGCTACGCCGGTGGCAGAGCATATGGAGCTGAACGGCATAGCGCTGGACGTGCAGACTGTGCGAGCTGCTCTCCCGGCCAGGGAGCTCGAGACTGCCATGCAGAAAAGTTGCACTAGCGCGGGAGCAGACTTCCATGCAATGGACTCGGGGAGTGAGGGGCTGTGGCAGTGCCGACGCGAGGGTTGGTCGCAGGTCTTGCGTTGGCAGGGTCGTGGCAGCACCACGACCGGAATATTATCGACTATGCCGCTCGATCAAAAGCCTGCGGCTGTTGCCCCGGCACCATTGCCGCTGCCTGATGGTACGCAGCCGGTGAGCGATTTGGTTAGCTCCGATGGGGGGCTGCGCGGACGGGTGCTGCAGGTGGTTAGCCCGCTCAATACCGATCAACTTCGGCAGTGGTTTCTGGATGCGGCAAAGAGCCGGGACTGGAAACTGGCGCAGGCGCTAAGCCGTAGGCCGGGCGCTATGTCGCTGCGCAAGAAGGGGCAGTCCATAGACATTGCGTTTATGCCCGGTGCGCCGTCCCAAGTAAAGATTGTGATGGTGTGGCAAAACCGATAGGAATGATGATGAAAAACAAAAGAGAAGCGGGCCAGGCGATGGCCGAATATCTGGTGGTGACCCTGGTGGTGGTGATTGTACTGCTGGCACCGTATCCGAGCGCGGGGAGCCCTTCGGTGCTCACGCAGCTGGTGCACACAATCGGCAACGCTTATCAGGATTACTCTCGGGCATTATCCATTCCGGATTGAAAAAATTCATTTTATATTTATAAAAGAGGGGGCTGAAGTGGCAACTCCATTTCCAGAAGAGTCTGGCACGGTACAGAAAAAGCGGGCTCGCCCCCTGCGGGCGTGGATCGTTCTGGCGCTGGCAATATTGGCGGGTTTGGTTGCCGCGTACCTTGCCGTACAGACGTTGAAAACCAAAGAGCGCGATGCAATAGAACGTATCTTGGCGCGCTCTAACCAGGGCACGATTGATGTGGTGGTGCCGACGCAGAATTTGGCACCGGGCGCGTTGCTTTCCTATGCCGTCGTGTCCAAGCGCGCGGTTCCCGCCGACACCGCGCCGGCAGATGTGATTACACCAGAACAGTTCGATACCTACGTGGGACATCGGATCAATATCCCCTTGACGGAGGGGAAGCCGATTCTCAGATCCTACCTCAGTGGTAAGCGCGCCCTTGCCGATATTATCGCGCCAGACAAACTGGCGCTCACCATGACGGTAGATAATGTGAGTACGCTCAATGGCTTGCTGCAGCCTGGCGACAAAGTCGATATATTGTGGTTTTACAAGCCGCCACAAAATGACGCATCTGACGACCTTGCCAGCAAAGACGCGGTTCGATATCTGGATAGTGGGATCAAGGTAATGGCGACTGGGACGCGCACAATTTCCGATGATTCGCAGAGCGGCGTGAGTGATGATCCGGCGGCAGGCTCGCGACCAGAAAGTTTTTCGACGGTTACCTTGGAGTTGAGCCCAGATCAGGTTGAGAAAATGACTTTGGCGAAACGCCTGGGAGAACTCCAATTGGTCTTGCGTCCTGCAAACGCGCAGGGCAAGGAGATCAATAAGGTATTTACTATAAAAGACATTCTGGGAACTCACGAGCGTGCGCGGCGTCATTTCACGAGCGTGAGTGACACGATTGAATATATTGTGGGTGGCACGGGTGGCCATGTTGCCCGTATGCCGAATACCTAAGCTATTGCCCAAATAATGAAGGAAACAATTATGCGTGCACGTTTTTTTGCGCTGGCGATCTTTTGCAGTTTTTCCAGCATGGCAATGGCCGCCGAGGACGAGCCTGGAATCTCCCTCTATGCCGGACAGGTGAAGGTAATACCCAGTAAAGCAGTAAAGCGAGTGGCCGTGGGTAATGGCAAGGTTTTGAGCACTACGGTAGTTGATAATCGTGAGCTGTTATTATTAGCAGAGGGAGCTGGCGAAACCAGTTTACGTGTTTGGTACAAAGATGGTGGAGAGGCAGCATATCGCGTGCTGGTGGCACCACAGGATGTGGGGCGGGCGGCAGAAGAAATCCGCACGCTCGTTAGTGGGAATGTTGTCAATCCGGTCTCGGTACAGGTAGTAGGTGATCACATAGTCATTGATGGAAAAAATCTCTCCCAGCAGCAAATCGACCGGATCAATTCACTGAGTTTGTTGTACCCGAAAAAGACAATTGTAATAGCCAATAAAGAGCCATTCAAAATGGAAAAAATGGTTTGGTTGGATGTTAATGTTCTCGAGGTGCGGAAAACGCTGTTGGAGAATTTTGGTGTGGATTGGCAAAAGCAAATTTCTGGCCCTTTTGTTGGTTATGGAAAAGATTTTATCGGCCCTAGGAGCGTTCCTGTGCAGCCGTTGGGCAGTGACTTGGCGCAGCCTGCTGTTGCCGGATCGGGTATGCGCCTTACCCCTGCACCGGTTGGATTGGATGGCGCCATTGATTTGGTCAATCTGGCCCGCCCGATTAGCGGCGTGATGAACTTTGGCATCATTACCGGCATGCTTTCCAAGATCAATTTTGCCCTAAGCAATGGCGACGCCTGGCAAATTGCCAACCCGCAGCTCAGTGCGCGCAGTGGTGGTACAACAAATTTTCTGGCAGGCGGGCAGGTGCCAATTTTGCAAGCGTTGGCCACCGGTGCAGCGGCGTTCCAGACAGTTACTTTTAAGGACTACGGGATACAGTTGAATTTTAGTCCGCAGGTAGATGATAGCAATAACATCTCTATGAAGGTGAAAGCGGAGGTATCCGAAATTGATCCCGCTACTTCGGTGATACTTAACGGACTCACAGTGCCCGGTTTTTTGGTGCGGAAAAGTGATGCGGAAATCAATGTGCAGGATGGGCAAACGATGGTGATTTCTGGCCTCGTAAATCCGAAAACGGCCAAAAATGTGTCTAAGCTACCCTGGTTGGCGGATGTCCCCATCCTGGGGAATCTATTCAAGTCGACCAATTTTCAGTCTGGCAATACGGACCTAGTAATTTTGGTGACACCGCGGGTTGTGAATCCGGGCGGCCTCGAAAATGTTCGCGAGGTATCTGCGGCAGTGCGTTTGAAGGATGAGTATCGCCAGACCTTGGGCAAGGACTCTCCGACCCGCGAGGCAATCGAGCGAACCCTGGGCGGAAAAGGCGTGTATCCGCCAACGGGGACGCCGCCTGTGCAGACTCCAAAGCTGACGCCTTCGCCCACCACAATGCCAAAATCCTGAGGAATCTCGAATGTTTACAATTCAGGCACATTACCCGAAACAGGGGCTGGTGGACCTCGAACTCACAGATGCCGGTTGCCTGATCGGACGCTCGCCAGATGCACAGTTGCGTATCGAGGGCTGGGCAGTGGGCAAGGAGCACGCGCGGATCACAAAGCGCGCGGATGGTCCTTGGGTGGAGGCGATTGGTTCTCTGGCGTCGGTGCAGGTGAATGGTGAGCATGTGCGTTGGTATGGTCCTTTATCGCCCGAGGACACCGTCGAGATTGGCGGCGTGCGGATGCGGGTACTCCCGCTGGCAGCGGCGGTGGAAGAGGTTTCGCCCACAGCGACAGCAGCGGCTGTGCCGGAGCCCGAGCCTCCTGCGTCGGGCAGCGCGGACGCCCTAACTCCCGCAGCAGAACAGCCCGACTTACGTCCCATGGTCGATCCCGCCTGGATGCGTTGGCGTAGTGCGGTGGAAGAGCGAGTACGCAGCCAGATGGATTTGCGCCGTATGGACCTTACCAGTCTGGACCGCGAAGAACTGCGGCAGGTGGTGACGAAGATTGCTGTGGAGGTCTTGTCCGGACTGCGTCTCCCTGCGGAGATGGACCGCGACCGTCTGGTAAAAGAGGTTGTGGACGAAGCGGTGGGCCTCGGGCCGCTCGAAGATCTCCTCGCCGACGAGAGCATTACCGAAATCATGGTAAATCGCTACGACGAAGTCTTTGTGGAACGGCGCGGGCGTCTCGAGCCAGCGGCGGCAGTTTTCAGTAGTGAGCAAGCAGTGCGCAATATCATCGACCGGATTGTGGCGCCAATTGGTCGTCGCATTGACGAGGCCTCGCCTTTGGTAGATGCCCGCCTGCACGATGGCTCGCGTGTGAATGCCGTCATTCCACCGCTGGCTCTAAAAGGTGCCAACATCACCATCCGAAAGTTCAGCAAAAAACGCCTACAGGTGGAAGACCTCATTCAGTATGGCTCGCTTGAACAGCGTATGGCCGAATTTCTCAACGTGGCGGTGATGCAGCGCAAAAACGTCATTATTTCCGGGGGTACTGGGTCCGGTAAGACGACGTTGCTGAACGTTCTTTCCAATTTTATCCCGTCGTTCGAGCGTGTGGTTACCATTGAGGACGCAGCGGAGTTACGCCTGTATCAGCCCAACCTGGTCTCTCTGGAGGCACGCCCAGCCAATGTAGAAGGCAAGGGCGCTATTCCGATCCGCGAGCTGGTGCGTAACGCCTTGCGTATGCGCCCCGACCGCATTGTGGTCGGCGAGTGCCGAGGCGGTGAGGCGCTCGACATGCTGCAAGCCATGAATACCGGACATGATGGTTCGCTCACCACTGCCCACGCCAATAGCCCGCGCGACATGCTCTCTCGCCTTGAGGTGATGGTGATGATGGCCGGTATGGATTTGCCCCTCTCGGCAATTCGCGAGCAGGTCGCTTCCGCTGTTGACATCATCGTGCAGATCTCCCGCTTTTCCTGCGGTTCGCGCAAGGTTAGCGCCATTGTTGAAGTCACCGGTACGGAAAGCGGTGTGATCCAGTTGCAGGAGCTGTTTGCCTACCGGCAAAACGGCTTTGGGCCCGATGGTAAGGTGTGTGGTGAGTTCCGCGGTGCGGGATCCATCCCCGAGTTTTACGAGGAGATGCGGGCCCGCGGCCTGCCTGTAGATACCAGCATCTTCCTGGAGGCCGAGCATGGACGCGACTGAGGGTTTGCTGGCGTTGCTGGTCTTTATCTTCGTTGCGACCTCTCTCTACCTAGTCTACGGATCCACGCAGAAGGCCTTAGAGACGGGCAGGAAAAAGTTTACCGCTGAGACTCGTCAAAGCCTCGCCGACATGTTCATCTTTGCCGACCCGGCATTGCTCTGGCGCCTCAATCTGCTGGCCCTGGTATTGATTCCGATTGTGGCCTGGCTGCTCAGTGCTTCGATGGTAGTGGGCATCATGACGGCATTGGCGGTGGCGTTCTCCCCGCGACTCATTCTCCGCTTTTTGCAACAGCGGCGTTTTCTTCGCCTGCATGACCAACTGCCAGACACCCTGCTGATGATGGCATCCTCCTTGCGCGGTGGTGCCAATCTCACGCAAACCGTAGAGGGTCTCGCCCGGGACCTCAGCGCGCCCATGCGCGATGAGCTGTCTTTGGTGGTGCGCGAGCAACGCCTGGGAACCAGCTTTGAGGATGCCCTTGCCAATCTCGCCGAGCGCGTGCGCTCACAGGACTTCGAGCTGGTGGTTTCGGCACTGCGGATCAACCGTCAGGTAGGCGGCAATCTTGCCGACACCCTGCAACGGCTCGGTGAAACCGTGCGCCGCCGCTTAATGATGGAACAAAAGATCCGCGCCCTCACTTCGCAGGGCAAGCTGCAGGGAATCGTCATGACCGCATTGCCGGGACTGATCGTGCTCGCATTGCTACGCATCGAGCCGGAGGCAACCGGCCAGCTGTTCCACTCCCTGCAGGGCTGGGCGGTGTTGTCGATCGCCCTGGTGCTGGAGGTGTTGGGGTACTGGGGTATTCGCAAAATCACCAACATTGAGGTGTAAGATGATGGGTCTTCGCAGTTCAGCTTGGCGCGGCTTGTCTGCTCGGCAGGTGATCACGTCGATATCGCTGGTGCTGGTGCTGGCGGCTGTGGTGCTTTGGCTCTTACGCTCCCCGAATCTTTGGATAAATTTGTTCGTTGGGAACGGCGCGCTCTATTTCATCGGCTTGTTGGTCGGCGTCGCGGTATTGGTTTCCATCGTTACCGTACAACGTCTGTGGACCATGGTGGAGCCCTCTGCGCGCGAGTATCTCGATCCTTTACCCAAGGGGCTGCGGCGTATCTGGCCGCTGCTACGTTTTATCGATTCGACTATGGTGGTCTTTTTGCCGCAATCGTTGGTGGAGCGGTCGTCGCCCCGCATTCAACGCGCTGGTCTGCAATTTTTGATCACTGCACGCGATTTTGCTGCGCTAAAAATCCTCTCGGCAATTTCTGTCTTGTTTTTTTCCATCTGGCTCTATTTGGGATTGGGAATTTTTCGCTGGGAAATGGCCGTATTGGGCATGCTGCTGGCAAGCTTCTACCCCGATCTTTGGCTGGTGGAACAAGCAAAGAAACGAAAAAAACGTATTCTTCGTGACCTGCCAGTCTATCTGGATTTTATCACCCTGATGGTCGAAGGTGGGCTCAATCTTGGTGGTGCCATTCAGGTAGCAGTCGACAAGGGTCCGGAGGGTCCGTTGCGTAGCGAATTGCGCATGATTTTGCGCGATTTGCGCTCTGGTATTCCGCGGATCGAGGCCTTTCGCCGCTTTGGTGAGCGGATCGCCCTGAGCGAGGTGCGCAGCCTGGTTACCGCCATCATTCAGTCGGAAGAGCGCGGCGGTAGTGTGGGCCCGGTGCTCAAGGCCCAGGCCGAACAGCGTCGGGAAGAGCGCTTCCTGCGTGCCGAAAAAGCAGCCCTGGAAGCGCCCGTCAAACTCCTTGCGCCGTTGGTGATGTTTATTTTTCCGATCGTCTTTATGGTGCTCGCATTCGTTATTTATCAAAAATACGTGCTGGAGGTGGCTACATGAGAACGTCGATCGCGATTACGCGAAATCGGGAGATTCTCTGGTCGCAGGCAAACATTGCTAGCAGCTTTTTTCAGCGATTACGGGGCCTGCTCTTACGCCCACCCTTACAGGCGCAGGAGGGATTGCTTATTCCCCACTGCAACGCGGTGCATATGTGGGGAATGCGCCATGCTATCGATCTGGTCTGGCTGGATGGCGACGGCATAATTGTCGGCTTGCAAGCCGAGTTACGGCCCTGGGCCTTTGCCCGCTGCGCACGTGCGCGCAGCGCATTGGAACTGGCACCGAGCAGCATTGCTCGCCAGCGCTTGCAGATTGGGCAACAACTACACTGGGTAGCAGCGCATTCGCCGGGCCAGGCGCAACAAATAGTCGCGACGCCGGAGGCAGGTGCTGGCGCGGTCGAATTTCTCATCGCCGCTCCCGCTGTCCTGTTGTTGTTTTTAGGAACACTGCAAACCAGTTTGCTTTATCAGGCCCGCCTGCAGTTGGAGGTGGCCACCCAAGACGCCGCCCGGGCCGGCGCCCTACATGGCGGAAGCTTGGACGCCATCCGCGATGGTCTGGCGCGCGGTCTCGCGCCCCTGTACACCCACGGTCAGGGAGCCGGAGACTACGCGGAGGGCTATGCCCGCGCCAAGCTGGCGGCCGCTCAAGCGCAAATCGACATCCTCAACCCCACTCGGGAGGCGGTGCAGGACTTCAAGGAGGCAGGTCGATTGCCGCTGGATGATGCCACCGGCCAAAAACAGGGGCGGGACGGTAACTGGGGCTGGGGCATTCCCGAAAACCACCTGGGCTATCGCTCGACCCAGATCGGAAGCAACGGCCAGTTACGTCTGCAGGATGCAAACTTGCTCAAGATCCGGGTTACCTACCATCAGCCGCTGATTATGCCGTTCGTTGACCGCCTCTTTGCCCGCTTCGACCCCAATAACCAGCACAAGGGCAGCGTGGTCGGAGGAAACCGTGGCGGCAATGGCGCCATTGAGGGGCCACAAGGCGCACTCGATAGGCTGCTCAATACCTTTCCCCTGCGGGCCGAGGCGACTTTCCGTATGCAGACGCCGTTTACTGCCTTTGGTAACACTGCGGATGCCGCCAAACTGCAAGCGCCGCAGCCGGGCGGCAAGGAGCATTACGACCCAGAAGCAACAACGCCAAGCGCTCCCTTACCTCCCCTCGATGACCCAGATCATCAGATTGATGAATATGACCCCCGCCTGAAACCGCCGCCAGATTTCAGTAATGCCTGCTGATTTTTGCATGAAAAAGATGGAGGGAGTGTAAGGATATGGGAAATGATTTTTTGGTACCCAAGCGTGTTTGGCAAGTGGGTGTCCTTGCGGCAGTAAGCTGGTGCGGCACGGCGGACGCCTTCGATTGCAAGCTTGCCAAAACCCCTGTGGAGAAGACTATCTGTGCACACAACGACTTGAAACTGAAGGATGCTCAGCTCAATCACAACTACACGGCCTGGCGCACTCACGAAGAAAAAATGAACAACAAGTGTATGCTGGCATATGAAGCCATGCAGCAGAAGGAGTGGCTGAGGGAGAGGGATAAATGTGAAGCGGATACCAAGTGTATTGCTGATGCTTATGATAAGCGTATGGCTGAAATTGATGTTCATGCGCATGCATGTTTAGGGCTTGATGCTGACGTCAAGGCAAAGCTGGGTGCTGCGTGTGCAGCCCCGCCAGTGACCGCACCGGTAAGCTCTGGCCCAACCGCGCCAACGCAGAGTGCTGCGCAGCCCAGTATCCCTTGTTCAAGTGCCAATCGCGCCGATAGTTCCTTCCTAGAGACCAGCGAGGGGGGGCTGTACGTGGGGGCTTATGTACCAGGATTTTATGGGGAAGCAAAAATGGACAAAAATCGCGGAGGATTTGTTCCCGGCCTCTTGAAATCGCACCCGGATTTCAAGGCGGCAGGTAGTAGCGGCGTCACTATTGGGGTGGGAGTGGATTTGGGACAGCAAACTGCAAACGGGTTACGGAACCGAGTGGAAAATTATGTTCGGAAGTACGGTAAGCCCGCTAGCGTGGATGTGAATGAACTTGTTTCACGATTGAGTCCGTATATGGGCCTGAAATTGCAAGCAGCGGTTGATGCGCTTCAAAAGCATCCTCTATTCGTGAGCAAGGAAGAAGCATCCTTATTGAGTAATGCAATCAAGGCTAGCGAGCGCCAGAACACTGAAAAACTATTCAACAACTATAACACTATGGGTGTCACCTTTCAGCAACTACCGGAGGCGGCACAAACAGTTTTGCTCGATTTCACCTATCAGTACGGCTCCCAGGCAGACGAAATTCACACGTATTCGAGTAAAAAGTGTAAAGGAGAGCAGGCGGTAGATAACAAGGATTGCCGAAAAACTAAACAGGCCGAAACCCGCTACGTGGTGTGGAAGGCCTTTTATGCGGGAGATTGGGAGACCTTGGCCGGGCACCTTGCCAAGAACGATCTTCCCGATAGGCGCTATGCGAGTAGGCGGCAGCGAGAAGGTAATCTTCTCAAGCAGGCAATCCAGAGGGGTGCGCTACCACAAAAAGGCTCTCCCTGCGGCGGCGAGAACAGCGGGGCTCGTAATCGAGTGGCAATAGGCAATGAGCGGAGGAAATGGTATGTGGTGTAGGCAAATGCGTCGTACTGTGATGGTATTCTCGGTGGCGTGGATCGCGCTGGGGGCTATGGCGCCGGCCCAGGCCGCGGTCCACTCCATCGATGAATTGCCCTATGTCAATGTTGTCGGATGCAACGACAAAGAGCATTGGGCTGCGCAGCGGGTTATCTGTAGTCCTGAGGCGCGCCATAGTAAGCTTTGGGACAAGCTCGTCCAAGAGGATGGTTACGTTTTCGGTCAGTATCGTGACCTTCTGCAGAACACCGCACTGAATAGCCCGGAACAGCAGCGCATCGTGGTGTCCCAGGGGGAGTATCTGCGTCGGCGCGATGCCTGTGGCAAAGATTTGTTGTGCATGTTGCGGGTCGAAGAGGCGAGGGATAAAGAGCTGATGGCTTTGCGTGCCAAGCTGCGCAAGGATCTGCCCGAGGACGAGATAGCGGCCTGGAGCAAAGGTTGGGTGATTCCCGGCTCGGGCGGCAAGCCCCAGGCCCTGGGGCAACGGGTGATGGCGGGTTTTGCATTGTATCCCCTGCCGCACGTGACCTTGGCCGACGGTAGCACCCTTTTTTGGGGCTTCCAGCAGGGGGAGGGCTCTGTGCAGTCGCTGGCCATGACCAACGGCAAAGGACAGTTGCAGGTACTGGGCATGGCCGATGATCTGCTGTTATCCAGCAAAGAAAAGACCTCGACGCCCCAGTTACGCCTGTTTGTGCAAGACCCGAAGGCCCTGGAGCGTTATCTGCCGGCGCTGCGCGCCTGGGCGGCGGCGGACAGTCTGGGCTTCAACCAGGAATGCCCGGGCAAAGACGCCCAGCGCTGCACTGCGGCCATGCAGTCGCCCCTGCCCATTCGCGCCTTTCTACTGCGACACGAGGCCGGCAAAAAGCGGGAGAATAACGCCCTACAGAGCCCTGTGCCCTTGCCCAAGGTGCAGGATTCCGTGTCTCCCGGACTCTTTTGGCAATGATGTACGCACAGAAATGCGAACCGGTAAACGGGACACTACCTTAGTTTGTGGTAAAGCCAAATGTTGAGATAAAAATGACTTGTCGTGAGATTTATCCTGATACCAAAAGGGGGGCGTGATGTACCTGTCCATATACAAAATTGTATCTTTTGTCCTATTGTTTTTTGTAGCGGGGGCGGCCTTTGCGGATCCCATGCTGGTGCCTGCGGATGAGCTTCCAAATTTTCTCGCCAAGCATGACAAAGCTGTGGTGTTGTTCACCAGTCCGGACCCAAAATGTGTCTTCTGTACCGAAGGCATGCGAAAGAATTTTACCGTTCTGAGTCATCACGGTGCCCGGCAGGGGCTAGTGTATGCGGTAACGCAATGGTCTCCGTGGCAGAACCTTCCCCCCGTTATACAACGTTACGGTATAAACCTTCTCCCTCAAATCGTGCTTTTTCGCAATGGTAAGGAAGTGGGGAAGTCTGTGGGATATCTCAAGGTTGAGGAGTGGCGCGCACTCGAAGCAAAAGTGCAGACAGAGTTTGGAGGTGTGACAAATGCAGCGCCTAAGACAATATTGCGGGAAGCGCCGCAATTTCCATGATTGCTTGGCGAAATTTTCGACCTCTATACGCGCCCCTTGCCGAGCAATGGCCCCTCATTTGATTGCCGAACGGCAAGTAACCTTGCAGAGAAAACGGTTTGTAAACATCCGCGACTGGCGGCTCTGGATCGAGCCTACGGCGCGAAAATGCGGGATCGGTTACTCAAGGATGATGCTGCCCGGCGGCAGGATCTGCTCAATGCGTATTATTGGGATATGGGTATCCGTGACGTTGGAGGTGACAATGTGAAAGAACTCACCCAGGCATATCAACAGGCACTTGGCGAGGATACAGCCAAGTATTTCCAGGAGAAAAAGACCCAGCCACCGGTTGCCGAGGCTGATTGCCGAATGGCGCGTACACCCACGGAAAAAGTCGTCTGCAGCAACCCTCAGTTGCAAATGTGGGACCGTACGATGGCCGAGTCCTATCATCAGGCTTTTGCAAGAAGCAAGCCCAACAGCGCCGGGCGGGCAGAACTGATTGCAGATCAGCGCAAGTGGCTCAAAAGCCTTGACGCCTGTAAGGCAGATGCAGCGTGTTTGGAAAGAGCCTATCGCCTACGTGCCCGGACTCTCTCTGATTGGCCGCAGCGGTGAGCGATATGGAGCTGCTCGTGCTGAGTTTGCGAAGCCATGAGGACGAGGCGCAGAAGGATTATCCTGGCCAATATTCTTTCCAGATGCTGGTGGAGTTGCGGAATGGGGATAAGCATGAAGGAGTGTTCGACATCGAAGCTAGCGATGTTGGTGTCAGCAAACCCTCTGGAACTAGCTTGGGATACCTGTGGTTCAGGAAAAAATGAACGGAAAGTTGGTATTAGTGGTGATGGCAACGGCTTTGGGTGTATTCGGCATGTCGCAAGAGCGACAAGTCTATGCCGCTGAGGATAAAGCCGGAGAACAGCAACTGGACTGCCCGGCCTTGGCGAGCTCCCGCTACGATCCCGATTGGGGCGGGCCTAACGCCTATTGCATTGGTAGAAAACCTTTTCCCAGCCCGGCATGGGGTCCCGTATGCAAGGCGATAAACAGTTATAACCCGCCGGGCTCTTTTGGCGGGTCCGCTGGGCTTCTCGATACTATTAGCGTAGGATTTTGGGAAGACCTGCAAAAAGCTGGCAAGGGAACGCCGTATTGCAAAGCGCTGTTGGACACCAACGCAGCGTTTGAAAAGAAACTCTTGCAGTGTGGCGATAACGGACCCTGCACCCTCAAAGTCCTCACGGACCGCTCCTGGCAACTGAATGGTTTGGAAAAGCGGTTTTCCGGCCCCGCACTCACGCGAGCAATGTTTGCGCAGTATCTCGGCAAAGACGGTCAGTTAGCCGTGGGCGGTGGCGAGACTTTAGAGCAGCGTGCCATCCGTGGCTTGAGCATTTCGCCGCTTCCCAAAGCGATCCTGCCCCAGGGGGTGCTGTACTGGGGCATCGAACCGCACAACGCGCAAACCCAAAGCCTGGTGTACAGCAATTCCCAGGGCGACGTCCTTGCATTGGGGCTGGTGGATAATCTGTACTACCGATACCGCGCGGGCGAAGCAAGCAAGCTTCCGGAGGACGCCGGCATCCGTCTTTTTGTGCGCAACCCGGCGGTGCTATCCACGCTGCTGCCTGCCCTGCGGGCCTGGGCGGCGGCGGACCTGCTGGGTATGAACCAGACCTGCCAGGGCGCGCAAGCGATGAATTGTAGGAAAGCGTTGACGGTGACTGTACCCATCACCGCTTACCGCCTGCCCTGCGCCAACGGAAATCTCGCCGCCTGCCAGCTGCCGTTACCGAAGGCGAAGGGAGAAGCACCCGCACTCAATGCGTTTTGGCAATGAGGGTTGGAGGCGGGGCCAGAAGCCAGCCTATTGCTTTGCCGTCGCTCGGTCTGTGGCAAGGCGAAGACCAAGTTGGTGGCGCGTTCCGAAGGACGCTTTTGGCCTTCAAAGATATGGAATGCCCGAATGGCGACGGCGGAAATATTGCCGCAAAGGTTATCTGTGACACTAATAGCCCTGAGCGAATACAGGGGCGGAGGGAAAGATGGATAGATGCTACACCAGAAAGAATCAATGCCCAGGCTCGTTGCTGGGGCGCAGGTCGGTCACAGGCGTTCTGCTCCTGGCCGTTGCCTTGGCGATAGCGGGTTGTAGTGGTTCCAAACAGGACAACAGCGGAAAATCTGTCAACTTTCAGGGCAAGACAGAGGATGGCACGCGGGTCCAAGCGCGCATAGCCGCGGATGAAAAATCAGGGGAAAGCATCGCCGCCACGGGAGTGGACGGACAGATTGCTTTCCATCTTTTGCAAAAGACCCTGGAGCCGGTGGTCGGAAAACTGACCTTGAAAATGGATGTCGCCGTCAGTGGGCAGAATGCCAACCTGCCGAGTGGTGAAAAGGCGCATCAGTTGGTGGCGTATGGGCAAAACCCCCTCCCACCCGACGCCGAAACGTTGGTAAAAACCCAGTTTGCACGGGTTGGGTTTTCGGATGTTTCGGTTATGTCTATGGCGGAATCGGGCGGCAGAATGATGATGATCTCTGGCGGCACGGGTCAACACATCTTTGACGGTGCAGAAATCACGGTGTCGAGTATCCAAGTGTCGATAGACAAAGGTCGGACAACGGTCAATGCCCTGATCTCTGTGATGCCGAAGAGTTGAAAGGTTGCGTTATGAAAAGCTCTAACAACTTGAGTCTAAGACACAAGCTATCAGGGACCATTGCCTGCGTGGCTCTACTTTTTGCAGCGATGCCGACAGCATGGAGTGCAGAAATCGGCGAGGCACAAGCCGAAGCGATATGCAAACAGGCGAAAAAAGTGCCGATCCCGGCGCGTGACCTGCCAGACAAAGCGTATTTTTCGAAAGATAAAAACTGTAACAGCATCGACTATTATGATCCTGCCATTGGCAAGCCGGACTTTCAAAAAGCGCGATGGTGTGCGTATGTCGAACGTAAAGAGGATGTTGGCGCGCCAATGCTACAGGGTCCCGGTGTCTTGGCGATGTTGTACGCCAATGGCCAAGGCGTTCCTCGCAATATACCGCTGGCTACGCGCTTTGCTTGCGAAGCTTTGAGCCTTGCGGAACTGGAAGCCGGCCTGGCTGATTTACAGGAAAGGAGCAAAACCGCACAACCCACGCCATTCAAAACATGCGATCATGCAAGTTCAGCGCTGTCTGCAAATGAATGCGCACTCCATGAAATAGATAATCATAAACTGCTTCGAGAGGCACAATGGAAAACGATGACGGCGCGGTGGAGTGAGGCGCAGAAAAAAGCGTTCTGGCATCTCGTGGCAGTTTCCGGAAAATGGTTCGATCAAGCTGAACTTGAATATAGCACTGGTGCGGCTCCTATGTGGAACTCGCATTGGCAGATGCTGGAAGGAGAAAAAAATGGCAACCGTTTCCGCGACTGTTAACGCTGGTCGTGCAGGATAAAATGCAAGCGTTTCCTAATCCTGGCGTTGCGGCGCTGGATGAGCGCTTGAAAAAGGTTATGGCCAAATCCATTAGTCTTATTGAAAAAGAAATATATTCAGATGCAGATGGCGGGTAGTATACCCAGCGAATGTCGCCGATTCGCAAAAGCTGTGGTATTCCTACCGCCAAGCCTGGCTGAATTTTTATCATACTCTCTACCCGCAAAAAAGCGATTCTCTACTAAACGCCTGTTTGTTGAATGACCGCATCTCGCAGTGGAGCGATTTTGCCGCGACAGGAAAATCGGCTGAAGATCGGGAAACTACCGATCCTATTTTCTGCAAGAAAGCTGCTGGCGCAACAGAAACGACGATCTGTAAGAGCGAGAAGCTGCGGAATTTGGATAATGAACTCAACGCTCGTTATAGTTCCTACAGAGACAGCCAGTTAGCTTGCGATCCGCTGCGAGACCAGCTCAAAACAGAACAGTTAGCATGGCTCAAGCAGCGAAACGCCTGTGGGGCCGATGCCGCCTGTATCGAGCGGGCCTACAAACAGCGTTTGACGCAGCTACCTAAATAAAAGGGTCTCTTGCGCGCGGCGTGCGCCTCAGGGTGGTTATGCCTCCAAATGCTTTTGGAGTTCCTCGCTATGGCTCTCGGTGTAATCCTTGGCCACACTTTTCGTTACACAGTTTGCCATATCCTTGTCCAAGGCCTCGCGTAGTAAGCCCAGAAACTCCGGCAAGGCGACCAGAATGATTTCCGCAAAGGTGCCCGCTTTGCGCTCCTGATTCAGGTAGTGACCCAGCTCGGCGGCAAAATGCTCCTTGACGACCAGCTTGGGGCTCGTTTTGGGGTCGATGGCGGGGCGGGCACCGTGGGCAAAGCTTTGCTGGCTGCGGCCAGCGGCACTGTCGGCGATCAAATCTTCCACATGCTTGCGGCTTTCTTCATGTTCCCAACTGCGCAGATATTCGGGCACTTGGAGTGTGTGTTGGCGCTGATAGAGTTTTGCATGGCTGGCATTCGCCACCAGGATCCAGGTTTTTGCTTCCATGAGATATCGACTCCGTCACTGGTTAGAACCTACGAACCCCCGAAACGTCCGGGGGCGACTCTGGCGACCGCTTAGGGGTTGCGTAAATCTTCGGGCTCGTCATATTCATAGCGGGGTGTTCCCCCCGCACTGACTGCCGCATCGGGTAAGAGTTTGCGGAGCTCCGCGCCTGCGCTACCCAGGATGCTGGCATTTTTGTCCAAATTGGCGGCAATTTCTTGGGCTTCCGCCATACTCAGTTCCAGCGTGGTGCTGTCCTGATCTTCTGCGATAATCTTCATTTTGCCTCCTCAATCAAAAACACCCTTGGGTTGTTGAAAGTGATCGTCGATGCGATAGTCCTGCTCGCCAAGCAAATACACCATGTCCAGCGGCACGGAGGAAAACTGCTCGGCATTTTTGATGATCGGATCAACAATTTTGCTGAGATCTTTTTTGTCAAATGCTATGCGAATAGTACCCTTTGGGGAATCCACGAGTTTCATATTGCCTATCTCCTCTGCTAACGACACCCTTTCAGTATAGAACAACATTCGGCGGCTATTGGCGCTGATTCCATAGCGTAATCGCCGGGCTAATATGCTCCCAGCCCAGACGAGAGATGCTGGCGGCATCCAGGTGCAGGTGGTCGCCAAACTCCAAGCCCAGTCCTAGCCAACAGCAGGCCAGGGCGCGCAGGATGTGGCCATGGGCAAAGCAGAGCACGTGCTCGTGCCCCGCGTCTGCCCAATCCTGCAGGAGTTTTTGGCAGCGTTGTTGAATCTGCTCGCCAGTCTCGCCCTCCGGGGCGCCACAGCGGAAGATGGTCCATTCCGGGTTCTCCTTGTGGATTTCCGGCGTGGTCTTGCCCTCGTAGCGGCCATAGCGCCACTCGTGCAGGCCGGCGTGTGTCTGGGGTTCGAAGCCGGCGAGCACGGCGGTGTGCCGCGCCCGACGGAGAGGGCTGGTGTAGACCCCATCGAAGTGATGGTCGCCCGCCGCGAAATAAGCCCACAGGGCCTTGCCTTCCGCCCTCCCTTCCTCGGTCAGGTCGATATCGGTGACGGAGGTATGGCGGCCACTGGCGGCCCATTCCGTCATGCCGTGACGGACCAGGGTGATGGAATGGATAGCGTGCGGGCTCATACGTCCCCCCAATCCGGCTCGGCGAGGCGAAAGGGATCGTGATCCACATACTGGTAGCGGCGTTCCCAGGGGCGCGGGGTGAGCGCTTCGCCGCGTTGCTTGACGGCCAGGACCTGATGCAGCGCCGACCAGTTGCGCCAGAAGGCGTAGGCGCAGCCGGCCATGTAGATCGCCCAGATGCGATAACGCTGTGGTCCGACCATGGCCACGGCTTCGGCCTTGTGGGCTTCCAGGCGGCGCACCCAATGGATGAGGGTCTGGGCGTAGTGCGGGCGCAGATTTTCCACGTCCAGCACCTCCAGGCTGGCGCCGGCCATGTCCCGCACTACCCGCCACAAATGGGGGATTTCGCCATCGGGAAAGACGTATTTGTCGATGAAATCGGAGCCCGAATGATGCCCGCCCTCGTCATCCTGCTGGCTGGCGGTGATGCCGTGATTCATTACCCAGCCGCCCTCCTTGAGCACCCGCTGAATGACATCGAAGTATTCGGGCAGCTTGGCCCGCCCCACATGCTCGAACATGCCCACGGAGCTGACCTTGTCGAAGTGCTCCCGTTCGGGGATGTCGCGATAATCCTGGAGGCGGATTTCCATTCGGTCAGCCAGCCCTTCACGGGCCATACGTTCCTTAGCGAAGGCAAACTGTTCTTCACTCAAGGTGACACCGACGCCGTGAATCCCATAGTGGCGGGCCGCCCAGCTCAGTAAGCCGCCCCAGCCGCAACCGATGTCCAGGAGCTTTTCGCCCGGCTGCAGATGCAGCTTGCGGCAAATGTGATCGAGTTTCTGTTCCTGGGCGGTGTCGATGTCTTCCTCGCCGGTTTTGAAATAGCCGCAGGAATACACCATGTTGCGGTCCAGCCAAAGCTGGTAAAAGGCGTTGGAAACGTCATAGTGGTAGTGGATGGCCTCTTTGTCTTTGGCCTTGCTGTGCAGGGCCTTGTGGAGGATGCCGGTTTTGGGTTTTTTGCCGGGGAAGGCGCTGCCGAGGCCCTCAGCAACGGCGAGGATGTCCTGATAGCTGCCCTCCATATCGAGGTCACCCTCCACATAGGCTTCCCCGAGCACGTCCAGGGCGCTGCCCACCAGTAAATGCGTGACAATCTTGGCGGTCTTGATGTGCATAGTGACCCGCACGTCCTCGGCGAAGGCATACTCATGACCATCCCAAAAGATGAGGCGCAAGGGCAGAGGCTGGCCCTGTAACCCCTTTTTGACATGATCGAGAAAGTTTGTGCGCAAATCCTTCATCGGTAGACTCCTTGTCTATCAGCTTGAGTGGCGAGATGGTGTTGCAACCCTTTCAATAATTTTAGAACATCTAAATGTGGTCTGGATTCAATCTCTAAAGGCATAGGTATATTTGCGGCGTAAAGCGGTTACCCACCCCCCGCACCTGCCGCGATGACCAGCACCAGGACCAAGGCCAGTAATATGTAACTCGCATAGGTATTCACCCGTCCCTTGTGCATGCGGGCGAGCTTGTCGGCGATAAAAAAGGCGGCGCGGCTGATGGGGTGCAGTACCAGGCGTTCGGAGACATTGGTGATGACCTGGTGATAACGACGGGTCAGGACAAAAGCGCCCTGGCGTTCTTCCTGGGTTTCCACGACCGGGTGGAAAAGCCCTTGGAAGACGACCCGCACCGGTGCCGCAAAGGTGGTTGCAGTATAGGTCATTTCCGGGCGCAGCCGGGTGAGGCCGGCATCCCAGAGGGTGCTGCGCCGCACGCCGCGATGGCGCAGCCCGCGCACCAGCAGCCAGACGCCCCCCAGCAAGAAGGTCAGCACCAAAAACGTCAGCAGGGTGGACATGGCATACACCACCGGGGCGTTACTGTGATCCAGGTGCATGACGACCAGCCCGCGTAGGGGCAGTATTTGGGCGCCTACACGCGCGCCGATGGGGTCCAGAGCGTGCTGGATGGCTAGCGGCACACTGCCCGTCCAGTGGAAGAAATTGGGAACCAGTGCGGCAGTGGGGTTGGCGCCGACCAGGGGCGCGGCCAGTTGCCCGAGCGCTGGGATGACCAGCGTTGCCGAAAGTCCCAGCAGCAGGCAAAGCGCGGCCAGAATGCCCATGGGAATGACCACCGTGCGCGGCGCCTGGTGGGCGCTGGCGGCGGCCGGGGAGCGCGGTAGCCCCATCAGGGCACTCCCCGGCAACAAGATGAAGCAGGTAAGGGCAAGCCCCGAAGTCAGCGCCAACAAGGCACCCGACAAGGCAAAGGTAATACGCACGGGAATGTCGGGAATTTCCACCACCCGCAGCAGAGATTCCAGCAGCAACCATTCGCTGACGAAGCCGTTGAATGGAGGCAGGGCGGCGATGGCAAAGGCGCCCACCAGAAAAAAACTACCGAGAGCGGGTAGGCGTTTCATCAGGCCCCCCATGGCGTCCAGGTCGTGGGTGCCAGTGGTCGCATCAATCCCTCCGGCACCCAGAAACAGCAGCGTTTTGAAGGTAGAATGGTTGATCATGTGATAGAGGCCGGCCACCATGCTGGCCCCGCCCAGGAGGGGATGACCGTAGGCGGCAAAGGTCAGGCCGGCGCCAATACCCGCCGTAGCAATGCCCATGTTTTCCACGGAACTTTGGGCCAACAGGCGTTTCATGTCTTTTTCGACCAGGGCGTAGATGATGCCGATGAGGGCGGTGAGGGCGCCGCTGCTGAGAATGACCAGCCCAAGGGTGGGATGGTGCAGGGCAATCGGGGCATCGATGCGCAAAAAGGCATACAGCCCCAGGTTGAGCGTGGCACCCGAGAGGATCGGCGAGGTGGATCGTGGGGCGGAGCCGTGGGCGGCGGGAAGCCAGACGTTGAGGGGGATGATGCCGGCCTTCATGCCGAAGCCAAAAAACGCCAGCAGGCCCGCGACCACGGCGAGGCTCGTTGGGATATGGGGCATGGCGTTGGCGATTTCGGCGAGCTGGCTGCTCCCCGCTGCCGAAGCCAGGAGCAAGAGGCTCACCAATCCCGCCAGACTGCCGAGTTCCGAGAGGGCCAGGGTCAGCAGTCCGGCGGCGACGGGTTTGCTCTGCCGGGTTTCAAAGGTGATCAAGCCCCAGATGGCGATGGCGGCGATCTCCCAGCAAAACATAAAGGAGACGATGCTGGCGGCGCTGAAAAAGCCGATCATGGCGGCCAGGGTCAACATGACGATGCCAAGGAATAATCCGCGGCGAGCGCGACCATAGGCGTTGGCGTCATGGGTCACGAAGGGCAGGGTGACGGCAAATACGGCGGCGGTGATGAGGATGAGCAACCCGCCCAGCGGCGTCTGCACGAAGTTGAAGGCGCCAATTACCGGTAACGCCAGATGAATCATAGGGATTGCTCCACCGGCGACCATGGCGTCAATGCCCTGTATTCCCAGCAGCACACAGGCCAGTGTCATCAGCCCCCAGGCCAGGACGGGGGGAAGGCGGCGCCCCGGCAACAGGGCCACCAGGGGACCGGCGAGCAGCAGCAAGTAGGCGAGGACGTAGAGCATCATGGGGTTCCCTCCTCCGTCATCTGGGGAACGGCTCGACCGACGACCCGCAACAACCCCTGCAAAATGGCCAGAGGTGGGGGTGGGCAACCGGGAATCCACCAATCCACGGGGACGATTTTTTCCAGCCCGCCGGCGCAGGCGAAGCTCTCGCCAAAAATACCGCCGTTGACGGCGCAGACCCCCATGCCCACCACGCGCTTGGGTTCGGGCATGGCGGCATAGGCTTTGCGGATGGCGGTGCGCATGGCGTCGGTGATGGGGCCGGCCACGAGCAGCACATCGGCGTCGCGTGGGGTGGCTGTCACGAAGATGCCCAAACGGTGCAGATTGTAGGCGGGGGCATCGATCAGACGGACTTCGTTGACGCAGGCCCCGCACGCACCGGCATCGACGTACAGCACGTTCAGGGACTCATAAAAGCGCCCTCCCAAGGGGCCCTGGTTGTTGGCTGCCGCTACGGTCCAGGCAAAATCTTCTTGCCAAGGCAGGGCGTGTTCCCCCTGACGGCAGCGCTGACAGTGTATGCAGCGGTCAAAGGCGACATGGACACCCTCGGCTCTCGCCTGCAGGGCACCCACAGGGCAAAGTGCCGCCGTCGCTTCGGGGGCGGTGACGGGCGCTGACAACGGCCGTCCCGGACTGAGACCCGGACTGAGATCCTCGCCGTCGGGCCAGGGGGTCGTTTGAATGCCCTGTTTTAGTCCGTAGTAAGGCCAGAAGCTCATCAGCGATCATTCTCCGCTATGGACAGGCCCCAGGTGGCCAGGATGATGGGAAAGTCCTGAAAGGCCGCGCCTTCCACCGCGCGTTCAAAGGCATGCCAGTTGCGAAAACCGGGCGTACCGAGACGTAGGCGGGATACCCGCCCGTCGGTGTCGCAGCGCAGCCAGTGGAAGGTGGCTCCCGAAGGGGCCTCTACCCAGGCGAGCGCATGGCCTTCCTGGGGCTGCCAGGGTTCGGCAATCGGTCCACTAGGGAGCCGCTCGGCGACTTCGCGGACCATTTCGCCGCTGATCCGGGTTTCCGCGAAAAAAATGCGCAGCCGGGCATAGCCGTCGCCTTCCTGCTCCACCGGGATTTCCGGCTGCAGGTGGGTGTAGGCGCCATAGGGCAGATGGCGGCGCAGGTCGAGGGGCCGCCCCGAGGCGCGGGCAATGGGACCGACTACGCCGTAGGTTTGGGCGAGCTCCGGGCTGAGGGTCCCCATTTCTTCGATGCGGTCGAGAAAACTGGAGCTACGTTCCAGGCGGTCTTCCAGGTCGCGCAGGCGTTGCTCCACGGCAGGCAGGGTGTCGAGCAACAGTTGTACGCGGTGCTCATCTAGGTCTTGCCGCAAACCGCCGGGTTGCAAGATGCCGAAAAAATAGCGATGTCCACAGAGGCGCGCGCTCAGGCGCAGTAAACTCTCGACAATGTCTTGGGCCATGGCCTTGCCGACGGATAGTGCCGTAGAGCCGGCAATTTCGGCGATGTTGGCGGCGTGGTGACGCATGCGTTCCAGTTCCGCGAACAATACCCGCAACCGCTGGGCACGGGGCGGAACCCGAAGCTGGGCGATACTTTCCAGCGCCTGACAATACGCCCAGCCGTGGGCAAAGGCAGACGCTCCCGCAAAACGCTCGGCGAGCAGCAAGGCATCGCCGGCGGGGCGGCCCTCGGCGATTTTTTCCACACCCCGGTATTTGTAAAAAAGCCGGGTGTGGAGGTAATGGATTTGTTCTCCCGGTGTTTCCAGCAGCCACAGACCGGATTCATTGGTGTCTCCCCAGATGGGCCCGATGGGGAAGACGATGGCGCCGTCTTCCTGGAGAATCTTGGGGGGTTGCCAATCCGCACCGGAACCGTGGACATCGGGACGCTGGTGACCATCAAAACGGCGCCGCATGGGGTCCACGCCTTCGGGCCAATCATCATCGTGGAGGACGAAATCCCCCAGGAAGGGGTGACCGCGAAAGCGTAACCCGTACAAATCCCAGGCTTCCCGCTCATGCCAGTCGGCGGCGTGTACGGTGTCGCTGATGGCGGGTAGCTCCTCGCCCGGATGCGCCTCGATGCGGGTTTCGATGCGCTGACCGTCGTTGGGGAGGTAAAAGAGATAATGCACGGCGAGGACGTCGTCCACCCCGGTCTCCTCCACCAGCAGCGTGGCAAATTCCGCCTGCCAGTCGTGGACCAGGGCGGTGGTCAGCTCGGGCAGTTGGGTGGCGGCGCAGCGCAGTTGCAGCCAGTCGGGCTGCAGCGTGCGCTGCTCCACGCCCGCCAGATGCGCTAGCCAATGGGTGAAGGGGTTGGCCGCGCTCATCTATGTACCTCTAACAATGCCGCCGCCTGATGGACCAGGTGCCCCAGTGCTGGCGGCAGAAAAAATCCGAAGACGAAAACCGGGATGATGGCCAAGGCGATGGCGGCCATGCTGCTGCGCGGGATGGGCAGGCGCGCCTGGGGGGCGTCCGTCGCGGGTGCTCCAAAGGCGATCCGCGAAGCCTGATAGGCCAGGGCAATGAAGGCCAGGACGATGAAGGCGGTGAGCAGCCCAGTGGCCAGATACTGGCCGCTGGCATATCCGGTATACAGGATCTCGAATTCCGACAGGAACAGCGCGAAGGGGGGCGCGCCAGCAATGGCCAGGGTACCGATGATCAGCGCCCAACCCACGGCGGGAGCCCGGCTGATGAGACCGCGCACCTGGGCGATCTCTTGGGTGCCAAAAACCACGCCCGCAAGGCCGGCGGCAAAAAAGCACAGGGATTTGGTAAAGCCGTGGGCGAAGAGTTGATAGACCGTTCCCACTTCATGCACCGCCGCCCCGATGCCGCAGGCGGTGAGGATGATGCCCATGTGTTCGATGGTGGAATAGGCAAACATCCGCTTGAAATCATGGACCTGCAGGAGCATGAAGGCGGCACTGCCAACGGTGATCAAGCCAGCCGTCATATACCAGGCAGCGGGGTCGTGGATGCCGGGATTGCTGGCCAGCACGGGGTAGAGGCGCAGCAGCATGTATAGGGCGGCACTGGTCTCCACTCCCGACAGCACGGCGCAGACGGATGCCGGTGCCTGACTATGGGCATCGGGCAACCAGGTGTGCATGGGCACCAGCCCGGTTTTGGCGCCAAAGCCGACCAGCCACAGCACGAAGGCCAGGAGCAGAATGGGGCCGGGAATCTGCGGGGCCGCCCGCAACAGGCCGTTCCAGGTGGCGGGTTGGCCCAGGCTGTGGGTCGCGTAATAGAGTATCAGCACGCCAAGCAGGGCGATCATTGCCCCCATGCTGGTGAGGGCTACGTATTTCCAGGCGGCCTCCAAGGCCTCGGCGCGGTCTTCGTAGGCGACCAAAAAGGCAGAAAAGACCGTCGTCAACTCAATGGAAATCCACATCAAGGCCAGATTGGACACCAGTGGCACCGCCAGAATGACGAGGGCAAAGACATTCATCAACGGGAAATATTCCCGATACCGTGGAGGGGCGGCATCGGGCCCTTGTTCCTGCCGCCGCGCCCAGAGATAGCCAATGGCATACAGGGAGGACGTGAAGTACACGAAGCTCACCGGCAAGAGATACAAAGCTCCCAAGGCATCAAGGGAAAAAAAGCCGGCGCTACCGCGCAGGATACCGTGCCTTTCTACCCACCATGCGGCCGAGATGGCCAGGATCAAGGTGATCAGCGCCGCCAGCAGGCTGAGGTAGGGCGCACTGCGCCGGTTGGCGACGGCCAGCAGGGCACCCGCCAGGGGAACCAGCAAAATGAGCAGAGGCAGCCAGTGCGCGGACATGGCTTCAGCGCTCGTGCAGGCGGTCGAGGGCACCCACTCGCGTGGAGCCGGTGACGCGGCGAATGTTGCGGATGAGTAAGCCGATGACCAGGGCGACGATGGGCACGTCCACCGCAGCGGCAATTTCGGCAATCACCGCGAGGTTGTGGACGATGGCGATGGAGCCGAAAAATGCCCCGTTTTCCATGATGAGCAGTCCCATCAGTTGGGCGACGCTTTCCCGCCGCAGCGCCACCGTAAAAGCCCCCCACAGCACCATGATGAGCCCCGTCGGCAAGTTGAGGTGGGCAAAAGGGGCAGTGTGCAGGAAGGGCAGGGTGGGTGCCACCGCGAACCAGCCGACCAAGGCCAGGACGGCTGCCACCAATACCGAAGCCGGAATGCTCAGCGCCTGATCGACTTCCCGCCGCCCGTATATGGCCTGTCCAGCCGCCCAGCGCAACACCAGCGGAACGGCGATCACCTTGGTGACGAAGGTAATGATCGCCACCCAGAGCAGGTTGATGGCGTCCAGGGCATCGGCCAGGACCAGCGCCGATGCCGTCAGGGCGACGGATTGCCACATGAAAAAATACAGCGAGGCCAGCATTTGCCGGGAGACCATGACCCCGAGGCCAAACACCACGAAGAGTCCGGCCACCGAGCCGTCCAGGGCGAGGGCGGTGCTACTGACGGCGACCATCAGGCGATCCCCACCAGGCGCACACTCACCGCGAACAGGCAGATGATGAAGGCGACGGCCAGAAACTCAGGGATGCGGAACAGCCGCAATTTGGCCAGACTGGTCTCTACCAGTGCCAGCACGACCACAAAAGCCAGCAATTTGAGCAGGACCAGGCCCACGGCAGCGAGGATGGCGCCCCATTGCGCATGGGCAGACAGGCCCCAAGGGGTAACCAGCACATTGACGAAAACCAGCGCCAGGACCATCAATTTCATAGCGCCACCCCATTTCATCAGGGCAGCGCTGCTGCCCGAATATTCGAGCCCCTTGGAGTGCCCGATCATGGCGATTTCCACCTTGCCCGCCGGGCTGTCCACGGGAATGCGACCCTCATCGGCGAGGATCAGCAAAAAGAACGCCAGGACGATGAGCAGATGAGAGGGCTGAAACATGCTGGCCCAGGAAGCCCCCCAGGTCGCGTTGACGAAGTAGGGAATGGTGCTGTTGGCGACGTAAGAGACACTAAAGAACACCATGATGAAGACGGGCTCCGCCAGAAAACCCACCATGTGGGTGCGGCTGGCACCCACCGCCGCATAGACGTTGCCGGTATCCATCCCGGCCAGCGCCACGAAAAACCCGGAAACGGCCATCAGGAATCCCACCGCTACCATGTCGCCCATGAAGGCGAAAAACAGGGGAAATTTGGTCAGCGCCGGAATCAGTAACACGACGAAGAGCGGCATGACAAAGGCGACGATGGGGGCAAAGCGGAAGACCCAGGTGGATTCCTCGGAAATGACCTCATCTTTGGCGAATAGCTTCCCGATGTCGCGATAGGTCTGCCAGACGCTGATCCCACTTTTGCCCTGGATGATCTCTTCGAGGCGATGCAGTACGCCTTCCACTAAGGGCGCGAACACCAGGAGGAAGACGACCTGCGCCACGTTGAGCACGAAATGCGTCCACAAGGGCGTCATGATAGGCCCACTTTCAGGTCAGACTTCCGCGCTCTCAGCCAATCATCCATACCGCGCGGGGCCGGGTTGCGTTCGTCCATGTCTAATACCAATCTGCGGATTCTCATATCAGTTTAGTGCAAGTGCCCAGTGCGGATCTGGCGCACGATCCACTCAATGTCATCCACGATATCGATGGCCTGGCAGGGTGCACGGTAATGCCCGATAAGGGCGCAGTGATGGGATTTAAGACGTGTGGCAGGCTCGCGGACGGTCAGCGGGATCACATGGGTTGCACCATTCTGACAAATCCACAACGCCACTCCCGAACGGGTATATTCTTCGGTCATGCGGACCACTCTCTGCGCCAGGGCGTCGACTGACTGCTTGAGTTGCATGGTCTGATTCATGGCCGGGCTCCCCCAGTCGTGAATGGCATTTGGAGAGAAAAATAGAGATATTGTTTAGCGACGTTAATAGCGCCGGTTAAAGTCATATTTGAAGCGCAGATCACCCGAGTTCGACAGTTCAACGGCAAAAATCGTCAAATTCGTAATGCCACCCCAGCATTCATAGGGGTTTCAGCGCCTATTTTCGAAAACGTCTGTGGTG
>NZ_JBFRXP010000022.1:0-37095 GCF_041146875.1 Acidithiobacillus sp. IBUN Pt1247-S3 | reverse complement strand
TGCCCGGCTACCCCTTGCTGTGTCGTGTTCTCACTCATTGCAAACTCCTTGTCGGCCCTGCGGGCCCAGACTATGATCCGTTGCCGTGCGTCCGTTTTGGATCTCTTTATAGTTGACCATTATGCTCTTCTATACTGCTAAAGCCAAGTCGCGGATTTTATTCATAGGCCAGCAAATGAGGGTGGCAATGGAAACAAAACAAGATCTTGCGCAGCGTTGCCGAAAACTTTTTGCGGATCCTACAGTGCGTGCCAAAGGCTGGCGCAGCAATCTCTTTTGGCGCCCGGCAAGCCCGCAGAATCCCTTCGGCACGTTGCGCGTGGATGGTGAAGAACTGGAAGTGTTACTGGCAGCGATAGTGGGGGTAGATGCACCTAGCCGTGCCGATCTGGAAAAACGGCAACCCGGCCGCGCCAGTTTTATTGAGCGCTCCATTGCGCACGGTGAATTGCCGCTACTGCGCTATCAGGACGGCGATTGATTTCCGTCGTCATCCTTTCGCGTTACCCTGAGCTCTATTCTACCCGCCGCTTGCTGGCGGCGCTGCAGGAACGTGGCGTGATTTGCACCATCTTGCAGCCGGAGCGCTGCGCTTTGAGTCTGCAGGGCGGAAGCTTCTGGTTGTATTATGACGGGGAACCCATGGTGGCCGCCCAAGCAGTCCTGCCGCGTTTTGGCAGCCCACTAACCCAGCTTGGAGTTCGCCTTTTGCGGCACTTTGCTGCGCAAGGGAGTTACTGTCTGAACGGTGGTGATGCACTGCAGCGCGCACGCGACAAGTTTCTCTCTCTGCAAATCCTCGCCAGCGCGTCTCTGCCGGTGCCCGATACCTGGTATTTGGCAGATGCGTCTGCGGCGACACAGGCGCTGGCACAGCTCGGCGTTCCGGTGGTGAGCAAATTGCTGAGCGGTTCCCAAGGCGTGGGTGTCAACTTGGCAGAGAGTACCGGGGGCGGGCGGGCGCTGATAGATACGCTGCTGCAACTGCAGCACGAAACCCTCTTGCAGCGGTTTCTGCCTGGTCGCGAGGATTGTCGGGTCATCGTGCTTGGCGGTACGGTTTTGGCGGCGATGCGCCGCAGGGCAGGGCCGGAAGAATTCCGTAGCAATCTGCATCGCTCTGGTACGGCGAAGCCAGTAGAAGCTGCAGAGATAGCTTCCGGGCTGGGGGAACTGGCGGTAGCTGCGACTGCTGCTCTAGGGCTGGATTTCGCGGGTGTAGACCTGATGGCCGATGGCCAAGGCGGCTACTTGGTCCTTGAGGTCAACCCGGTGCCGAGTCTGGAAGGAATCGAGCGCGTGAGCGGTGTGGATATTGCCCGACAGCTTGCCGATTTTGTGCTCAGTCGCTGTGCGTCTGCATCTGCTTGATTTCGGAAGCGATCCAGTCACGCAGGTGTTGCGTCACTTCGTTACTGCGTCCTGTGCTGCTATCTGCAGGGCCGAAATGCAGGTGTAAATCGCCCGGACGCTTGCGCCAATCGCCGCGCGGCCAGAAGCATCCGGTATTCACAGCCAAGGGAACGACCGGCACGCCAGCACGCTGCGCGAGGGCCACCCCGGTTTGATGAAAGGTCCCTAACTCGCCGCAGGCTTGCCGGGTTCCCTCGGGAAAAATCAGCACAGGGACACCTGCGCGCAGACGTTTTTCTCCTTCTTCCAATACCTGTTTCAAGGCTTGGCGCCCGGCCCCGCGATTGATGGCGATGGGGGCAGATAGGGGCAGATACCAGCCAATGATGGGAAAGCGTAGCAGTTCGGCCTTGAGCACGAAGGACAGGTGCGGGAGATAACACCAGAGCAGCAGGGTTTCGAGCGAGGATTGGTGGTTGCTGAGAATGACGCAGGGGCCGTGCGGGACGTTTTCCAGCCCCTGCATGCAGTAGCGTACGCCGATGCTCCAGGCAAAGATGTGACTGGCGACCCGCGCCCAAGTGCCGCAACCCCAATACCGCGTGTGCTGCGGCAGGAGCGGGAAGGGTAGGAGTACCAGTGCCCAGAGCAGGGTCCAGAGCGTGAACGTAACGTAAAACAAGATGCTGCGCAGGGCTTTGCCCATGGCTTAATGGCCAAGCAGGGCGTCGGCGACAGCAGTTAGGTTATGAAAAATCGGTACTCCCTCGGCGTGTGCTGTATCGGCGGTCTTTTTGCCTTTGCCGGTAAGCACCAAAATGGGACTTGCACCAGCACTGCGGGCTGCAAGAATGTCGCGGTGGCTGTCGCCTACTGCCGGCACTCCCTGCAGATCGATTTGAAAGCGCTCGGCAATCTGGCGAAACATCCCATCCTGCGGTTTGCGGCAATCGCAGCCGGCTTCCGGGTGATGTGGGCAGAAGAAGATGGCGTCAATCCGTCCTCCCGCCTCGGCCAGTTCTCGCCGCATGCGGGCGTGGATGGCAGCCAAGGCGCGCGGGCTGAACAGCCGCCGTCCGATGCCCGACTGATTGCTCGCTACCACTACCGTGTAACCAGCACGATTGAAACGCGCAATTGCTTCCAGACTGCCGGGAATTGGTCGCCATTCGGCAGGGGATTTGATGAAGGCATCGCTGTCTTCGTTGATGACCCCATCGCGGTCGAGAATGAGTAGTGGCGTCATGCGCGGCCCTGAAGCAGGGAAAAATCGGCAATACGCAAGAAGACCGTCTGCAGAGTACGAAGCAGGGCCAGACGCTGTGCGCGGAGCCCGAGATCCTCGCAGAGCACCATCACTGCCGTAAAGAAATGGTCGACAGGGTCGCGCAGGCTGGCGAGGGTAACGAGTGCCTCCCGATAGTTCCTGTTCGCCAAGTCTCTTTCTACTTTCTCACCGATTGCCGACCAAGCGCCGAATAACGCCTTTTCTGCTTCCTCGCGCAATTGTGTGGGCTGAAGGGTGGTTGTGCCTTGTTCTCCTTCTTTGCGCAAAAGATTGCTGACGCGCTTGATCAGCGCGGCGAGATCGTCGGCCCGCGGGTCCTCCGCCAGGAACGCGCTGAGACTCTCTAAGCGGCGCTGGGCGTCGAGAGGGTCGTCACTAGCCACCGCCAACACCGCAGCAATACGATCAGCGGTAAAGCCCTCCTCGCGGAATATCACCCGCAGACGGTCTTGAAAGAACTCGCTGAGCTTCTCGCTCGGGTCGGTGGCGGCGGGGAGGGTCTTCGCATATTCGCCGCTGGCGATGTTGATCAGCACCCCCAACGACAGAGAGTGCTCGCCCTCCAATGCAATACGGAGAATTCCCAGGGCCGCCCGGCGCAAGGCAAAGGGGTCCCGGTCGCCGGTCGGGATTTTCCCGAGCGCGAAGAAGCCGTAAAGGGTATCGATGCGATCTGCCAGGGCGAGGGCCTGTCCTGCCGCCGAGTTGGGGATGGTGTCGTCGCGCCCGGCGGGCTGGTAATGCTCGCCGATAGCCTCTGCTACGGCTGCAGTTTCCCCGTCATGGCGGGCATAGTAGCCACCCATGATGCCCTGGAGTTCGGGAAATTCACCGACCATACCGCTGAGCAGATCGCTCTTGCAGAGTTCTGCCGCGCGTCGAGATGCTTGCGCATCGGTGCCAACTAAGGCGGCGATTTTGGGCGCAAGCTTGCTGAGACGGGTCACCTTGTCGGCAATGCTGCCTAAGCCGTCTTGAAAAGATACTGTAGCCAATTCGGGGAGGCGAGACTCCAGATTTTGCCGCCGATCTTGATCCCAAAAGAAGGCGGCATCCGCCAAGCGGGCGCGTAATACCCGATTGTTGCCGTGAATGACGACTTGCGCGTCGCGACTCTCCAGATTGGCAATGAAGAGGTAGCGAGCCGCCAGTTTGCCATTCTGGTTGCGTAACGGTACATAGCGCTGGTGCTGGATCATCACGGTAATCAGCACTTCTTCGGGGATGTTCAGATAGTCTTCGGCAAAGCCGCCAGCCAAGGCGACTGGCCATTCACAGAGCCCGGTGATTTCGTCGAGGAGGGCATCAGCGAGTACCGGGGTGCAATCTAGCTCCTGCGCTACGCGGTGCAGCTCTGCATCAATATGCGCACGACGCTCCTGCCAGTCGGCACGGACCTTGGCCTGCAGTAAGGCCTCGGCATAAGAATGTAGCGGTAGGATAGGTACAGGTCCTGGATGATGAACGCGGTGGCCAAAGCTGTGCGCCTCGCTCTGCAGACCAAAAGCCTGCCAGGGCAGGGCCTGGTCGCCGAAACGTAGGACCAACCAACGAATGGGGCGGGAAAAGCTCTCTTCCCGCTGTCCCCAGCGCATGCGTTTGCGCAGGGGCAGGGATTCCACCCAACGCGTGGCGAGATCCGGCAGTAACTCGGCCACAGGACGTGCGGGATGCTGAATGCGCCAGGCAAGTACAGTGCCTTTGTCGGTATCCAAGTGCTGCAAAGCGGTTACGGCGACACCGCAGGAGCGTGCAAAGCCCTCGGCGGCAGATGTTGCCTTGCCCTCGACAAAGGCGCGTTCGAGAGGCGGCCCGCGGCGTATTTCCTCTTCCGCCCGAGTAGTGTTTGCCAGGTCGTGGATGAGTAGGGCAATCCGGCGCGGGGAAATGTAGGCGCGAATCTCTCCGGTTTCGATTCCTGCCTCGTCCAGTAAACGGGCCATGCTCTCTATGGTAGTGAGTTGCAGCTGTTGCTGCTCGGCAGCGGGCAGCTCTTCGCAGCCGATTTCCAGCAATAGTGGGTAAGAATTCATGCGTCCGTTCCCTGTAACAAGGGGTGGCCCAGTTCGGCGCGGGCGTCGGCATAGATCTCGGCGACGCCGCGTGCCAGGTTGCGCACTCGGCCAATAAATCTTGCACGCTCGTTGACGGCGATGGCATGCCGGGCGTCGAGGAGATTGAAGGTATGTGAGCAGTCGAGCACCCGCTCGTAGGCGGGTAGGGGCAGCTTCGCGTTAATGAGATTGCAGCAATCGGCCTCAGCGCGATCAAATCGTTGAAACAGATCGTCTACCGGTGCGAGCTCAAAATTATAGCGTGACTGCTCCACCTCGTTTTGATGGTAGACGTCGCCATAACTGACCCCCGGCGTCCAGACTAGGTCATATACACTTTCGACGCCTTGCAGGTACATAGCCAGGCGTTCCAAACCGTAGGTGACCTCGCCCATCACCGGGCGGCAGTCCAGTCCGCCTACCTGTTGGAAATACGTGAATTGGGTGACTTCCATGCCGTTAAGCCAGACTTCCCAACCCAGCCCCCAGGCGCCGAGGGTAGGGGACTCCCAGTCGTCCTCAACAAAGCGGATGTCTTGCAGGGCAATGTCGATGCCGAGGCGGCGCAGAGATTCCAGATACAGGTCCTGCAGATTGCTGGGATTGGGCTTTAACACCGCCTGAAACTGATAGTAGTGCTGCAGACGATTGGGATTGTCGCCATAACGACCATCCGTGGGTCGGCGTGAGGGCTGCACATAGGCGGCACGCCAAGGCTCCGGACCTATCGCGCGCAGGAAGGTTGCCGGATGAAAGGTACCGGCACCAACGGGCATATCCATTGGCTGTAATATGACGCAACCCTGTTCACTCCAGAACTGTTGCAACTGTTGGATGATTTCTTGGAAAGTCATGACGTCCCCGCTATACGAGGACGTTAATTATGGCCGAATGCTCGATGTCAGGAAAGACCAGGCATCACAGAAGCTCGGCAATACCCTGGGCCGCGCGTTTTGCGTCCAGAAAAATCAACCCCAGCTTCGCTTCTCTTCTGGCAATAACGGTAAGAACGGCGTCGTGCCCAGCATGAATGAGAAGAACATAGCCGGAATCTCCTTTGATCATCACTTGCTCAAGCTCGCCGCGTGCTAATTCTGCTGCGGTTCGGTCGCCCAAAGACAGCATGGCTGCTGCCATCGCGCCGACGCGATCCTCGTCCATATTGCCGGCCAGTAGAGAGGCGATGGTAAGTCCATCGGTGGAAATTACCGCTGACGCCTCAATGTCGGCGGAGGAGCCGTTGAGGTCGCTGAGGATGGATTTAAGCATTTCTTCACGCATGGCGATAAAACTCCCAATAAAAAAGAATGACGATAACTAGCGATAACGTTGATCGAGAATCTGGACGAGGGTAACGAAGGACTGGCTTTGCAATAATGGAGTTCCGCCGATGATCAACATGAAACGCTGTGGACCAATAAAAAGAGGCCAAAACCCAAGTTCTGATTGTCCTGCGGGGTCGACAAGCGCCCAGCTTTCGCTATGTACGCGAAGATTGTTGCGTAGCAATCTACCATGCCGGTTCTGTAAGCTGAGCAAATCAGCCGAAAGCCCGGCGAGCTCCTCGGCAGATTCATGTAAAAACCCCGATGTCGACAGATAAAATCCATTTTCATCCGCCAGCAAGGCACGTTGCCCGTCGGATAGTTGCGCCAGTAGCCCGGGAAGAATATCTTCTAAACGCCGCTCAGGAATCTTACGTGCCTCGGGATTTCCGCGAATTAAACCAAGGCGCTGTAAGCGTAAAATGCTGCGCAGCGCGTCAGCGGGTCCCTCTAGTCTAGTCCAACGGCTCGCGGCGTCATTGGTGAACGGGTTTCGTGGCCCCTCTCGCAGAATATTGAAAAGAATAGAACGGTTGCCTTCCAATTCGGGTCCGGAACTGACATAGAACGCCCCTGCTGGTGTTAACTCTGCATATAGAGGATGGTCAGCGGTGACGAGTTCAATACTCATGGGATCATTCCTAGACCAGGATCGATGGAGAAAAGAAGTGCCATGACCAAATTTTTTACGTCCTCTTTTCTGCGTCCATCTACCTCAAATATCGGCGGAATAGGGTTGAGCATTGTGATATCTTGGCTAACTTCAGAGAGCATTTTTGCGTATTCGGAAGTATCAGGGTGAGAATTGATGTCAGTCTTGCTGATTCCTAAAACTACGGGGACGTCAGCGATGTAATCCTTGAATGCATGCAGAAAGAAATGCATGTCCTTTTTTGGGTTGGGACGGGTGTTGTCAAGCATCAATATCAGACCGAGACCGCCCGTGGTAAGGATGTCCCACATAAAATCGAAACGCTCTTGTCCTGGTGTGCCATATAAATGCACTTTGCTCTTGTCTCCAAGATTCAGAATGCCATAGTCCATAGCGACAGTTGTGTGACCCTTTCGGTTTATCGTCATATCCGAGGCTTTTGCATCGGTGGAGATGATAGGCACGTCGGAGATCGCGGATATAGCAGAGGTCTTGCCCGCACCAACTGGGCCAGTAAAAACGATCTTATTATCTTCTCTCATGTGCAATCCTCTGGGTCAAATTTCATTTCTATCACTACAGCCCGGCAATCTTGGACAAAAGGCGGCCAAGCAAACCACGTTTTGTGGGGTTCGCCTTGGGTACGTCCACTGCGGTGACCGCGGACGCAATATGTTCCGGTAATATCCCTGTGCCGGCAGAGCTGTAATCCAATAGCTCTAAGGCATCGGCGGCCGCAAGAAAATTGAACAGCGCCTGAGATTGTACACGCAGCATACGAATGGTTAGTGCCGGGGATGCCGGAGATCGGGCGAGAAATGCCGCCAAACGTAATGCTTCTGGCAGTGGATGTAAGCGTGTGAGATTGGGCCAACGGCGCAATTTTATGGGATGATTTAGGGGGATTTTTTTGCTCAGTCGTCCATCCGCAGCGATGGCGTGAATTTGCCAAAGATATTCCGTCAGTGTCATGGAATATAGATTATCAGTGGCGGCGAAGGAGGCATCGGCGCGGAGAATTAGATCGCTTTCACCATGGCGAAAAATAGACTGCGCCTCCTCCATGCTGACGCTGGCTTCGACTTTCTCCTGTTCTGGAAAAATACGCCATAGTAATTTTCCGTCGCGGCGGTCAACTATGCCAACGGGAATATGGTCGCGAATTGCTCGATTAACAAGCGCGAGCAAGCCCTGCTCTGGGTCAAAATATTCGATTTTATCCGGGTCCCAACTTGGATTTGCTATTGGCGGTATTGGCATCTGTTTGCTTGCAGGGATATTCTCCTGTGTCGCACGGTGCTCCAAATGGTTGGTTTTTCCTGCCTGCTCTATTGTTTGTTGTGAGGATAAAATGGGGGCCGGTTGCGACGGATGTAGGAGATGGTCCAACGCTGGAAACAAAGTTTCCATGCGAATTGGTTTGGCTAGCGTCACAAAGTTAGTAAAATTTTCCGGTACGATAGTGGTTGCAAGCAACGGGATGTCTGGGTGTTCCTGACGGAATTTCTCTGCGCCTGCGAGGCCGTCAGGTGAGTCCAAGTCCGCAATGGCCAAATTTGGAGCTTGGGTATCGCCCGCTTCGAGAAAACCGTAGTTTGCCTTCCGATTCATTCGAAAAGCCATACGAAAAACGGCCTCTTTCCTCGCATCAAGGCCGATTCCACCTACTAAAATGGCAGCCCCGGCAAGCTTTTCCTTGTCATTCATGGTTATTCCTCCCTAGGCGGTAGCAGTGACGCCACGTTGCAGGCGTTCGGACAAGTGATAAAGCTGGCGCATGATTGCTTCGTCAGGTTGCGGGTCACAGTTAATTATTTTTTTACTAAAGCGAGTAAAACGATCGCGTGCTTGCATACGTTCATACATTTCTAGCAATGGGAGGAAATAGACGGATTGCCTGGGCGACGCGAGTGCCGACTGTTCCAACAAATCGACTGCCTCCTCTACCTGGCCATAGTCAAGAAGCATGTTGAAATCACGCAAAATCGGGTCATCCGCATTGGCCTCGGCGATCTCCCGATCACGGCGAAGCCGCTCTTGCACGAGCTGCGGGCTACTGATAGGTATAGTGCTGATCGGTATATATAACTGATTTTTCTCGGCAAGCGTTGCGAGCACCTGATTTTCTCTCCCATCACTATTTTCTAGGTCGTCATATAATACGTTCGCGTCTAGCTGGCGCCCGAGTTGGAGCAGTCGCTGGCGTAGTGGCTTTCCCAAGCCCCAAAGGGTGATATATAAACGAAGTAAAGCATGGGCAAACTCTGCCCCTTTCTGCTGTTCATATAAAAATTGGAGTAGCAATACGTGGAGGCGAAGTCGTTTTGGGTATAAAATGATTTGTCTTCTTAATAAGGACTCTGCCGCTTCATATTGGCCAGTTTCCTGCAACAAACGGACAGCATGCGCGGTGCCGACAAGCGCGCTGACCGCACGGATTTCCTCTTCATCAAGCGGTGATAATGTCGCGGAACCGCGCAGAAGCGCATCTTCAGCATAGTCTTCCAATTGCTCCTGGCCAGGGATGTCACGCTGAAATGCATTGAGCGGAATATCATGTAGATCAAGAGGTTCTGGATGTACAATTGCTTGTTGTAGGTCGCGATGAATAGAACCAAGCTCCGTCACTTCTTCCTGCCGAGCTTTGACCCGTTCGTCCTGAAGGGGTTGATGGCGACGCAGTTCCTGGTCGATAGACTCGAGACTGAGATCCAAGCGAGTTTCGGCTAATACACGTAGCGGCAGATTCTGTGGATCCCTCTGCAGGCACTGGAGGATCAGATCGCGGGCGGTGTCGCTACTCAGGTACTTTCGGTCTAGGTCTTCCTCTAAAAGCTCCGCGAGATGATTGTAATCTGCTGCATCCATATATAGGCTGCGGAGGCGGTCTCGTTGCTCCAAATTCTGTGGATGATGATCTACATACCAGCGTAGTGCAGTCGTCGCCTGATCGACATGGTCATATGCGAGATAGATTTCGATCTCGTCAAATATGCTGACCTCTTCGATCTCCGCCGCCGGTGCAGGAGAGCTAGGCGGTTGGGGTTGCGCTGAAAAGTGCTGAGCTTGTGGCTGGGAAGCACCGCGAATGGGGCTATCAAGAGTTGGACGCCCAGCACTTCGCCTGCGCGCCCGCAATTTCCAAATTACGGCCGCGGCCAGCAAAACCAGTGCGGCAACGATCAGAAACAGGCTAACTGTGGGCAAGGGCATGGCTCGCTACTCGAAGCTCTCGGGTTGTCTGCAAAAATTTCATGTCGTGTTGGTAAATAGCTGCTTTTGTCCACCTGTCAACGCTCGAGGAGAAGCGCGATGTCATGTAGACGTTTGCCACTCCCTCGGCCTTGTCGATCTCTATCGGCAAGCTCAGCGTAGCCGCGAAAAAATTCGGGCAATGCGCGCAGAATCACCGGCAGACGCTCGCGGCTCGCACGCTGAATACGCCATTCGCTGCGTGGTTCTCCCCGCCCGGCGTAGCTGCAGACTGCAAGGCCCCAAACGCGTTCGGTTCCCGTCCAATGGTGTTCGGCAATGCGCAGGCGGTGCAGATCAGCTTGCTTACCCAGCCCAACGCCCGGGCCGTCGTAGGTGATTTGCAGGTCACTTGCGATGTCGACGAGGAGATGGTCCAGGGAAACAAATGCCTCGCGCAAGGACTCGCCGCCAGCAGTTTCGCCGTGCAGATGGCGTTGTAGCAGTAACAAGAAGGGTGATTCCACTTTTTGCTCCATTTTCGGTAAAATCGTAAAGTTACAACAGGATCAACTGGCCGTGCAGAACAGAACAAGGATTCTGCCAGCCTCTCAGATGGGGTTGCAATGCTGCAAACTACGCTACGAAAGATTTTTCTCGCCAGCCTCGCCGCGCTGGCGCCACTCGCTGCCTCTGCCACCGTGTTTCCCTTGCCGCAGCACGGCAATATGGTGGGTAACTTGCAGGCCGTTACCAGTCATCGCGATGATACCTTGCTCGATATCGGTCGCTTCTACGATATTGGCTATAATCAGGAGGTCGGCGCTAACCCGGGGGTGAACCCCTGGCTGCCTGGGCAGGCCAGTAAGGTCGTTATTCCCAATGAATACGTGCTCCCTCAGGGTCCTTGGACGGGGATCATCGTCAACATCCCCGCGCGGCGTCTGTACTACTTTCCGGGTGGTCGAGGCGTGGTGTTCACCTATCCTGTAGGGGTATTTTTGCCCGGCTGGAAAGAAAGCCTGACCACTACCAGCATCATTCAAAAATTCAAGATGCCGGCCTGGAATGTTCCCAAGAATATCCATGCTTGGTTTGAAAAGAAATTTCACATGGACATCCCCTGGTATTGGCCTCCAGGTGCAGAAAACCCCATGGGTGAGTTGGCGATGGAGACGGGTCTTTCGGGGATTTTTATCCACGGAACCTATCATCCCTGGGGTATAGGTATGCGTTCCAGCCAGGGGTGCTTTCAGATGTATCCGGAGAATGTGGCGCAACTCTTCCCCATGGTGCCGGAGGGAACGTCTGTACGTTTGGTGGATGAACCGAATATGGTGGGGGAGCGCAATGGGCAGATTTATCTACAGTGCTACAAGCCTTTGCATGCCTATCACAAAGGGGGGTTGACGGATCTGCAGCGCGCTGTGGTGGCGATCAAGCAATTCATGGTGGTCAATCACCTTCATGAAGCGATTGATTGGGCGCGCGTGCGGCGCATGGTCGCCGAGCACAACACCGTCGCCCTGCCTATCGGTAAGGATTCGCCGACATATGCGACGTTAGCCCAGGCCTTGCCTGCGAAGCCTTACGCCTATGCGCCCTATGGTCCTTCCGCTAACGGGGCTGCCGTACCGCCACCGTTGCCTTTGGCAAGTGCCGCAAACAACGATCAGATCAACGTGAAAGTCTATCTGCCAGGGCAGAAGCCCAGCTAAAACTGCCGTGTGCGCCAGCGATACCAGAGCAGCCCGACATATTCGTGCATGGCCTCGCTGCTGATCTCTTCATAAATCGCGCGCGGTAGCCACGACTGCCACGAGAGGGGCGCAGCTTGGCCCATTCGGTAGTCGCAGGGTACCGGCGTTGGAATTAGTCCATAGTGGCGAAACCAGGCCATAGCCCGCGGCATGTGTACGGCAGAAGTGACTAGGTAGATCCGACGAATGCGGTGTTGGTGCAACAACGCGGCGCTATCTTTTGCGTTGGCGGCCGTGTTGTACGATTTCCCCTCAAGCCAGATGGGATTGTCGACATGAAAACTTTTTCGCAACAACGCGGCCATGGTCGCCGCCTCGCTCGGCGCCCCAAAACTCGGGGCACCGCCGCTGGGTACTAGGGGAAGGTCTACTTCCTGCGCGAGTGTGGCAGCCGCTTGTAATCGCATTAGGGTGCGTGCGTTTGCCATTTCTGGAATGGCACGGCCGGGGTCGACAATCTCCCCACCGCCAAGCACAACGATGGCTTGCGGCGCAGATTTGCCGCTAATCGGCTGGAGCAGCGCTGGATATTGGTCTTCCAAAGGTTGCAAGAGAAGGCGTGCGCCAATCGGTGTGGCACAAAAATAGATGCCAAGCAGGGCAAGTAATATGACGGTTCTGCCGAACCAGTGCCAGCCGAGCAGGGTACTGAGTAAGAGACCAATACCCGCAATCAGGAGAAAAATACCCGGCGGCTGAACGAGGGCGGAGCCGAGACTGAGAAGGTAGATCGGAGTCACGCGTTACCGTCAGTCGGTAGACCACTCGCGAAAGCTATGTTCAGCATGGTAAGACGAGCGAACTAACGGCCCTGCTGCCACGTGGCGAAAGCCTATTTCCAGTCCTATATGCTCCAGTCGGGAAAATTCTTCTGGTGCGACATAGCGCTCGACGGGATGGTGATGGCGCGAGGGTGCCAGATATTGTCCGAGGGTGAGCAGGGAACAGCCAGCGCTGCGCAGATCGCGCATCACTTCGATAATCTCATCAATCTCCTCCCCGAGGCCCAGCATGAGGCCGGATTTGGTCGGTATGGCCGGGTGCCGCTCCCCATAGCGCCGTAAAAGTTCTAGGGAGTGGTGGTAGTCCGCTCCCGGGCGCGCTTGGGCATAGAGCCTGGGCACGGTTTCCAGGTTGTGGTTGAGGACATCGGGCGGGCATTGCGCGAGTGCGTCCAGGGCTTTGTCCAAGCGCCCCCGGAAATCCGGTACTAGGATCTCTATCTGCAGCTCTGGACATTGCTGGCGCAGGGCGCCGATTACCGCAGCAAAATGGCCGGCACCACCGTCACGCAGGTCGTCGCGATCGACGGAGGTAACGACGACAAAGCGTAACCCCATTTGGGCTACGGTTTGTGCCAGGTGCTCGGGTTCCTCTGGGTCTGGCGCTTGAGGACGGCCGTGGGCAACATCACAGAAGGGACAGCGTCGGGTACAAAGATCGCCGAGGATCATAAAGGTAGCCGTACCGCCACCAAAACACTCTCCCAGATTGGGGCAAGAAGCCTCTTCGCAGACAGTGTGCAAATTCGCCTGCCGTAGGATCGCTTTCAGTTCATCCACGCGCGGATTTAACGGGGAGCGCACCCGTAGCCACGCGGGCTTCGGCTGCCGTGGGGCGTGCTCGGCGACTACTGGAATAGGCACGGGATTGCGGCGGACCTTTTCCTCTCCGCGTTCGGCTGCCATTAGCTGCCTCCCTTATCTAGCGGGCGCTCCAGGGCGATAGAAAGACTGTTTAGCAGCTCCTGTGCAACCGTTTCAGAGCGCAGTTCAGGGCAGAGAGTATGCACTTGGGTGACCTCCAGGCCAGGGCTACCGCAGGGGTGGATACGCTGGAAAGGGCTGAGGTCCATGTCAGTATTCAGGCTCAAGCCGTGATAGCTGCGGCCCTTTTGTATGCGCAGTCCAAGGGAGGCAATTTTGGCCCCACGCACATACACGCCTGGCGCTTCGCGGTGTGCCTCGGCGCTTATGCTGTGCTGCGCGAGCAGGTGAATCACCGCACTTTCCATAGCGCGAGTCAGTTGTCGCACATTCCACTCGCAGCGTGCGAGATCAATGAGCAGATAGGCTACCCATTGCCCCGGTCCATGGTAGGTCACCTTGCCGCCGCGGTCACTGCGGATTACGGGAATGGGGCCGGGATCAAGCACGTCGGCAGGATCGGCGTTGCGTCCTAACGTGAAGACCGGGGGGTGCTGCAACAACCAGATTTGATCCCGCGTCGTTTCATCCCGCTGGCGCGTGAACTCACGCATGGCATCAAGTACGGTGAAATAAGGCAAAAGCCCTGGCCAGCAGCGCACAGAAATGGGTTCAGATGGATTCATAGGCACATCATCACCCCATCGATTTCCTGTACCGCTGCGTAGATGGCTTGTAGATGCTCGGCGCTGTCGACCCTCAGCGAGCAGGTGACGGCGCTGTACTTGCCACCGCCACTGACGCGGACACTAAACGCTTCCAGTGGCAGATCCGGCGCATGAGCCACGAGAGCCTCACGCATCGCTTGCAGCAGATCATCGTGTTGACCGATGGCCTTCACGTGGTGGATATGGGGAAAGTCTTCTGGCGCTTCACTTGGCGCGTCCATGGCTACTCCTCGTCGCGCCTCGTACTGCCCGAGGCATCAATGCTTGCATGGTAGTGCTTCTACGGCATTAGGTGAAGTCCCCAGCCTCAGATGGCGCTACGTACACGGTGCCACAGTTGCCCGAGCCAGGATGCCTTGCTCGTGCCCGTGCTGGCAATGACTGGGACGCTGCGCAAGGTTTTGCCATCCAGGGTAACCTCTAGCTGCCCCAGCACCGTGCCCTTGGCAAAGGGTGCTTGCACCTTTGAATCCCAAACCAGGTGGGTTTGTACATCTGCACCACGACCATGGGGAACGGTCACCACCAGTGTCCGCGCTACGGTCACCGGCACCTGCATCGGCGACCAAGTGGTATGGGAAGCAACCCCCACCTGTTTGCCGGCGGGAGCCAATTGCTGATTCTGGTAGAAGCGGTAACCATAGTTGAGCAGGGCTTCGATGGCGTCGGTACCCGAAGACCAGCTTGGCGCCCCCATCTCGACGGCAATGAGGCGCCGTCCATTACGCTGCGCCGTGGCATCAATACAATGACCTGAGGCATCGGTGAGCCCGGTTTTTAGGCCATCGACGCTAGGATCACGGAACAATACGGGATTCCAACTGCGTTGCGTGATTTTATTGTAGGTGTAGGACTTCAGTTTGGTAATCTGCAGGACTTGCGGATATTGCTCGATCAGAGCGCGCGAGAGGCGCGCAACATCGAAGGCCGTGGTGTAGAGATTGTCATCGGGCAAGCCGTCCACATTGCTGTAATGGGTCGACTGCAAGTGCAATCGCGCGACGGCGCTGTTCATTAGCGTGACGAAGGCTTCTTGGCTGCCTCCTACGTTCTGTGCGAGGGCGACTGCCGCATCGTTACCAGAATCAATCAGTAATCCGTGCAGCAGTTGATCCACCGTGACTGGCAGGTGTGGCTGCAAAAACATCCGCGAACCACCAGTCTTCCACGCGGTGTCCGAGACGGGGACGGTTTCCTCCAAGCGCAGGCTCCCATCGGCAATCGCTTGATAGGTGAGATACGCCGTCATTAATTTCGTCAAGCTGGCTGGTGCGCGTCGCAGATCTGGGTCTTTCGCCGCGATGACCTGTCCAGTTTGATAATCTATCAGGACGTAGCTTGCGACATTGGGTAATGTCGGTGCTGGTGGAATGGGTAGCTGTGGTGTAGGTGTTACCGCTAGGGCTAGCGTGGAGACTGCCAGGAGTGTGGGAGCCAGAAGAGACGCAATGAGAGTACGCATGTAGGGCATGAAAATCCTGCTAATGAAGGTGAAATCAGTCGTGAAGACGGGGATGCGAGTGAATCGACATGAGAATACCCAAACCGACGAGGAAGGTCAGCATGGCCGTGCCGCCGTAGCTGATGAGTGGCAAAGGTACACCGACGACCGGCAAAATCCCAGTGGTCATTCCCATGTTGATGAAAACGTACAGAAAAAAGGTAAGACTCAAGGTGCCTGCCAAGAGTTTGCCAAAACGAGAGCGACTTTCAAAGGCAATGACCAGGCCGCGCAGCACGATAAGCAAGTATACCGCCATGAGCAAAAGCACGCCCACCAGGCCGAACTCCTCAGCAAACCCGGCAAAGACAAAATCGGTTTGCGCCTCAGGTAAAAAATCCAGGTTGACTTGGGTACCGTGAAACCAGCCTTTGCCAAAGATGCCGCCCGAGCCAATAGCGATCATGCTCTGGATGATGTGGTAGCCAGCGCCCAAAGGGTCGCGCTGCGGATCGAGGAAGGTGAGAATGCGTTCTTTCTGATAACCATGCAAAAAATGCCAGAGGACGGGGCCACTAATTGCAGCGAGCAGAATCAGAGCGAAGAACCAACGTCGTCGGACCCCCGCCAGCCACATCGCAAAGAGGCCGGCGGCGGCGATTTGCACCGCTGTGCCGAGATCGGGTTCCTTGGCGATGAGGAGAAAGGGCACGCCAATCAGGACAAAGCCGATGATAGTAGGACGCCACAGGCGCACGTCCTCCACCTGGGAGTAGTAAAAGGCGAGCATCAGGGGGAGAGCGAGTTTGACCAATTCTGAGGGTTGAAAACTCAGTGGGCCAAAACCCAACCAGCGCTTGGCCCCCATACTGGTTTCGCCGATGACGAGGGTAAGCATCAACAGTACGATACCCAGGAGGTACAGGGGCGGAGCCCAGGCGCGTAAGCGCTCTGGCGGGGTATTGGCAATAACAATCATGACGCCAATGCCAATGATAAAGCGCAGGAGTTGCGCCCAGACGACATGGAGATTCTGTTGGCTGGCACTATAGAGCACCGCGAGGCTGGTCCCCATCAGCAGCAAGATGCCAGTCATCAAGGCCGGGTCGATGTGGCCGATGATCTGGCTCAGACGTTGTGGCCAATTGCTGGAGTTCATCTGCCTATCCCCTCCGTTGCGGCCAGTGGCGTTGCAGTTGGTCGAGGAGATAGGTTAACAAAGGCCAGAGCGCGGCGCCTAGCGCTGGTCCGAGAAGGAGAGAGTTGTGCCAAGCGATCGGTACGACCCAGAGCTGCCAAAGCCAAGCGCTGACGCGTTGGGCGAGGAGCAGAAAGAAGATAAAAAAAAGCTGTTCCCACGGCGGGAGTCTGCGTACGCGGCTTATCCAAGTGTAGAGTAGTACCAGCATCAGAACGAGAGAGATTGCCTGGGCGCCGAGCAAATCACCGAGAAGTAAATCTTGTACTAGACCAATAAGCCAGATGGCAACATAGCTTAATGCCTGGCTGCTGCTTAGGGCCCAGTAGAGGATGAGCAGCGCCACAAAATCGGGATGCAACTGCACGTATAAGGGTCCCAGCGGCAAAGATTCCGTAAAGAAGGCCAAAACAAAGCCAACAATTAGGGCACCTGCCTTCATTGATGCGACGAATGGCGGGTTTGCGGCCAAAGCAACAGAATCGTACTTAGCGCCGCAAGGTTGGCACTTGGACGAACCACTACCTGAGCAAAAGGTCCACTACTCGTGCGTCGGACCGCTTCCACCACACCCAAAGGCAGGCCCGGAGGGAAACGGCCACCCAGTCCGGAAGTTATCAGTTCCGTACCGGGTGCAAGTTTTGTGTCCCGCGGCTGGAAGGGTACGGACAATGCTTGTAAATTCCCCCGCCCGTCGACAAGGAGGGGTTGATCACCCCCTAGGGGTTGTGCGGGAATAGAGCTGGACAGATCCGACAATAAGCTGATTCTGGCATTATCGCGACTTACGACGACTACCTGCCCAACCACTCCACCGGGTGCGAGGGCGGGCTGGCCAATATAGACCCCTTGTGCAGAGCCTAAATTGATGGTGATTTGCTGATTGCCGGCAAGGAGGTTCTGTGCCTCGATCTGTGCCACCGCCACGCGCCCGGGTGCCGTAGGGAAACTATCGAGCAGGGCGAGAAGCTGACGATTTTCCGTACGTAATACTGGTAATGCCAGGTTTTCTGTTTCCAGGGCGCGCACGCGTTGCCGGAGCACCGAGTTCTCTTTCTGCAGTGCCGCTTGCCCCTGCAAATACTGACTGCTGGCTGACCATGCGTCGTTTAACTGGCCATTGAGCCACAGCATGGGTCGCGCCAAATTCAGGCCGAGTTGTTGCAGGCTCGGATGCTCAACGCTGTAAAAACTCAATCCTATGCTGATTGCGGCAAGGAGGACGAAGCGCAACAGCGAGGGAAGCGGACGGGTAAGCGACATGGCAGACATTAGCGGCCCGCGTTCACTCTTCTGCGAATACCTCGCCTAAGCGCTCCAATTCCTCGAGCGCTCGACCGCCACCGCGGGCAACGCAGGTGAGCGGGTCCTCGGCCACGATGACCGGTAGGCCAGTCTCTTCCATGATCAAACGATCAAGATCTCGCACTAGGGCGCCGCCACCCGTGAGCACCATACCGCGCTCGGCGATATCGCCAGCGAGCTCCGGTGGCGTCTGCTCCAACGCCAGTTTGATTGCGCCGACGATCGCGCCGAGCGGCTCCTGCATGGCTTCGAGGATTTCGTTACTGGAGATGCTGAAGGTGCGCGGCACGCCTTCGGCAAGATTGCGCCCACGAACTTCCATGGTCAGGGTTTCGCTCAGAGGGTACGCACAGCCGATATTCTTTTTGATTTCTTCGGCGGTACTTTCACCAATCAACATGCCGTAGTTACGGCGGATGTAATTGACGATAGCTTCATCCATCTTGTCGCCACCCACACGTACGCTTTGCGAGTAAACCACACCGCCCAAGGCAATCACACCGACCTCGGTGGTACCACCGCCAATGTCCACGACCATAGAAGCGGTTGGTTCGGCAACCGGCAGACCCGCGCCAATTGCTGCGGCCATGGGTTCTTCGATGAGATGGACCTCCCGGGCACCGGCACTCTGCGCCGATTCGCGAATGGCGCGGCGCTCTACCTGTGTTGCACCATAGGGTACGCAGACGATGATACGTGGGCTGGGACTCAAAAAACGCTGAGGATGGACGCGTTTGATGAAATGTTTGAGCATCGCCTCGGTGATTTGGAAGTCGGCGATGACGCCATCTTTCAATGGGCGGATGGCAATGATGTTAGCCGGAGTGCGCCCCAACATGCGTTTGGCTTCTTCGCCGACGGCCTGGGTGCGTCGGTCGGCACCGTGGCGACCGATACGGATAGCCACTACGGACGGTTCCGAGAGGACAATGCCTTTGCCGCGTACGTAGATCAGGGTGTTTGCCGTGCCGAGATCGACTGCAAGGTCGCTCGAAAACAGTCCGAGAAAGCGCTTGAATATCATTTAGTTGTGATCCTGCATGTGGGAATCCAGAAGCCGTCGCTGTTGTTTGCCCGCCTGAATAACCAGCGGTCCAAAAAATGTTGGGCCAGTCTAACATGAGCTATGGCAAAGCCCAAGAACCTCTAAGCGACTGAAACTGTAGTAATTTGACTACAAAAAAGCCGGCCTGATGGCCGGCAGAGTCCCGCTCGTTACCGCTATACCACGTTACAACTTGTAAGTTTTTGGGAAAGCAATGCCTTTGTTGCTGCGCATGTCGGCGTTCAGCACCGGCAGATCGACTTTTTTTACTTCCACGTGCTTCTGACTTTGCAGCCAGCTGGCAAAGACTTCCCAGACCGGCTTCCCTTCTACCGGTTGCATGGCCGCCCAGCCCGCGACCTTGTATTTTTTGCTCGCGCTGGCGAGTTTGCCACCAATACGCAAATTGCTAATACGGTGGTAGATCTTTTCATCGGGGTTGAAATCATACTGGATGTTACCCACCCGGATCATGTCGCCGCCCTGTTGGTAATAGGGGTTGGGGTTGAAGATGTTATCCGCCACCTGCTCCATGATGTTTTTGATCTGCTCGCCGGTATAGTTGTTGACCGTAACCTGGGGATAGGTGATGGCCGTTTGCCCCATCACGTCTTCCATGGTGATCGTCTCCCCAGGTAACTTGCAGTAGCCCCAACGGAAGCCGGGCGAGAAGGAGACCTCACAATCCATCTCGGCGCGCAGAGCATCGCAGAGGAGTTGATCGAAGGTACCGTTGAAGTTATCACGCCGGTACAACAGGCTGCCGGTAGTGGCCAAGGGCTGCTGAAGCTTCTCCAAATAAGGCTTGCGCACGCCGTCAATGTATTTTGTCATCTCGGCATCGGCCGGGATGAGATTGGAGAACACGGGGAGATAATGGAAGCGCCAGCCGTTCAACTTGCCCTTGCCAACGTCGAGATCAAAGCGTGCCAAAACCTTGCCGTTGGTACTGGTGTTGATGATCAGGGTCTGGTTTACCTGAAAAGGCTTGGGACCCATGATGTCGTGGGTGTGCCCTCCCAGGATAATGTCGATGCCTTTGACCAGTGAAGCCATCTTCTTATCGACGTCGGCACCGTTGTGCGAAAGGACGACAACGAGATCAGCATGTTTGTCGTTGCGGCACTCATCCACCATCTTTTGCATGTGCTCGGTGTGAATACCAAAGCCCCAGTCAGGAATCATATAACCAGGATTGGCGATGGGGGTGAAGGGAAAGGCCTGACCAATGACCGCAATGCGTTGACCGCTGATTTCGTGGATCTGATAGGGTTGGAAGACCGGTTCCTGCCAGGTATTGCTGAACACGTTCTGGGCCAAAAACTTCGCCTTCAATTTATTCTTGACCAGATATTCGACCTGTTTTTGCCCATAGGTGAATTCCCAGTGCCCAACAAAATCGTCGACGCCGAGCAGGTTTTGCGCGCCGACCATATCCTCGCCCTGGGTCCAGAGAGAGGTGGCTGAGCCCTGCCAGGTATCACCGCCATCGAGCAAGAGTGCCCGGTTACCGAGCTGCTCCCGGTAGCGCTTTACCAGCGTGGCAATATGGGCGTAGCCGCCAATTTTCCCATAGTGCTTGGCCAAGGTATCGTAATCCAAGCACGAATAGGCATACTCATCGCGTCCACTATGTGCCAGCCCGTAATAATCCAGCATCCATTTGCCGCACAGATGCGGCGTTTGGTTGAGCACCGGGCCAACGCCAATGTTCGTATCCGGCTCCCGCCACCAGACCGGTAGCAGTTGCGCGTGCGAGTCCGTCATGTGCAGCAACGTCACATTGCCGTAGGCAGGAATATCATAGGGGTCTTTGTCGCTACCCCAGGCCGCCTGAATGGCACCCGGCGCAAAAAAACCACCTGCTCCGGCTACTCCCAAAAGTTGCAAAAAATCTCTTCTACCTAGTTGCATGGTACGATTACCTCCCCAATTTTTGTTTACAGGCCGCCAGATTTCGCCTGTTTCATTACCGTGATGATTTGTTTGTCGAGTTCCTTTGCTACCTTTTCCGCCTCAGCATTTTTTGGGAAATAGCGCAGTGCGTAGGTGGGCAGGTAGGTCAAGAGTTTTAATTGCCCGTGGCTCTGATACATGACAATTTTGCAGGGCGCAAAGGCGCCGAATTCGGGACTGCTGGTTAAAATTTTTGACCCCAGCACGAGATTGCACACCTCATAAATCACATAGGGCGTGTTGCTTTTGATGCCGCGTTCCTGCAAGCCCTGCTGGACGTCCAGGCTGCCGACCACATTCATGTTTTCCGACTCGGCTCCACTGCTGATACCGAGCTTGATCTCCGCCGGAGTGACCCCTTGGTCGACATTTACGACATATAAAGGAGAATCGGTATTGATCTTGGGCATGCCGGAAACAGGCGCTGCGACAAGTGCGGCGTTGGCGATACAGGCGAAACCAGCGCTGGCTAGGCCAACGCTCAGGATCGCCCAGAGGGATGAAATGCGAAACATAGAAGACTCCTCTGGGGCTACAATTTTTGTCAGGAAAAAATACCCTGCATTATGGCCGGTAACCGGGTACGTTCATCTTGATACCGTTACTGAGATAACTCATGAAATATTCCAGATTACGATAATCTACACTTTCCAATTGTTCCGGTTGTGCGCCTACCTTCTTGTCGCAGCCCTCCATACGTTTTTGCAAGGTATTGACCGCAGACCAAGCCGCACGATAGGTGGGGAAATGCGCGCTTTGGCCAACTACGGGAGAAATGATCTGGTCGCGCAAATATTTGCCCGCATAGGCAACATGGCAGGAGGCGCAGGAGAAGTTCAACTGTCCGCGCTTCATGAAAAAATAGGCTTTGCCTTCTTCAAATGCCTTGACGGCCCCAGGACCTTTCACCTGCACGTCGACCGGCATGCCAGTGGAGAGTGAACCGAGGTAGGTCTGTAAGGCAATCATGTCTTGGCTACCATAGGGTAATGGCGCCTCGCCATTCGCTTTACGACAGGCATTGAGACTCATACCAATCGTCACGACGCTCCGGGTTTTGTTGTCGAAAATGGGATAGTGAGCGGCGACGCCTTTGCCAGCGTTCGGATAGCAGCTGGCATAGGTCTTGCCATTTTTGAACTTGCTGTCCCAGAGCTTTTTTCCTTCCGAGAGGGTCAAATCGCCTGGGTTGAACTGCATCGCTTCCTGATATTGGGCATAGAGCTGGGGACTAAAGGCATAGCCGCCCAGGGCATACTTCTCCAATGGCATATTGGGGAATTGCTGCTTGAAATACTCATGAAACTGTTGCAGTGTCTGCTCTGGTCCAACCTTGGTATTGCCCAGGTCCCACCAGTTGACCGCGTTGGCCACGGCACTGCTTCCGGCAAGTGCGACTGCGGCAATGGATACGATCCATTTTTTCATTGCGATTTCCCTCCCTTTTTATGGAAATCAGCGCAGTGCGATAAACACTGCGCTCTACGGCATATTTAGCTCACGGTGATCTTGGAATCTGCACTCCAGGTACCGTTGCTATTGTCTTTCCAGGTCATTTTCACAGTACCGCTCTCTTCGGCGCGCATCTTGAACGCCAGATACGGATTGGCGCTTACTGCAGTGCTCCAGTCGATATCCAGAAGCGGTTTATCGTTGAAGGTGATGGTCACCGTTTGAATAAAATGCGCGGGGATCAATTTGCCCGTTTTTTTGTCTTTGCTGAGACCGGTAGTCATGGGGTTCATGATTAGGGAGCGAACCTCCACAATCTCTCCCTTCTTTGCGCTACCGGGCATGCGGATCATCGGATTGCCAAGTGCTGCTGCCATGGTATGTAACTCCTTACGAAATGAAAAAAAGAGGAAAAATTAGCCGCCGCAGCCGCCAATGGTGACTTTGACTTCACGGGGTGCCGAGGCCATTAGTTCCCCTTTATTGGTCTTGGCAATGACCCGAACATTGTCGGTTTTCGCCATCTTGATACGTTCCTGAATATAAGCCTTGCCACAGGCAGGGGTGAAATTGAATTGGCTCGCCAGCGGGGTGGGGTTGTGATCGACGAAGAGCCAGACCGTGGCAATGTAATCGTCGGCAGTCATGGGCGAATCGACTTCGATCGTGACCGGAACGGCGCCGCCATTCTCGGCAATGGTGGGAGCCTTTAGAGAAACCTTAGGCGAAACGGGGACGCTGGTTTTGCCGATGGAATCGGTCATCGCCGCGTCTAGGACCTTGGCATCGAAGGCCTTGGCTGGCCAGCCAGCGACATTGTCGGCGAAGGCATTACCGGCACGCAACAAGCCGGTACCAGCGACGGCGGCCACGGCAGCGGCAGTCACGCCAGTACCGAGGAATTGTCTACGTTGCATTTGCTTCATGGTTACACTCCTAAACGGATGATTTATTTCAACGACCAGAGATAGTCAGCAATCTGTTCCAGTTCCTGCTGGGTCAGAACTTTGTTTTTCCCAAACTCCGGCATGTTGGCATAGGGAAAGAGCTTTTCCGGGTCCGACAGAAAGGCAACCAATTTCTCCTTAGTCTGGAACATTTGTTGAAAGGTCACGCCTTTCATCGGCAGGGCCGGGCCAACATCGCCCGCTTGTGTACCGCCAGGAAGGGCATGACAAGCCAAGCAGTTTCCCTTAGCCCGATCAAAGGCCAAGGCGCGACCAGCTTCAATATTATTGACCGCTGGGGCAGCACTGGCGGCAGTGGCGACCAAAAAGAGGGCGCCGGCTAGGCCAGTAAGAATCCCCGCGCGTGTGCGTCTGTGAGCGTTCATAACTACTCCTGTGGTGCTGCCCGGGCTCTTGCCCGGTGCCCCCTTACTGAGCAGTTTTCGTGCCAGCTATGCCTTGTGTGTTTATTACGGATCAGTCGTACGGAATGATCATCCAGCCTTTCTGGTAAAATTTCCCTAATATTTGTAAATTCAGTTGCTTACCAAGATCGCAAAAATAGGGGAAATGGCGTGGAAGGTGATCTCGGTGCAACGACAAACAAAAAACCCCGGACCAGTGCCGGGGTTCTGCTGTGCCGAAAGGCACAGAGATGGCTAGTCACCGTCAAAGCCGTCTTCCTCTCCAGCCTGATCTGCCAACAAGCCCATGTTCTTCATCTTCGTGCGCAATTGTTTGCGGCTAATTCCCAGTAATACAGCAGCTTGGCTCTGATTGAAACGGGTTTTTTCCAGCGCACTAAGCACTGTTTGGCGTTCGATGGCGGGCAGATCGAACGGGCTGGAAGGATTCCCTTCGCTACTCGATTCCTGCTCGCGGATCTCGGCTGGCAGATCGCGGCGACCAATACTATTCTGTCGCGTCAGCACCACGCTGCGCTCGAGAAGATTCTCCAGTTGGCGGATGTTGCCCGGCCAGGAGTAGCCCTCCAGAGCGGCCAAGGCATCACTGTCGATCTCTACCTTGGGACGCCCAATCTCTTGGCAGATCTTTTCGAGAAAGTGTGCTACCAAGGGGGCGATGTCGGCGCGGCGTTCCCGCAGTGGAGGAATGTGCAAGGGAATGACATTTAAGCGATAGTATAGATCCTCGCGAAAACGCCCTTCCTGTATTGCCTGTTTCAGATCGATATGGGTGGCAGCGACGATGCGCGCTTGCAGGTGGATGGGCTGGTGCGTGCCCAGACGCGTAAATTCCCGTTCTTGTAGGGCGCGCAAGAGTTTGACTTGCATGGGCAAGGGCATATCGCCGACTTCATCGAGGAACAAGGTGCCGCCTGCCGCTGCCTCCAGTTTGCCGGCCTGGCTACGCACCGCGCCGGTAAATGCACCGCGCTCGTAACCAAAAATTTCACTCTCGACCAGCTCCAAAGGGATCGCGCCGCAGTTGAAGGCCACAAACGGTTGGTTGGCGCGTGGTGAGGCGTCATGCAGCGCGCGCGCAACCAATTCCTTGCCAGTACCCGATTCGCCGCTGATCAAGACGTTGGAGGGAGCGGGTGCGACGAGGTCAATGGTTTCGAGAAGCTGGGCGATGGCTCGGCTTACGCCGATCAAACCATGACGTTTGGGGGTTTGCCGCAGAGGTGGAATGTGGCGCCCGCCGCGTTCTAAAATTTGTCGGATCAAGGCAAGCAACTCGCCCTCATCTACGGGTTTGGTAAGGTAGTGTTCCGCACCGGCTTTGATTACTTCCACCGCCTGATCAATCTCGCCATAGGCGGTACTGATAATGACGGGAATCGTGGGGCGTAGCCTCTTCACCTGGCGCAAGAGTTCCACGCCCGGCATCCCCGGTAGACGCTGGTCACTGAGAATAAGCGACGGGCTTTCCGTTTGCAGCAGTTCCAAGGCCTCTTCGCCAGATTCCGCCTCAAGGACGGCAAATCCCTCGGCACCTAGGATGGCAGCTAGGACCCGGCGCAGGTTGCGCTCATCCTCTACGACTAGAATTTGTGTATCCATGCCACCCCTCAGCCCTCGTGTATGATTCCCGCTCGATTTTTTGTTAGGTGCGGGAGATGAAGTACGAAGCAGGCCCCTTGTCCCTGCGTCTGACTCAACTCTACAGCGCCCTCGTGTGCCATCATGATTTTGGCGACAACCGCCAGCCCAAGTCCACTCCCTTTTGTCTTATTTGTGACGTAAGGCTTAAAAATCTCTCCCCATTGCGCCTCTGGCACTCCCGTTCCATTGTCTTTGACGCGGATTTCAACGCCGTCGCCAGTGGCGTGGGCACTGACATGAATCGTGCCGTCCTGTGCCGGTACTGCATCGCAGGCGTTGAGCAGTAAGTTGCTCATTGCTTGCGCCAGAAGAGACGCATCAAAGCGCACCGGCAGACTCGCTGTGCAATCCAGGGTCACGGCGATCGCGTGGGCATCAAAATCTGTCCGATGTCTTTGTATACAGCGCTGCAGGAAGGCGCAGAGCTCCTGTGTCTCGAAGTGTGCATCATAGCTACGGCCAAAATCGAGAAACCCCTGAGTCATATCGTAGAGGCGCTGCACCTCTTCTTCAATGATCTGTAAAAATTCCTCCCGGTTGTCGCGATCATCATAGCGCACGAGGTAGCGCGCCGCGCCGCGCACCGAAGATAAAGCGTTGCGGATCTCGTGCGCGACCTGCGACGACATTTGGCCGATAGTCACCATGCACTGCATCGCCTGCTGGCGCTGGTTAAGTTTGCGCAATTCCAACAGGTGCTCGCGCAAGCGTGTGCCCAGCGAACGAAAGGCGAGCTCAAGGTGGTGTAGTTCGTCGCGATATTCGTCTTCCTCTTCTGTTCTTGGGTCATCGCGGATACCGAGCTGGCGTTCGATGGCCTCCATTTCGTGCATGAGGCGCGATACAGGACGGGTGATGGCAAGGCTGACCAGGTAGGCACCGATCAGGCCAATGATTGCGGTGCTGATTCCCAGAAATAGCAAGCGGCTGGTGGTGTGTTCCAATTTTTTAGCGATGAGATGATTGATTTCTGCGGCATTGCTCCGCAGCCAAACGGTGCCGAGGCGCTGGTTACCGGCAATGATAGCGGCGGAGTAGGTATATTTTTTGGGCAGTATCTCAACCGCCTCGGCGGGTATCCGAGTGCCCACTTGCGCAAGATCACTACTCGCAACCACAGTGCCTGATTGATCGACAATGAGTACGGAAGACACCAAAGAGTTATCACTTTGCGCGAGCTGAGCAAGGTGTCCTGCATCTTTCAGGAGCAAAGGATTGGCCGCCGATGTCGCAATGCTGTCCGTAAGATGGCGAATTTCCGCTTGCACCTGGCTCGTCAAGTCCGCACGCACCGAGGTATAGAGAAAGGCCGCAATCAGCAGATAAATCATGGCAATCAGAAACACGACCAAGGCCATGCTCTTGCTGCGCCAAGTCAGGCGTTGCCAGAGGTGGGGAACAGCCGGTGTCACAGCACGTTTGGCGCTAGGGTTGCATTAGTGGTGATCATGGCCGTACATCAATCTCCCGAAAGCCAGCGGCCGCCAAGGCCTGTTCGGGGAGTGTAGCTAAATCGCCGCGAACTTGCGCGCGCTGCTTACGCGCAATCTCTTTGCTGGCGACCAGATTCCAAGCTGGCGCTGGCCCCCCGCGGGCGACGATTTGCCAGGTGTGCGGCATGGAGGCAGCGAGACTATCCACGGTTGCACTGCGGACAATCCCCCAATTAGCCTGGCCACTGCCCAGCGCTGTGAACACCGCGCGTTCTGAGTCTACCGGCCACCAATTTACGCTTTTGCCGGCTGCAACTTTGGCGACTTCATCCGCGATCAGGGTTTTGGCGCTGCAGTATGGGCTCCCATACGCGATGCGGAGCCGCTCGGAGGGCTCCCGCGCGCCGGCAATGCGCACTAGTGCCAAACCAGATGAACCAGAATCCGGGACCAGGGTTGCCAGCGGATGTACGACACTCTGCGCTGCCTGGGTCATCAGCGGACTCAAGAGTGCAAACTGGTAGCGTCCAGTCTTGAGTTGTTGCAGGTATTGGCGTTCATTGCTCGGCAAGGAAATTTCAATTGCCATGCCAGTGGCTTGCTCCAGAGCCATACGTAGGGGCTGAAACAGGCGCGCCGCCGTCAAGGGCGAAAACGCCGGCGGTATGCCCAAGCGCCAACGCGGGCGTTGCACCTGCGGGGACAAATCGTCGCCGTAGAGATCGGCATACAAGCTGCGTAATGGCCCATAGGTACCGGGAGAAACGGGAACAAATTTGGTTGCGAGGGCGTGTATCGCGGATAGTGCTACGGGATCTTGCTGGGCCAGATCCAGCAACGCTTGGCGCAAGGCTTGACGCTGTTGTACGGGGACATTTGCGGAAGCGGCGATAAGGTCGCCGGGCCCAACGGTGCTGCGGGCAATCACCCGCAACGTGCCGGCACGGAGGTATGGTGCCGCAATATTTTCCGCAACGGCCGTGGCATCATAGAAGCGCGCGGCTACGTCCATCAGCGCATTGCTGTCGCTGCCGCCTTGCCGTAATTCGCTAAGTTGTGAGCGCTTGATTCCTGCGGCATCAAGCAGGGATAGGGGGACCAGTGCCGACGCCGCGCAGGCGGGATTTCCCAAAATGAAAGACTTGCCGCGTAGTTGCAATACGTTGTGGATGGGGCTGTCGCTGCGCACGACGATCACACTGTACTCGCCTCCGGGAGGGGGAGCTAGGCCAGCGAGGGGGATGTAGGGATTGCTATGGGCGACCTTTAAGTAGGCGATAGGGCAGAGTAAGACGATTTGTGCTCGTTTTTCTTCAGCCTTTAGGTAGAATTGGTGAAGATCCGCACTAAAACTCAGTTTGATCGGTTCGCCGAGCGTTTTTTGCAATTGCGCGGCGAGTGGTTGGAAGGCCGCAAACATGACTGCAGGACTACTCACCGGCGGCAGGAGAAAGCGCAAGTCCGCCACGCTTTGCAGGGGACAAAGCAGCAGGCTGAGGCAAATGCCCAAGAAGAAGAGTCGTGAACGCATGTAGGACCAGCGGCTAGGTAATTGCAGTAAGGTAAGCAAAAGGAGTGCCAATATTCAATGAATGAGGAACAATTGACCCATTTCACCCACAATGGTGAGGCGCGGATGGTCGAAGTGGGCGCGAAGCCCGTCACCCTGCGGCGTGCAGTGGCGCGCGGCGCGATTCGTATGGCTCCGGCAACTTTGGAGCGCGTTCGGGCTGGCGATATGCGCAAAGGAGACGTCTTGGCCGTGGCGCGGATCGCTGCGATCCAGGCGAGCAAAAAGACCGCCGAGTTGATCCCTTTGGCACACCCACTGTTCTTGACTGGGGTAGAGCTGCGCTTTGTGATCGATGCGGAGTCGAGCCAGGTGCTCTGCGCAGCCGAGGTGCGTTGCCAGGGGCAGACCGGGGTAGAAATGGAGGCACTCACTGCGGTAAGCGTCGCCCTGTTGACCATTTACGATATGTGTAAGGCCATCGACCGGGGGATGTTGCTTGGTGATATCTGCTTAGTTCGGAAAGAGGGGGGTAAGTCTGGGCTGTGGGAGCGTGACGCAAGCCCGGAAAAATAAATTGGGGAGATGCTCGGATGAGCACCTCCCTTGAGGGTATAGCTGAAGTCTTACTTGCCGCGGTGCGGTGAGGAGCTGTAGCGCACCATCACATCGCGGTCCTTCCAGTTACTTTCTTTCAAAATCTCATCCGGGATCATGTAGCGATCCTGCGGCGCAACATCTTGGCACTTGACGATGCGCAGCACATTGGGAAACGCCAACTTGCGCAGCAGGCCGTCCTTGTCGGTGGCGCGAACGATCATCGCGTCCTTCAACAAGGCGTAAACATAGAAATTGCCGGGGCGCAGTTTACCTTCGTTATCTTTCCAAGTGACGGTAATCCGCGTATGTTCTTTGAAGTCGCTACGATTCATCTGCTGTCTCCACACATTTCAGGACCGGATGAACTTATCCGCTTTGATTCGCGTAGGCAAATAAGCACCCCTTATTACAAAATCAAAAAAGCTGAGTTGCTTTATCGCCGGGGCTCGGCGACCATCTCTCGGCTACCTTGCCAACGGGCGAGCATTCCTTAAAATTTTAGAGAGGTTAGGCGATGGCTACGGTCATGGAGTTCGAGGATCACAAGAAGCAGGAAATCAAATACAGCACCTGCTACATGTGTGCCTGTCGCTGCGGTATCAAGGTCACCGTAGAAGACAACAAGGTGCGTTTTATCCAGGGCAACCGCAACCATCCGATCAATCAAGGGGTGCTCTGCGCCAAAGGCTCTGCCGGGATCATGAAGCAGTATTCCCCGGGTAAGCTGCGCAACCCGCTGCGGCGTAAACCTGGTACCGAGCGTGGTGCGGGCGAATTTGAAGAAATTTCTTGGGATGAAGCCCTCGACACCCTGACCAAACGCCTTGAGCACATTCGTGCTACCGACCCCGACAAACTCGCCTACTTCACCGGTCGCGATCAGATGCAGGCGCTTACCGGGCTTTGGGCGCAGCAGTTCGGCACCCTGAACTGGTCCGCACATGGCGGCTTCTGTTCCGTTAATATGGCTACTGCGGGCCTCTACATGCTCGGGCATGCCTTCTGGGAGTTTGGTGACCCGGATTGGGACCGCACCAAATACTTCATGCTCTGGGGGGTTGCCGAAGACCATTCCTCTAACCCCATGAAGATTGGCTTGGAAAAGCTCAAGCGCAACGGCGGCAAGTTTGTTGGTATCAATCCCGCGCGCACCGGCTACCAAGCTATCGCCGACGAGTGGGTACCTATCCGTCCGGGCACTGACGGCTTGTTTGCCCTGGCGATGGTGCATGTATTGTTGCAAAACGAGCAGTTCGATTGGGATTTCTTGCTCCGCTACACCAATTCTCCATTCCTGGTAGTGAATACCCCGGGTCAAAAAGGCGACGGGCTGATCTGGCGTGATGCCGAAGGGCATCCCATGGTCTGGGACCTCGAACAGCAAGCCTTCGTCAACGGCATGCAGCCAGGTGTCAAGGCCGCGCTCTTTGGTGAATTTCAGACCGCCGATGGCCGCCCCGTGCGCACTGTCATGTCTATCCTTGCCGAGCGTTATCTTGACGATCGCTACAGCCCTGCCAACGCCAGTAAGATCACCGGTATTCCGGCTGAAACCATCGAACGTCTGGCGCTGGAAATGGCCCACGTCGCCTTCAAGGAAAGCATTGAGATTGAAGTTGAATGGACCGACTGGGCAGGCCGCAAGCACGACAAGTTTATTGGTCGGCCCGTATCCATGCATGCCATGCGCGGTATCTCAGCGCACTCCAACGGTATGCAGGCGGCACGCGCCATTCATTTGCTGCAGATCCTGCTGGGCACGATTGACTGCCCCGGTGGTTTCCGCTCCAAGGCGCCGTATCCCAAGCCAGTGCCACCGCCAAACAAGCCGGCACAGCATAGTGCGCCCAATACGCCGCTCAAATCCCTGCCCCTCGGTTTCCCGACGGCGCCAGAGGATCTCGTCATCGACGAAAATGGTAATCCGAAGCGCATTGACAAGGCCTATTCCTGGGAGGCGCCGATCGCCAACCATGGCTTGATGCATATGGTGATCACCAACGCGGTCAACAAAGACCCCTACGGCATCGATACCCTGATTTTCTTCATGGCCAACATGAGTTGGAACTCCACCATGAATACGGCCAATGTGCAGGAGATGCTCAAGGCCAAGGATGACGACGGGGAGTACAAGATCCCGTTCTTAGTGGTTATCGATGCCTTCCACTCGGAGATGGTGAACTTTGGTGATCTGATTCTTCCGGATACCACGTATCTCGAACGCTACGATTCCATCTCGCTGCTCGACCGTCCCATCTCCGAGCCGGATGCCATTTGCGACTCTATTCGCCATCCGATTCTCAAGCCCGACCGCAATGTGCGGCCGTGGCAAGACGTGATGGTGGAGTTGGGTGGCCGCTTGAAGCTACCCGCCTTCACCAAGGAAGATGGCACGCCTAAATTCAGTGGTTATAAGGACTTCATTACCAATTACGAGCGCGCGCCAGGAATCGGTTTTCTGGCGGGCTGGCGCGGCAAGGACGGGGAATCACATCTGCGCGGTGAGCCGAATCCCAATCAATGGGATCGCTACATCGAAAATCAGGGCTTCTTCCAGTACCACCTGCCCAAGTCGCAGCGCTTCTATCGTTTTGCGAATAAGGAGTATCTGGAACTGGCGCAACGGGTTGGTTTCAACCCCACGGCAGATCCCATCGTTATCGAATTGTATTCCGAGACCTTTCAACGCTTCCGTTTGGCCGGGCAGGGTCTCTACGATGGTCCGATGCCCAAAGACCCTGTCGATCGCGAGCGTTTGGCGACCTACTTTGATCCCCTGCCAGACTTTTACGAGCCTCTGGAGCAGCAGCGCATCGATAAAAAGGAATATCCTTTCTTTGCCGTCAATCAGCGGCCGATGATGATGTATCACTCCTGGGATAGTCAGAATGCTTGGTTACGGCAGATCATCGCGCAGAATTATCTGTACATGAATCGCCAGCGTGGCGAACAGATGGGTATCAAGGACAAGGGCTGGGTCTGGGTCGAAAGCCACAATGGCAAGATCCGCGTGCAGGTGAAGCTCATTGAGGGTTGCCAAGAAGACACCGTTTGGACTTGGAATGCCATCGGCAAACAGTCTGGTGCCTGGGGCTTGAAGCCCGACGCCGCCGAGGCCACCCGTGGTTTCCTCATGAATCATCTGATTTCGGAGCTGTTGCCACCCAAGCAGGGGGAGCGACGCTTGACCAACTCCGACCCAATCACCGGGCAAGCGGCCTGGTATGACCTGATGGTGAAAATCTATCCGGCGGCAGCGGGCGAGGAGGGCACCTGGCCCACCTTCCCGACCATGAAGCCGCTGCCTGGCGATACCCCAGCACCAGACGTGCTGCGTTATCACACCCACAACCCCGTCAATCTCAAGTCCTGAGTAGGCAAGGAGCGCGTCATGAGACTTGGATTAGTCATCGATCTCGACACCTGCGTTGGTTGTCATGCCTGTGCAGTCGCGTGTAAAGAGTGGAACACCAGCGGCACTACAGCGCCGCTAACGGATTATAACCCCTACGGCGCCAAGCCATCCGGGGTGTGGTTCAATCGCATTCGTCACTACGAAATTGGGGAATACCCGTACAATAAGACAGTCAACTTTCCCATGTCCTGTATGCACTGTGAAAATGCGGAGTGCGTCACCGTCTGCCCAACGGGTGCCAGTCACAAGCGTCCAGAAGATGGCATTGTTCTCGTCGACCAGAGTAAGTGCATGGGTTGCAACTATTGTTCCTGGGCCTGCCCCTATGGTGCCCGTGAGCTGGATCGGGTGTCCGGTACGATGAAAAAATGTACCCTCTGCATCGATCGTATCTACGACATGGAAATCCCCGAAGAAGAGCGCCAACCGGCTTGCGTGCTGACCTGTCCGGCTCACGCACGCATGTTTGGTGACTTTGACGACCCCGAAAGTCCGGTTAGCCGGGCGGTGCGTGAGCGTGGTGGTTACCAGCTCATGCCCGAATTGAACTATGACCCAAGCAACCATTATCTGCCGCCGCGGGTGCATGCCCCTATCCCTACGGAAGGCCTGAAGAAGGCTGGCGCAAAGGTGAAGGAGTGGGTCAATCGCGTGGTGGAGCGCTAAGGAGAAGCTATGCATCCGGCACTGGCAGTTATTTTTCTTACCCTGTTTTCCGGGGGCGGTTTTGGTTTGATGGCGCTGGTCGCCATCATCAACGATCTGCACATTGATGGTGGTCTGAATCCAATTCAGACATTGGTTGCGGTCATTTTGTCCTTGATCCTCGTCACCATTGGCATGCTGTCTTCGACCGCGCATTTGGCGAACCCAAAAAACGCCTGGCGCGCCTTTACCCGCTGGCGCACGTCCTGGCTGGCACGTGAGGGCGTGTTTGCGGTGCTCTATTATCCCTTTGCCTTTGCCTACCTGGTCTGGACCTTTGTGACCGGTGCGCCGGAAAGCGCGGTGGGGCTCGTTCTGGCGAGTATTGCGGGCTTGCTCGGCCTTGCCACGATTTTCTGTCAGGGCATGATTTACGCGGTGCTGCGCACGATTCGTCAGTGGAATACTGCCCTCGTCCCGGCCAACTTTTACGCAATGGGCCTCGCGATTGGTGCGACCTTGCTTGCAGCCATTCGTGTCGTCACTGAGGAAAGCGCAGGAGTCTTCATTGGTATCGCCATCGCGCTGATCGCGGCCGTGGCGGTGATGAAGGCCATTTACTACTTCTGGATCGCGCGCCCTTCTGGTCCGACCATTCGTACCGCGACCGGCTTCAACCGCTTCACAGTACGTATACTGGATCAAGGACATACCTTTGGTACCTTCCTGACCGAGGAGTTCGGGCATACGCTGGCGCGGGACAAGGCGCGGGCTATCAAGGTAATGATGTACATATTCGCGGTCATCGTGCCGATCATCGCGCTGGCCTTCGCCTTTGCCGATCAATCCGCAGTGGCCGCCGTGATTGCCGCCATTTCTATAGTCTTTGGTATTGGTGTTGAACGCTGGCTGTTCTTTGTCGAAGCGCAGCACGTGGTGAACCTGTATCATGGCCGCCAGCGCTGCTGAGCGCTCTTGTGCAGTCCCGGCTGGGCAGCTAACTAGCATGCCCGGCTCGGCAGAGCTCAAGGATCAGTTCGGTAGAAGGATCACCTATCTGCGGCTGTCCCTGACCGAGCATTGTAATTTTCGTTGTCAGTATTGTAGCCCTGCGGCCGGTACCCCGTATTTCGAGCGCGAAGAACATCTTCGCCCAGAAGAGATACATTTCGTGCTGCGCTGTTTTTATTCTCTAGGCCTGCAGCATCTGCGCTTTACCGGGGGAGAACCCCTTATCCACCCGCAGCTACTGCGGCACGTAGAGTACGCGCGAGAGCTTGGTATCGGCAAAATCAGCCTCAGCACCAATGGCTATCTGCTCGCCCGCTTGGCAGAACCTCTGGCTCGGGCGGGACTCAATAGTCTCAACATTAGTCTGGATACCCTCAATCCAGAAAAATTTCAGCAGGTAACGCGGGGTGGCGATGTAGCGCGTGTATTGCGGGGTATCGACGCTGCCCGTGAAGCTAACGTACCACGTATCAAGCTAAATGTCGTTCTGCTGCGTGGTGTCAACGGCGACGAATTGGCTAAACTGGTAGAATACGCAGTTACGCGGGAGCTAGAGATTCGTTTTATCGAAACCATGCCCCTTGGCAGTGCTGGCAGTTCCAGTCAGGACCAGGATTATTTCTCTGCCGCGGACGCACGTGCGGAGATTGAGGCAAGCTTCGGCCCGCTGCTTCCCCTCGCCAGTAGCCGCGACCAAGGCCCGGCGCGGCGCTACACACTGCCCGGAGGGCGTGGAAGGATCGGCTTCATCACGCCGATCAGCGACAATTTCTGCGCCACCTGTAACCGCGTGCGCCTGACAGCAACCGGGCGTGTCGTATTTTGCCTGGGCCAAGAGGCGGGCATGGAGTTGCGTCCACTGCTCCGCGCAGGTGCCAGTGTGGCGGAACTGGGCGAAGCGATCGCACAAGGCATCTGGCGAGATAAGCCAGAACGCCACGTCTTCACCCAAGACCGCGATCGCTCTTCAAAAATATTTATGATGCGCCTTGGGGGCTGATTGAGATTAGAATTTTACCCCGCAGGAATGCTACCATAAGCGGATATGATCAATGGGGTGGACTGAGAATTATGTACGGTTTCAAAGAAGTTACGGCCGAACAATTAAAGGAAATGCAGGAGCAGGGGCAAGCTTTTACCCTCATTGATGTACGCTCGCCTGCCGAGGTCGCGCGCGGCATGATCGGCGGCGCCAAACACATTCCCTTGCATTTGCTACCCATGAGCATGGCGGAGATCGATAAGGGTAGCCCGGTGGTCTTCTATTGTTTGAGTGGTGGACGTTCCTCGCAGGCCTGCGCATTTGCTGCCGCACAGGGCTTTGGTGAGGTATTCAACCTGCGTGGTGGTATTTCGGGCTGGGCCAACCGGTCTTTCCCGATTGTCTAGTTTGGCGTATAAGAATATGCTGAAATATGCGGAACTAATCAACAAATCAAAATCTTTGCCTTGCTTGACGGGCAAATCCTGATACATTCGTTAGCTGCTGTTTGACTTGAGAGTGGAGGTTGCAATGGTACAAGAAGACAAACTGCTGGATGCCCGTGGACTGAACTGCCCACTTCCCATCCTGCGCACCAAGAAGGCCCTGGGAGAAATGAATGCGGGACAAGTCCTGAAGATCGTCGCCACGGATCCCGGCGCAGTCAAAGATTTCGAGGCGTTCTCCAAGCAGACCAAGAACCCTCTGCTCGACCATGCTGAGGCTGGTGGCGAGTTCGTGTTCTTCATTCAAAAGGCCTGATAAGCCTACAGCGCCAGGGGTATGTGCTCTGGCGCTTCGAGGAGTGAGTTATGGATGAAAAGAAACTGGCGATTGTCGCCACTAAAGGTACGCTAGATTGGGGCTATCCGCCCTTTATTCTCGCCTCCACTGCCGCTGCGCTTGGCTATAGCGTGGAAATCTTCTTCACCTTTTATGGCTTGCAGCTGCTCAAAAAGGATTTGGGACACCTGCGTGTCAGTCCGCTTGGCAACCCTGCAATGCCGATGCCTGTGCCCATGCCTACCTTGATGATGGTCCTGCCCGGAATGGAAGGGATGGCGACCTCTATGATGAAAAGCAAGATGAAGGCGAAGGGTGTGGCAAGCTTGGAAGAGCTTCGCGAGCTGTGCGTTGAGGCCGAGGTGCGTATGGTTGCCTGCCAAATGACGGTGGATCTTTTCGAATTCGACACCGCCGATTTTATCGACGGCATCGAACTGGGTGGCGCGGCCGCCTTCTTTGAATTTGCGGGCGAGTCCGACATCACCTTGTTTATCTGATCGGAACGGATCAGGGGTGTGGCGGTCAGACAGATATCGACTTACTACTGCTAGTGAGGAGCAAGTAAATGGCGACTTACGCTGAAATGAAAGAGATGTTCGACGAGATTCGGGCGGATTTCCGTTACGATCACGAACTCAATGGTTGTCTTAACTGCGGTATCTGCACCGCCACCTGTCCGTCGGCACAGTTTTACGATTACAGTCCGCGGGAAATCGTCCAGCTCTTGTGGACGGAAAACGTGGAGCAGATCTACGACGCCATGCAGGAAAAGATTTGGGCCTGCGCGCAGTGCATGACCTGTGCTGCACGCTGTCCCTTCAAGAATTCCCCGGGTGGTTTGGTGATGATCATGCGCGAGGTTTCGATTCGCCATGGTATGCAGTCCGCCAAAGACGTATTGCGGCCTTTCGGGCGCGTAATGCTCAAACTCATCACCACCGGCAACCAGTTGTCCCCGGATATGATCCAGCCCGACCACTTCCCTGATTGGGGTCCAAATATTCAGAAGGTGGAAGGTGATCTGCGCGTGTTGCGTAAGGCGATTCCTGTTCGCACCTTGCAGACCGTCGAAACCGCTTGGGAAGTTTCGCTGAAGACCTCGGTGGAAATGTACACCATTTGGGAAATGACCGGCGTGCTCAAGTCTCTCGAGACTATGGATGAAAATCTCTTCGACGTGATCGAAGACTTCATTGATGAGAAGCGCGAAGACTATGAAGACTGGTTGGAAAACCACGGCGACAACGACTAAGAGGTGACGGAGATGAGTGAGAACACGACACAGCAAGGGGTAGCCGGGCG
>NZ_JBFRXP010000021.1:0-48270 GCF_041146875.1 Acidithiobacillus sp. IBUN Pt1247-S3 | reverse complement strand
ATCAAGCAAATTCAACCAATTGATATGAAAGCCCATCAGGTAATCGCGAACAACAAATTGAATGCGACAGAAAAGCATCAGAAGTTACAAAGTTATGACAAACAAATCACTGCGGTTCTTGCTCAACACCATTTAACTCCGGTGCGATATGAAACGCTTCTAAAAAGGGCGGAGAGCGACCCTTCGTTTGCCAAACGCACAGAAGAAGATTTGCACAAAATAGGTTAGGATAAATAGTCCTAGACGTGACGTCCGTAATTTATTTTGAGGCTTTATAGGTCAGGTAATCTACCAATAGCGTCGGCATCAATTTTTTGGTGCCGATGATCATCACGGGCCAGATAATGTCGCTACTCTCCCCTGTCGTGCGGATTTTTTGCGCTCTTCTTCCATCCGAATTTACGTCACCAGATCTGGACACCCTCTAATTTCGCTGGCACAGCAGGCGATCTTTTGATCGGTAACGGCGAGTTTGCAACCATCTGTTGAAAGCCTGCTCGTCTTTGCCCAAAAAGCTGCGGCATGTAGCAAACTGTGGGATTTTTCGGGCGAATAAATCACTGCTTCAACCACAAAGAAATGTTCGGAGGCCGCGCTTACTGCCGGCAGCATCAGCGGGATTGTCGTTAGCATAGGGACTACTCTAAACAGACAAACTCCCACAGGCGTAACGTCCGGGAAAATAATCGACAAACATAGCTAGTGCGCCAAACGCACCGCAATGCCCTTGGAGGCAGGGGTCTTCGAGAGCTTGTCGTGCTCGCTGATAGGGATTAGCGGATTGAGCTCCGGGTAATAGCCGGCCACCGTTCCGCGCGGGATCTCGTAGGCGACTAGTTCCAAGCCATCGACCCGGCGTTCGATGCCATCTGCGGCATCCCCCAGCAACGAGACCTTTTGCCCTGCCCGAAGACCCGCATCGGCGATGTCCTCGGCGTGCATGAGGAGGACATCGCGGGTGCCCTCGATACCGCGGAAGCGATCGGAGTAGCCATAAACCGTGGTATTGAACTGGTCGTTGGAGCGCAAGGTGATGAGGCGATAACGCCCTGGCGCATCATCAAAGTCTAGCGCGTTGAGCCGCTCGGGTACGGTAAATTCCGCCTTGCCGCTCGGCGTTTTCCAAATACGCTCGCGCGCCGCATTCACCCGCCAGAAACCGCCAGGCTTTTGGATGCGGGCGTTGAAGTCGTGGAAGTCTTCCGGGTAGGTGGCGGCGATAAGATCGCGCACTCGACCATAGTCATCCTGCCAGTCTTCCCAGCGCAGCTTGGCATTGGGCTCCAAAGTTGCCTTAGCGATACCCGCGACAATGGCCAACTCCGAAAGTAGCTTAGGCGAGGCTGGCTCGCGGTGCCCCACCGAGGGATGAATCATGGAAAAACTGTCCTCAATGGTAACCATTTGATTACCCGTTTTTTGCTCATCAATCTCCACCCGCGACAGGCAAGGGAGGATGTAAGACTCTTTTCCCGGATATAGATGGCTGCGATTCAGCTTGGTGGAAACGGTCACCGTCAGCTCCTGCTCCGGCCAGACCTCCTGCAAACGGGCAATATCGGGCATGGCACGCAGCAGGTTACCACCCAAGCTGATGCTGGCAGCCACCTCACCGCGTAGCAACGCTTCGCCAACATCCACAATATGCATGCCGTCTTTCTGCGGCGGCTCGAAGTCGAAGAGCTCGCGCAACTTATCCATCGGTATGAGTGCTGCCTTTTCCGCGATACCCACCGTACGTTGCCCCTGTACGTTGGAATGCCCGCGCACCGGACAGCAGCCCGCGCCGGGGCGGCCAATGTTGCCGCGCAGCAGGAGGAAGTTGACCAACATGCCCACATTCACCGAGCCATGCACCTGCTGCGTCAGCCCCATACCGTAGACGCCAATCACCCGTTTGGCGGCGATGTATACTGCTGCCGCTGCACGCAGGGCGTCTTCCGTCAACCCCGTTTCCGCACAGATAGCAGACCAGGATGTCGTCCGCAGAAAATCCAGAAATGCCGCAGCGTCGTGGGTGTGCTCCGCCAGAAAGGCATGGTCGATGACCATTCCACCATTGGCCTCGTCCGCCTCGAGTACCGCTTTGCACAAGCCAGTGAGGGCGGCAATGTCCGAACCGGCGCGCAGTTGATGATATTGATCGGAGATCTGCGTTTCGTGACCGGTAAGCATGTCCGACACACTGCTCGGGTCGACAAAGGCCACCAAGCCTTGCTCACGCACCGGGTTGAAGGTGATGACCTTGGCGCCGCGCTTTTTCGCGTCTTTGAGGGGATGCAGAAAACGCGGTGAATTGACTCCGGGATTCTGGCCGAAGAAAAAGAAACAATCGGCCTCGGCCAGATCTTCCCAGATTACCGTGCCTACGGGCGAGCCGATCACCCGCTTGAGACCAACACTGGTGGTCTCGTGACACATATTCGAACTTTGCGGCAGGTTGTTGTTACCGTAAACGCGGGCCAGCAGGGCATACAGATAAGAGGCCTCCAGACCAGCATGCCCAGACGCATAAAACACCACCTGTTCGCGCGGCAGGCGGCGCAGGGCCTGGCCGATTGCGGCAAAGGCCTCGCCCCAACTGACCTCCACATAGCGATCCTGCTCGGCATCGTAGCGCAGCGGCGCGGTAAGACGTCCGGTCTTTTCCAATTCGTGGTCCGTCCAGTTGCGTAGTTCTGCAAGCGTGTGCTTGTCCCAGAATCGGGGCGTGCAACGCGCCGAAGTGGTGTCCCACAAGATCGCCTTGGCGCCGTTTTCGCAGAATTCGAAAGGGTGATAGTTGACCGGCTTCGGCCAGGCGCAGGAGGTACACATGCTACCACCGGGCTTATTCAGCCTTGCCAGGGTCTCTAAGGCAGCCGGCGTAGCCCAGCTTTCCCCATAGATGTGTACGATGCCTTCCACCGAACCCCAACCACCCGCCGGGGGTTTGGGCAGATTTACCTGCGAACTTTTTCCCATGTGCATTCTCCACTGTACTGCCACGCTTCTGAGTATAGAAAGACAAAGCATTCTCTGCCGAAATGCTGAGAACCATAAGCATTTGTTAATTTGACTCTGTCCAAGTATGGATTATATATTGGCCACGCAGGACAAACCACGAGCAAAAGGAGAGTGCCATGTCTGGAGAATGTCCGTTCCATCCCAACCCTACAGCCAATCAGCAAAAGAGTAACCGTGAGTGGTGGCCTAATCAGCTGAACCTAAAGATCTTGCACCAGTTCAGCCCAGTGACCAGCCCTATGGGCGGTAATTTTCACTATCGCCAGGAATTCAACAAGCTGGACCTGGCCGCCGTGAAGGCGGATCTCTTCGCCCTCATGCGCGACTCGCAGGACTGGTGGCCGGCGGACTATGGCCATTACGGTCCGCTCTTTATCCGTATGGCCTGGCATGCCGCCGGAACCTATCGCACTGGCGATGGCCGTGGCGGTGCGGGGATGGGCCAGCAGCGCTTTTCTCCCATCAATAGCTGGCCGGATAACGTTGGCCTCGACAAGGCCCGGCGCCTGCTCTGGCCAATCAAGCAAAAGTACGGTAACCGCCTGTCTTGGGGAGACCTCATTGTCCTGGCGGGAACCTGTGCCCTGGAGTCTATGGGGCTAAAGACTTTTGGCTTCGCCGGTGGGCGCGAGGATGTCTACGAACCCGACGAGTCGGTCTACTGGGGCCCAGAGGGAACTTGGCTCGGAGATCAGCGCCATGACGCCGCGTCCAATATCGACAACCCCCTGGCTGCCGTGCAGATGGGTCTGATCTATGTCAATCCCGAAGGACCGGGCGGCAAACCTGACCCCATGGCGTCCGCTCGGGAGGTACGCGAGACCTTTGCGCGCATGGCGATGAACGACTACGAAACCGTGGCTCTGACCGCCGGCGGACACACCTTTGGTAAATGCCACGGTGCTGGCGACGCGAGCAAGGTTGGCCCCGCCCCGGAAGGCAGCGCCCTAGAGAATCAGGGCCTGGGTTGGATTAGCAGTTTTGCCAGCGGCAAGGGCGGTGACCAGATTGGCAGCGGCCTGGAAGGTTCCTGGACGCCAACACCCACCACCTGGGACATGAGCTATTTCACGGTGCTCTTCGACAACGAATGGGAGAACGTCAAGAGCCCCGCTGGCGCTTCGCAGTGGACCCCCAAGCAGCACACCGACAGCAATATGGCACCAGCGGCAACCGATGCCAGCAAAAAGGTGCCGATCATCATGACCGATGCCGACATGGCGATGCGCTATGACCCAGAGTACGTCAAGATCTGCCAGCATTTCCGTAAAAACCCGGAAGAGTTCGCCGATGCCTTCGCGCGTGCCTGGTTCAAACTGACACATCGCGATATGGGACCAAAATCCCGCTACCTGGGGCCCGACATACCCGCCGAAGAGTTGCTCTGGCAGGACCCCTTGCCGGCCCTGAATCATTTGCTGGTTGATGCGCAGGACGTCGCGAAGCTGAAAGAAAAGGTGCTCTCCAGTGGCCTACCGGCGCGCGCTCTGATCTACACCGCGTGGTCGGCGGCCTCCAGCTTCCGCGGTAGCGACAAGCGCGGTGGTGTCAACGGCGCACGCATCCGTCTTGCCCCACAGAAGGACTGGGCGGTCAACGAGCCCGAGCAACTGGCACGAGTGTTGGGCAAGCTCGAAGGCATTCAGCAGGAGTTCAATGTCGGTGCTACGGGTGGCAAGAGGGTCTCGCTCGCCGATCTGATCGTCATTGCGGGAAATGCGGCGGTGGAAGAGGCGGCAAAAGCGGCAGGGTATCCGGTCACAGTGGCGTTTACTCCGGGGCGGGTGGATGCCAGTGCCGAGCAGACCGATGTCGCGGCCTTTGCCGTGCTCGAACCCTTTGCTGATGGTTTTCGCAACTATCTGCGTGCGGAATCTTCCATTCCCGCCGAGGACTTTCTGGTCGACAAGGCGCAGTTGCTACGCCTGAGCGCACCGGAACTGGTGGTGCTCCTGGGGGGCATGCGCATGCTCGATGCCAACTACCAGGGCAGTCGCCATGGCGTCTTTACCCATCGACCTGGGGTTCTCAGCACAGACTACTTCCGAAACCTCTTAGACATGAAGTATGTGTGGAAGGCCAAGGAGGGTGAACAGATCTTTGCCGTTTGCGATCGCGCCAGCGGCGCGGAGAAATGGACGGCCACGCGGGTGGATCTCGTTTGCGGTTCCAACTCACAGTTACGCGCTATCGCCGAGGTCTATGGTCAGGACGATGCCCATCAGAAGTTCGTCGAAGACTTCGCGCGTGCCTGGGCGAAGGTTATGCACGCCGATCGTTTCGATCTCGCGGTCTGACGTAGCTACTGACGACTCCGGGTCTGCGAATTCCGGAGTCGTCACCAAGCAAATCCCGCAGCAACGTCGCCCTCTAGTCCACATTTTGCTTTGAAAGCCGGGAAACTAAGCCAGCTCTACGGGCGAAAGATTTCCGCTTGACCTTATGAGCAAGTGCAAGGTTTACACTGTCCCCATGAACAGCACAGCGAAGCAAGAGCTTATCCGTACCCAGATCGCCCGCACCCCAAGCACGCAAAAGCTGCGGGTGGGGGTGACAGGGATGACCTGCGCCTCTTGCAGCAGCCGCGTCGAACGTGCCTTGAACAAGGTGGCGGGGGTAGAGGCAAGCGTCAATCTGGCTACAGAGACGGCAGAAATCCACTTCGACCCCGCGCAATCTGATGCCGCCGCCCTTGTGGCCGCGATCAGCAAGTCCGGCTACGGCGCAGTGACTGCCGATGCGCAGCTTGCGGTGCAGGGGATGACCTGTGCCTCTTGTAGCAGCCGGGTGGAGCGCACCCTGCGTCGTCTGCCGGGGGTACTGGAGGCCAGCGTCAATCTGGCAACGGAGCGCGCCGATGTCCGCTACCTGCCTGCCAGCATTTCCGTTGACGAAATGATCGTGGCCATCCAGGCGGCGGGCTACGGTGCCGAAAATCTGGCGGGCAACCAAGCGGGCAATGCAGAAAGTCGCAAAGCCGCTGGGCTGCGCGCCATGCGTCGTGATGTCGCGCTGGCTATTGGGCTGGCCATTATCGTCCTTATCCTGGCCATGGGTTCCGCCTTTTCCCCAAGCTTTGCGACCTGGCTTCAGAAACATGCGCCACTACCCGAATTCTGGGATGGCGTGCAATTTGCCCTGGCTAGTATCGTGCTCTTCTGGCCCGGACGCCGATTCTTCCGCCCCGGCTGGATCGCCTACCGACATCTGTCCCCCGACATGAATTCGTTGGTCGCCACCGGTACCGGCGCCGCCTGGTTGTATAGCAGTCTGGTGCTCTTCGTGCCCTTTGTGTTTCCGGCCAGCGCCCGGCATCTCTACTTCGACTCTGCCGCGGTGGTAATTGCCGCGGTATTGCTCGGCAAGTATCTGGAAGAAGTCGCCAAGGGGCGCAGCTCGGCGGCCATTCGTGCGCTCTTGCAGTTGCAAGCGAAAACGGCGCGGCGTATTGATGCCCAGGGCAAGGAAGAGGAGGTCCCGATTGCGCAATTGCGTTTGGACGATCAGATCCTGGTGCGTCCCGGCGAACGCATCCCTGCCGATGGCCGGGTGCTCGAAGGCAGCGCCCACGTTGATGAGTCGATGTTGAGCGGTGAACCCATTCCGCAGCGGCGCTCCATGGGCGCGGACGTGGTTGGCGGCACCTACTGCCAGGATGGGCGCTTGACGATTGCGGTTACCCGCTTGGGCAAGGATTCCGTGCTAGCACAAATCATCGCCATGGTGGAATCTGCGCAAACCGGCAAGCTGCCGATTCAGGGCCTCGCCGACCGCGTCATCCGTATCTTCTCACCGCTGGTTCTTGCCATTGCCTTGCTCGCTTTTCTCTTCTGGTCGCTGTACTCCGGCAACATCAGTCTGGCGCTGGCAACAGCGGTAGCGGTACTGGTCGTCGCCTGCCCCTGTGCCATGGGCCTCGCCACGCCCGCCGCGATCATGGTAGGCACCGGCCGCGCCGCCGAGCTGGGAGTGCTCTTTCGCAAGGGTAGCGCCCTGGAGATGCTAGCGCAGGTCGACACCATACTCTTCGACAAAACGGGCACCGTCACCCGCGGACATCCCGAACTGGTCGCCCAGGGCGGTGCCGCAGAGACTCTGGCTCTGGCCGCCGCCGTTGAGCGCGATTCCGAACATCCCATCGCCCGCGCCATCGGCAAGGCCGCCCCCGATGCACTGGATTCCGTGGAAGACTTTCGCGCGCTGCTCGGGCAAGGCGTGGAAGGCCGCATCGCCGACAACTGGGTGCGCGTGGGTACACGGGAATTTCTTGCCCAGCACGCCGTGGAAATACCCGCTGACGATGCGTTGCACGCACAGGAAGGGTCCGGTGCCAGCGTCGTTTTTGTCGCCCGCGACAGCCAATATCTCGGCTGGTTGGCGGTAGCCGATGCCCTGCGCCCGGAATCCGCGCAGGTTTGTGCGGCACTGCGCAAGATGGGGCTGCGCCTCGCCCTGGTAACGGGAGACAGCGAGGCTACTGCCCAACAGGTAGCCCAGCAGCTCGGCATCGAAGAAGTCCATGCGCGGGTATTACCCCAGGACAAGGCCAAGGTAGCCAAAAACCTGCAGACGCAGGGGCGGCGCGTAGCTTTTGTGGGAGATGGTATCAATGATGCCCCGGCTCTCGCCCAGGCGGATGTGGGCATTGCCCTGGCGAGCGGCACGGAGATCGCCATGGAAGCCGCCGATGTCACCCTCAGCCATCCGCATCTTGGCACCCTGGTCACCGCAGTCCAAGCCGCGCGTCAGACCCTTGGGCGCATTCGCGGCAATCTCTTCTGGGCCTTTTTCTACAACATTCTCTTGATTCCCCTGGCTGCTGGCATCTTCCTACCTTGGGGCGCCCAACTCAACCCCATGCTCGCCGGCGTGGCCATGGGTTTTTCTTCCATCTTTGTGCTCGGCAACAGCCTGCGCCTGCGCCGGATCAGTGCCTTTGCCTGAACTTGGCGTTACGTAGCACAAGGCTCCGCATGGCGGATCTGGAGTTGCAAACGCGATTCGCCGCGCCAGTCATTGCGCTCCAGGGCATAGGCAAAACGGATCGACTGGCCCGTCTGGATGGGACTCACGCCATCCTCGCTGGCAAAAAACCAAATGGCGTCAAAGTCCGCACCGGGCATGCGCAAGGCAAGCTTCAGGTGGCGGCCATCGCCCACCGGGCGCAGACTGGTCACCTCGCCCTCGCCAACAAAAAGCGGCGCCTCCCACTGGCGCCCGAAGGGCTCCAACTCAGCAATCTCTGCCAGCAGTTCGAGGCTTGGCAAGGACGTGAGAACACCATCAGTCCAGATCCGGGGGCCAAGGCGCTCGCTGGCAAAATGCGCCATAGCCAGCTCTGCCCAGGCGACAGAAAACCTCTCCAGGGCGCTGCGGCGCAGAGTCACACCACCAGCCCCAGCGTGGCCACCCCAGGCAACGAAGTCTTCGGGATGATCCACGGCGATCGCCGCCAGCGCATCCCGCACATGGAAGCTGCCGACCGTGCGCAGGGAAGCACTGACGAATTCTGGATCGTCTTTGGGCGAAAAGAAGGCCACCGGGCGACCCGTGGCTTCGACCAGCTTGGAGGCACAAATCCCCTGTACCCCGGCATGACCTTCGGGGTCAAAAATGCACAGCGCCGCGCGGCCAGCTCGTAGCTGTTCCTGCACTTGCGCCTGGGCGCCGCGCAGCATCTGCGCCTGCACGCTCTTACGCGCTTCGTTGTCTTCTTGCAGCACGGCAGCCAGAGTTTCGGCCTCAGGCAGGGTCTCGCTCAAAAACAGGCGCACGCTGTCTTCGGCGGAGTCCAGTCGCCCACGGGCATTGATCAGAGGGGCAAAACGAAAAGCCAAGGTCGCAGCATCGATCTGCGCGCCGCCACGGGCCAGGGCCATCAACGCCGTCCATACCGGCCGCCGGCGCGGGCCATTCATCAGGCGTAGTCCACGGGCGACGATGGCGCGATTGTTGGGCGAGCGCGCCAAGTCCACGCAATCCGCCACCGTACCCAAGGCGACCAGATCCAGCAGATGCCCGAGCTTCGGTGCATCCGTCGCGAGCAGCCCCGCCCTTTGCATCCCCTGCCGCACCGCACAGCAATAGAGCCAAGCAACGTGCACCCCGGCAATGAAGGGATCAGGGAAACGGCTATCGCGACGTACCGGGTTCACACAGGCCACGGCGGCTGGCGGCGGCCCAACCTCGGGAACCCCGTGATGGTCGGTGACAATGACGGTAAAGTTGGCATCACGCAGGCGGGCAATGCGTGCGTGATCGGTACTGCCCTGATCGGCGGTAATGACCAGTGCCGGGCGCGGCGCATTGGTGAGAATGCGGTCGGTAAGGTTCTCCGAAACACCATAGCCATCGCGCAGGCGATGGCCGATATAACTATGGATACGCTCTTCAGGCACACCAAAGTGGTCGCGAAAGGCAATCTTCAAGACCGCGTGGGCCGAGGCACCATCCGCATCAAAGTCAGAAATCAGCAGAATCGGCTCCTGCCGCCGCAAGGCACCTACGGTAGCCTGCACGGCGAGATCAATATCCGGGAGCAGGTCAGGGGGATTGATCTGCGCCACTCCGGCGCGCAGGAGATGCGTGAGTTGCCCGGCATGTTCCGCCCCCAAACGGCCGGCAATGAGGCGTGCCTGCAAGTGGCTATAGCCCAGCTCCAGAGCCGCATTTTCCACTTCATGGGCAACACGGCGCGTGCAAATTTCCGATCGCTGCATGGCTACCAGCTCCCCGATTGCGTCGCCGATCCCGGACGTCGGCGACCGCGCCAAAAGGCCCAGCGGCTTCTTGGCGACAAAAGCACATGTTCTATGCCGGCCGCCTGGGCAAGCAGGCCGGTGTACATATCAAGCGTTCCCCCGCGTTTGCGGAAATCGCTTAGCGCACTCTTCTCCTGCGCGAAACGCTGCGCCGTTTCCGGAAAGAGCCAATCTTCTGGCCATACCCACAGTAGCGCTTCTGGCCAAGAATTCGTTCCGGGTTCCCAGTCCGCAAGTCCCAGCCAGCGCCCCGCCGTCAGCAACTCCTCTTGCTGGGCCGCGAGATGCGTCCAGGATGTATGCGGGCGCTCGTATGGCAAGCTGCCCTCTCCCCAGGGCCAGAAATAACACCAGGGGTCTAGCCCTTGCGCGCTGCGCTTTTCGTTGACGGAATGCGCGGCGAGAAGCATCTGCAATTCGTTGAGGAAGGCGTGGAAGGCACGGGCATCACTGCCCCGGATCTGGCTCACCAGCGGTTCATGGCCCCAAACCGTATCGGGATCAGGGGTGTGCAGATCGAGTGGGGATGCCGCGTGCAGATACCAGCGCCGCTGGCCGCGCTGCAATTGCCAGGGGGTACCCGTAAAATGCGCCTTGGCTGCGGCCAGCAGGGCGGCGTCTTCTGTATCAGCCAAGCAAGCGACGGGTTGCAAGACCGCCCGCCCCGCCTGCCCGCCAATGGCCACCGGCTCCAGGGCCAGCACCCAATCTCCAGCGCAGTCTATCCCATCTTGCCAGGCGAGCAGGGCAGCAGCAGGCAAAGCTGCAGGAAAACCCAGCAAGCGACCGGCAGCTTCCAGTGAGGATTCTGCCGGCAGGCGCTCTGCACTCCCCTGGCCCCAGAGCTTAGGCAGCAGCGTACCCAAGTCTTCTTGGGGTACTACGTGCAATCCCCGCAGCCAGAGCCCTAATCGTGGCATCAGCGCTCCAGGATGGCGCGCTGCACCGCCTCCAGATTGGCATCCACCGTGACTACCGTGCCGCCCTGGGCAATGGCAGTGTCCGGGTCTTTCAGACCATGTCCGGTCAGGGTACAAACCACCGTCGCCCCAGCCTCAATTTTACCGGCGCGGGCAGCCGCCACCACGCCCGCCGCGGAAGTCGCCGAGGCCGGTTCGCAAAAAATGCCTTCGTGCTGTGCCAACCAGCGCTGCGCCTCAAGGATCTCTTCGTCGCTGTATCCAGCAAACCAACCACCACTCTCTTTTTCTACCTGATGCGCCTGCTCCCAGGACATCGGGCGGCCGATGCGGATGGCAGTGGCGATGGTCTCGGGGTCGCGCACAAAATCGCCAGCAATGAAGGGCGCACTGCCCGCCGCCTGAAAACCCAGCATCTTGGGGCGCTTGCCGGGCTTGCCATGACCGTAGGGACACTGGCCAGCGCAAAACTTACAGGCACCAGTGAGCACATCATTGGCGTCACAACGCGGGTCGGTCGCCTCGCAGTAGCCCATCCAGTGGGCAGTGATGTTGCCAGCGTTCCCAACGGGCAGGGCGTGGTAGTCCGGCGCCTCACCCAGCGCCTCGATGATCTCGAAGGCCGCCGTCTTCTGTCCCTGCAAGCGATAGGGGTTGACCGAGTTCACCAGGGTAATGGGGGCATTGGCCGCCACATCCTGCACAATCTGCATCCCGGCATCAAAATTACCACGAATCTGCAGCACCAAGGCACCATGCATCATCGCCTGGGAGAGCTTGCCCAAGGCGATCTTGCCCTCAGGGATAACGACGAAGGCGCGCATCCCCGCCCGAGCAGCGTAGGCCGCCGCCGCCGCCGAGGTATTGCCCGTAGAGGCGCAGATCACCATCTCGCTGCCGTCTTCCTTCGCTTTGGTGACCGCCATGGTCATGCCGCGGTCCTTAAACGAGCCGGTCGGATTCAAGCCCTCAAACTTCACAAAGAGGCGAATATCGATGCCAAGCTGGCGCGGCAGGTTGATACATTCGATGAGAGGCGTATTGCCCTCACCCAAGGAAACTGCTTCGGTTTCCGGGTTTAGGGGCAGGAAAGCACGGTAACGATCGATAATGCCAGTGTAACGGGTCATGTCGCAGATCCTTTGTAGAAATTAACCTTCGCCCAGGGCCTCAACGCGCAGGCGCAGCACCGGCGCAGTGACGACGGTCAGCGCCTCGATGCGAGCAATGGCCTGCTCCAGGTCGCCCTCCCGGCAGCGATGCAGGAGGAGGACGATAGGTACCGAAGCGGCTCCGGGGCGCTCGCGCTGCACCAGCGCCTCGATGGAAATCTGATATTCCGCCAGGATCGTTGCAACCTGCGCCAGCACGCCGGCACGATTCTCGGCCTGGATACGCAGGTAGTAAGCGCTCTCCACCGCCGCCATGGGCAGTAAGGGCAAGGGGCTCAGGGCATCGGCCTGGAAGGCGAGGTGGGGCACGCGATTGCTGGGATCGGCGGTCATGGTCCGCGCCACGTCCACCAGGTCCGCCACCACCGCGCTGGCGGTGGGGTCGCCACCCGCGCCACGACCATAGTAGAGGCTCTGTCCCGCCGCATCGCTGTCGGCGAGCACAGCATTGAAAGGGCCTTCCACATGGGCCAGCAAATGGTCCTGGGGGATAAGAGTGGGGTGTACCCGGAGCTCGACGCCATCGGCGCGCCGGCGCGCAATGCCCAAGAGCTTGATGCGATAGCCCAACTCTGCCGCGTACACCACATCTTCGCGCTGCAGGGCACGAATGCCCTCCACATGGCAATGAGCAAAATCCACCGGAATCCCGAAGGCAATGGAGGCCATCAGGGTAATCTTGTGCGCGGCATCGCCACCGTCCACGTCCAGGGCCGGATCGGCCTCGGCATAGCCCAGCTCCTGGGCCTTGGTCAGGGCCTCGGCAAAACTCCAGCCCTCGCGGAACATCTGCGTGAGGATGTAATTACTGGTGCCGTTGATGATACCCGCCAACCAGTGAATGCGGTTACCCGCCAACCCCTCACGAATGGCCTTGATGATGGGGATGGCACCAGCCACGGCGGCCTCGAAGGCCACCATCACCCCCTGCGCCTGGGCGGCGGCAAAAATCTCGTTGCCGTGCTCGGCAAGCAGGGCCTTGTTGGCGGTGACCACATGCTTGCCACTGGCGATGGCCGCCAAGATCAGCTCGCGTGCCAGCCCAGTACCGCCCATGACCTCGACCAGCACCTCGACATCAGGATCGCGTACTACCGCCCAGGGATCGGCGCTGACCTGGCCGGTAAAATCCAGCCCCTGCAAACGCTCCGGGTTGCGCACCGCGGCATGAACCACGCGCAGCTCCCGCCCCACGCGGCGGGTGATCTCTTCAGCGTTGCGCGTGAGTACCCGCACGGTACCCTGTCCAACGGTACCCATGCCGAGGATACCGACACGCACGGGACTGTTTTCCACACTCATCCCCAACCCTCACGAAACATCTGTTTAATGCCGCGGATGGCTTGGCGGGTACGATGTTCGTTTTCCACCAGACCAAAGCGCACATATTCATCACCGAGTTCACCAAAGCCGATGCCGGGGCTCACCGCCACCTTGGCGCGATCCAGCACCATCTTCGAGAACTCCAGCGAGCCGAGGCTGCGCAATTGCTCTGGAATACGCGCCCAGACAAACATGGTGGCCTTGGGACTCGCCACTTCCCAACCCGCCGCATTCAAGCCCTCGCAGAGCACATCGCGGCGCTGCTCGTACATCTGGCGGATGTCTTCCACGCAGTCCTGCGGTCCTTCCAGGGCGGTAATGGATGCCACCTGAATGGGCGTAAAGGTACCGTAGTCCAGATAACTCTTGATGCGCGCGAGGGCACCAATGAGCTTGGGATTGCCGGCGGCAAAACCGACGCGCCAGCCGGGCATGTTATAGCTCTTGGACAAGGTAAAAAACTCGAGACCCACATCCTTGGCCCCCGGCACCTGCAAGAAGCTCGGTGCCTGGTAACCATCAAAGACGATGTCGGCGTAGGCTAGGTCATGCACCACCCAGATGCGGTGCTCCTTGGCAAACTCGACGATACGCGCAAAGAAATCGAGATCCACCACTTCCGCTGTTGGATTGTGCGGAAAATTGATCACCAGCATCTTCGGCTTGGGCCAGGCCGCCTTCACCGCCTTTTCTAGTTCTTCGAAGAAATCGAGACCGGGGAGCATTGGTACGTGGCGCACGTCGGCGCCAGCAATGACAAAACCGTAGGGATGGATAGGGTAGGTAGGACTGGGTACCAGCACGGTATCCCCTGGTCCCATGGTAGCCAGCGCCAGGTGCGCTATCCCTTCCTTGGAGCCAATGGTGACGATGGCCTCGGATTCGGGATCGATGGAGACGCCATAGCGACGCTCGTACCAACCGGAAATCGCCTTGCGTAGGCGCGGGATGCCGCGCGAAACACTGTAGCGATGGGTGTCGCCGCGCTGAGCAGTTTCGCAGAGCTTGTCGACGATAAATTGCGGGGTCGGCTGGTCGGGGTTACCCATGCCGAAGTCGATGATGTCCTCGCCGCGCTTGCGGGCCTGCAATTTCAGGTCCGTGACAATGTTGAAGACATATGGCGGGAGACGTCGAATCCGCTCGAAATCGCTATTCATGGCTACCAGAACCCTGCCCTTGAGGCATCTACCAAAATCGAAGAACAATAGAGAGGCAAATGGATGCTGTCAATTGAGGAGGGAGGGATGAAACTACACCGACAGGTCGGCGGGCTACGGCATAGCCTACAGTCTTACGATGACCTGGGCTTTGTGATCGATGGCCAGCACTACAGCGGCGGCATCCTGCTCAGTCACGCCCTGCTCCAGCATCCCTGGGGGCCAGCACGGGCCGAACTACTCGGCGTCGCCGACTTTCAGCCACTGCTCGCCAATCCGCCGGAAGTCCTGTTGCTTGGCACTGGGCGCACACAACATCTCGACATCACGCTACTGCGGGAGCTACGCCGGGCAAACTTGGCGCTAGAGGTAATGGACAGTGCCGCTGCCTGCCGTACCTATGGCATTCTGTTAGCGGAAGATCGGCAAGTAGCCGTGGCGTTACTACCGATTAGTGCCTGAGGTCTAGGCAAAAAGGTTAAAGGGGTCGAGCCCCTCCGCCTCGATGCGCCGACGCAGCAATAGCAGACTTTCTACCTGAATCTGCCGCACCCGCTCGCGCGTCAGGCCCAGGCGGCCACCGACATCTTCCAGGGTGGCCCCATCGTTGCCATCCAAACCAAAGCGCCAGAACAGCACCAAGCGCTGCTTTTCCTCCAGTGACGCAATCCAGCCGTGTATGCGTTGCGTGAGATCGCTTTCGGCAAAGCGATCTTCGGGACCAGGCACCTCGGGGTCATGGACGATATCAGCCAAACCATGATCTTCGTCGCGTCCGCCGCCGGAGTCGAGGCTAGTGACCCGCCCATCCAGGTCTAGACACTGACGCACCTGCTCTACCGGACGCTCCAGCGCCGCAGCGACCTCCTCGGGGGTCGGATCGCGCTGCAACTTTTGCTCGAGGCAACGCGCAGTGCGCAGAATGGAGGAGATTTCTTTCATCACATGGATGGGCAAGCGAATGGTGCGGGTCTGGTTCATCAAGGCACGCTCGATGTTCTGGCGAATCCACCAAGTCGCATAGGTCGAAAAGCGAAAACCCTTTTCCGGGTCGAATTTACCCACGGCGTGGATTAGGCCCAGATTGCCCTCCTCGATCAAATCGAGTAGAGGCAACCCACGATTGATATAGCGCCGCGAGAGACGCACGACAAGGCGCAAATTACATTCGATCATGCGCTGCCGCGCTTTCGCATCACCCCGCTGCACCAAGCGCCCGAGCGTAATTTCTTCTTCGGCGGTGAGTAAAGGATTATGACCGATTTCCTGCAGATAGCACTGGGTGGCATCCCAATCTGGTCCATGGTCAGCGAAGACCGGGTCGGCTGCATCGTTGTCCTGAATACTGTCTTCTTCCAGTTCCAAATCCGATTGCAGATCCAGGGCTTCGGTGCTCATGCTCAGGCTCCTATGTGATCCTTCTGGTTGACTGTCCCAGAGAGTAGCGGGACAAAACGACATCCGCCGAGATCTTCCTCTTCGGCATCTTGTCCATTCCAACGATACAGTTTCAGACGCTGTTCATCAGCGACATCGGCCTGGGGCATGAGCAAGCACCCACCCGGAACCAGTTGATGAAATAACGGCGGCAGGGCGCAAGGAACAGCCGCGGTAAAAACGACTGCATTGAAGGGGGCAAGTTCCTCCCAGCCGCAACTACCATCCCCCAAACGCAGATGCACGGTTGGAATCTGCAAGCGCTGTAAAAGTTCCTTCGCGGCAATATGCAAACCTTCGACACGCTCAATGCTAAACACTTCCATACCCAAGGCCGCAAACAAAGCCGTCTGATACGCAGAGCCTGTACCAATCTCCAACACGCGCTGCGGCTCTCCGCTATCCAGCAGGGCAGCCAACATACGCGCGACGATCAATGGCTGGGAGATGGTCTGCCCCCAGCCTATAGGCAGTGACACCGGCTCATAGGCGCGGCTGGCCAAGGCCTCGGCAACGAAAAGGTGCCGCGGCACCTGTGCCATCGCCGTCAAGACCCGCTCGTTTTCGATACCGGCAGCGCGTAACGTAGCCACCATGCGCTCCCGAGTACGGGGCGAAATCATCCCCACTTCAGGATTCACGACGCGCAACAACGCAGCCATTGCGAGAGATCTTCCATGAAGCTGTAGCGGGTCATATCGAGATCAAGGGGGGTAATAGAAACACAGCCGCGACGCACGGCGTCAAAGTCCGTGCCGGGACCAGCATCCGCTTCCCGGCCGGACGGCCCGATCCAATAGACCGGTTCACCGCGCGGATCAGCCGCTGGCATGAGCATCTCGCTCTTGTGCCGCCGTCCCAGGCGCGTGACTTCAAAGCCACGCAGATCCGCGTAAGGCAAGTCCGGGACATTGACATTGAGGATGGTGTCGCCAGGAAGAGGATTTTCCAGCAAACCGCGCAGCAAGTCTGCGGCAACGCGTGCCGCACTGGCAAAGTGCTCTGGCTCGCGCCCAACCAGGGACACTGCCATAGCTGGCATGCCGAGATGACGCCCTTCCATGGCCGCAGCGACAGTGCCGGAGTACAGCACGTCGTCGCCCATGTTGGCGCCGCGATTGATGCCGGAGACCACCATCTCCGGTGGCTCAGGCAGGATCCCAGTGGCCGCCAGATGCACACAATCGGTGGGCGTGCCGCCGACTAAATAGTGGAAACCGTTGAGCCCCTTGCGTACCCGCAGCGGTCGGTCGAGGGTAAGAGAATTGCTGGCCCCACTGCGATCCTGTTCCGGCGCCACCACCTCGATGCTACCAAGTGGTTGCAAGGCCTCGGCCAGGGCAGCCAGACCAGGAGCCAGATAACCATCATCATTACTGAGAAGGATTCGGGGCATAGACCATCCATAGCTGGAGACCGGCTTGCGATCTGCAGCTTGCTGATCGCCAAACTATGGTACGCCAGCCACTAGCAAGTGGTCTAGCTTTGCGGTCCCATTGTATCTGCGCCAGCGGACCCCTGTTGCAGTTGATGCTGCAGTAGAAGCACCCGTAATTGCGCATCGTGCACTGCCTGCTTCAGACTATCTATCCGCTGCAGGTAACGTGCGTAGTTACGCTCATTGCCATAACGCACCGCTTTCCCTTTTTCATACGCCTGGGTGGCCTGCAGAAGCTGCAGTCGCGCAGCCGCCAGTTCCGTTTCGAGCACACGATGTTCACGCGCGTCGGCATGCAGCGGCTCCCTTGCCTCCGGCTTGGGCGGCATCGCCACCGGTGCGGCGGGCTCACTACTGGTACTGGGCGCTGTCACCATCGGCATCCCATCAAGGGTCTCCACATGGCTTGCATTCGCTGGCGGATTTTCGCCATAACTTACTACTCCACCTGGAGAGACCCAGCGATAAATTGTCGCCTCGGCATCGACCGCCGAGCCGGCCAGCAGAAGAGAAACAAAAAGCAGTGCCACGCCAACGCCGAGTTTGGATTGCTGCATGATCAGACTCCTGTAACCTCGCTGTAGGAGGCAATTAGAGCAAGAAAGGAACTGCCGCAAGATGCAAAAAACCCCGCCAAGGCGGGGCTCCAGCGGCAGAACCCGCATCAGCTCAAAGGCTGTAGTACATCTGGTATTCGACCGGGTGGGTGGTGACGCGCAGGGCCTGGACCTCGGCCCACTTCACTTCCAGATAGCCTTCCAGCCAGTCCGGGGTAAAGACGCCGCCCTTCATCAAAAACTCATGATCGGCTTCCAACGCCCGCAGGGCCTCTTCCAGGGAGGCTGCCACACCGGGGATCTTCTCCTGCTCTTCGGCGGGCAGATCATAGAGGTTCTTGTCCATGGCATCGCCGGGATGAATCTTGTTCTGGATGCCATCCAGGCCCGCCATCATCATCGCCGCAAAGGCCAGATAGGGGTTGGCGGTAGAGTCCGGGAAACGCACCTCGATGCGCCGCGCCTTGGGATTGCTCACATAGGGGATGCGGATGGAGGCCGAACGGTTCTTGGCTGAGTAGGCGAGCAGCACTGGTGCTTCAAAGTGCGGCACTAAGCGCTTGTAGCTGTTGGTACTGGGATTGGTGAGGGCGTTGATGGCCTTGGCGTGCTTGATGATGCCGCCAATGTAGTACAGGGCCAGTTCCGACAGACCGCCATAGGCATCACCAGTAAAGAGGTTCTTGCCATCCTTGCCCAGGGACTGATGCACGTGCATACCGCTGCCGTTGTCGCCGACGATGGGCTTGGGCATGAAGGTGGCGGTCTGCCCATAGGCGGCGGCGACATTGTGGATGACGTACTTGAGGATCTGCACCTCGTCGGCCTTGCGGGTGAGGGTGCTGAAATTCACGCCAATCTCGTGCTGGCCGGCGGTGGCGACTTCGTGGTGGTGCACCTCTACCGTCAGGCCCATCTCTTCTAGGGCCAGGCACATGGCCGAGCGCAGGTCTTGGGCAGAATCCACGGGAGGCACGGGGAAGTACCCGCCCTTGACGCCGGGGCGATGGCCCATATTGCCCGATTCGTATTCCTTGCCCGAGTTCCAGGCCGCCTCTTCGGCATCGACCTTGTAGCCGCAGCCGCTCATGTCGATGTGCCAGGTCACGGAGTCAAAGACAAAAAACTCATTCTCGGGGCCGAAGTAGGCGGTATCGGCAATGCCGGTGCTCTGCAGATAGGCCTCGGCGCGTTTGGCCACCGAGCGGGGATCACGCTCATAGCCCTGGCCGGTGGCGGGCTCGATGACGTCGCAGCGGATAATGAGGGTGACTTCGTCGGTGAAGGGATCGAGCACCGCCGATTCCGCCTCGGGCAGGAGGATCATGTCCGACTCGTTAATGCCCTTCCAGCCAGTGATGGAAGAGCCGTCGAACATCTTGCCTTCGACAAAGGTCTTTTCTTCGATGGTATGGGACGGCACCGAGACGTGCTGCTCCTTGCCCTTGGTGTCCGTAAAACGAAAATCAATGAACTTTACGTCTTTGTCAGCAATCAATTCCAACACATCTTTCGGGCTGTACCCCATGAGCTTCTCCTTTACGGCACTCGTTAGCAAAGCACGCCCCAAATTGGGGCACCAATCCGCTAAGTGTACGGCGGAATCTTTGCGGCGCCTAGGGTGGGTGAGTCTTGTGGGTGAGTCTTGGCGATAGGGTCACGCTCGCCAATGCACACTCCCTACCGATGCAGCGAGTGCTTGGGCGACAGCACCGAAGCTTCACCGAGCAATATCGGCAGGCAAATACACACCTGCAGACCTCCTCCTGCGGCTTCGGCAAAAATCAACCGACCACCATGCCAGTGCAAAATACGCTGACTGAGACGCAAACCAAGTCCCATGCCACGCGCTTGGCCAGGCGGTAGAACTTCGCGCCCAAGAAGAGCCAAGCGCTCGGCGCTGACGCCGGGTCCATGATCTTCGATGATCCACACCAATTCTGTCTCCACTTGGTGCCAACGCAAATCGAGCCGACCATCACCATATTGGCGGGCGTTGTCCAGGAGATTGCGGAACACCCGCTCCAAAGCCAACGGCTTGTAGCGCAATGGGCTGACCCCTTCTGGCAAATATTGCGCACGCACTTCCAGGCCATACTCGTCCGCAGCGAGATCGACCAATCGCGTAAAAAGTTGCGCAGCATCTCCCGTAACAAAGGGTTCTTCTTGTCCACTGCGGACCACGGCAAGAACGCGATCGATGCGACCGTTGAGGTCGTCGATATCGTTGAGCATCTCTTCCCGCTGCGCCAGCAACTGCCGGTCGGAAAGCCCCAAAGCCACCGCCAGCCGGGAGAGCGGGGTGCGCAGTTCATGCGAAATAGCCGTAAGTAAGACCTGTCGTTCCTCATACAGATCATGTAGGTCGTTGGCCATGTTCTCCATGGCCCGCTCCACGGCAAGCACCTCGCTGGGTCCACCGACGCTGCCCTCTATCTGCGGGGCGGCACCCTGACCGATGGCGCGCGCCTTGCGCGCCAAACGGGTGAGGGGACGATTGATCTGCCGTACCACCAGCAAAACGCCGACCAGAGTCACCAGCCAGACCAGGCCAAGGCGAAAAGCGAGAAACCACCAGCCGCCGAGATCCAGACTCGGTAGAGGCAAACCCAGCCAAGGCTCGCCATTTTGGCCGCGAATCCAAATGCGGGTTTGGCCATTCGCCAGAGGTTCCACGCGAAATTGCGCGCCGTGCGCTTGCCGCTCCCACTGGGCCGCCGTCATTTGTAGAAAATCCGCTTTGGGAACTCTTCCGGGTAGCGCGTAGGGCGGGGCCGTCACCATACCCGGAGGGAGCGGGCCGGCTCCCCGCTGGTACAGGGCATAAGCGCCATTGAGAAGCGAGCTCAAGCGAGTAGCTGCCGGATGCAGAACCTCCCGCTGATACATTGCCCAAACAGCGACCTGGCTACCCAGAATGAGCAGACTTAACAACAGGGCAAAACGCGCGAAACTAGACCGCGGCCAGGGTAGCTTCCAATCAAGCATCTGGACAGAGAAACACGTATCCGTGTCCCCAAACGGTTTGCAAGTATCGAGGATGCGTCGGATCCTCCTCCAGTATCCGACGCAGGCGGGAGATTAGTACGTCAATACTGCGGTCGAAAGACTCCCAGCGCCGGCCCCGGCTGAGCAGCAACAATTGTTCCCGAGACAAGGGCTGGCCCGCGTGTTCGGCCAATAGCAGCAACAGGTCCATCTCACCGCTGGTCAAGCGTTGGGCGACCCCATCCCGAAACAGGGTGCGGGCATTGAAATCGATGCGGAAGGGGCCGCATTGCAAGGCCTCCCGTGTGCCGGTGACCCGCCGCGTGCGCGGCTGCAGGCGGCGCAAAATGGCGTGGATGCGCGCCAGGAGCTCGCGCGGGTTGAAAGGCTTGGGCAAATAGTCGTCGGCCCCCATCTCCAGGCCTAAAATTCGATCCACTTCATCCCCCCGGGCCGTCAACATCAAAACCGGTACATCACTCTCGGCGCGCAGGCGGCGGCACAAACTGAGGCCATCCTCGCCGGGCAAACCCAGGTCGAGAACAATCAAATCGACGGATTGCTGACGCAGAAAACTGCTGATTCGCGTGCCATCCGCCAGCCCATGCACGGCAAAGCCTTGCTCTTGCAGGTAGGATTCCAAAAGGCTGCGGAGGCGCAGGTCGTCGTCGACGATAAGCAAGTGTTGAGTAGCCATGTGCTAATTCTAACGCGTTCGCCCCGAAAATGCGGAGCGCATCTGGTAACTGTTTGCAAATCAGCGGCGTCATTTACATTTGGTTTACGTTTGCTTACCTCTTGGCAAGGAATTCCTGCCGGGGCGAGAGATAGAGTGGCAAGGTCTTTCAGGAGCCTGCCCATGCCCGTATTCCGTCCGGTCTTTTTTGCTCTGTGTGCGTTCAGCCTCGCTGGCTGCGCCGTCGGTCCCCATCTGCCGACGCCCCCGGTCTCGACGCCGACGCGCTACACCGCGCAGTCCATAGCCCACGGGGCGCAGGCCGTGCGCTGGACTCGGCAGGAGCAAAAAGACTGGTGGAACCTGCTGCACTCGCCCTTGCTGGATCACTACATTGCCGAGGCACGCAAGGCCAATCCTGATCTGCAGGCGGCCCAAGCGAGTCTGGCACGAGAGCAGGCCCTGGTGGGGGTGGCCGAGGGAGGGCTGATGCCCCAGGTGGATGCGGGTGCCGGGGTGAGCCGGGAGCGGGCGTTGCGCACGGGGGCCAATGGCGGCAGCGCCTATCGCATCCCTGGCAACCCCTACAGCCTGCTTTTGGGCACCCTCAGCATCAGCTACGCCCCCGATCTTTTTGGTCGCCAGGCCGACCAAATCCACGCCGCCAAGGCCCGCGCCGCTATTGCTGAGGCGCAATGGGAGCAGGCCCAGGTCTTTCTCGCGGCGGCGGTCAGCCAGGTCGTCATCAGCGGTGCCGAGGCCAATGCCCAGTGGCAGGCAGCACGGCAGATTGCCGGGGCCGATACCCGCCTGCTGCAGCTCTTGGAGCAGGAGTACCACCTGGGGGCGACGAATTTGCAGACCGTGGAGCAACAAAAGGCCATTGCTGCCGCGGCGAAGGCCCGTATCGCCCCCCTGGCGGCCCAGCGTTCGGCGGCGCAGCACGCCCTGGCCGCGCTACTCGGGCGCAATCCCGACAGCGCCCTGCCCTTGCCCAGGCTGCGGGACCTGCAACTGCCTAATCCCCTACCCACCACCCTGCCCTCGGCGCTGCTGGAGCAGCGACCGGACATCGTGGCGGCGCGGGCGGCCCTGGATGCCGCCGCCGCCGAGGCCAAACTGGCGGCGGCCGACCGCTATCCGCAGATCAGCCTGAGTGCCAGCATTGGCAAGGCGGCCCAGAGCGGGGCCTTGTTCTTCAACCCGATGTCTACCCTCTGGTCTTTGGGGGCGAGCCTTGCCGCCCCCATTTACCATGGCGGTGCCCTGGCCGCCCAGGAAAAGGCCGCCGTCGATCAATATCAAGTGCGCAGCGCCCAATACCGGGGGACGGTACTAACGGCCTTTCGCCAGGTGGCCGATGCCTTGCGCACCTTGCAGGCTACGGATAGCGCCTACACCCAACAGGTGACCGCCCAGACGGCGGCCAAAGCCGCCCTGCAACTGGCCCAGGCACGCTATCGCGATGGCGATACCGCCTACCAGACCGTCCTCAATGCCGAAATTGCCTATCAACAAGACACCGTGGCGGCTATTCAGGGGCGCAGTCAGCGCTATCTGGATAGTGTCGGCCTCTTCCTTGCCCTGGGGGATGGCTGGACCCCCGCTGCCACTCCTGCCCAACCCGCCCATTCTGGAGCCCAATCATGAAAAAAGCCTTTTTGCTGGTGGGCATTGCCCTGGTCCTGCTCGTTGTGGTGGTGGGGGGAAGCTATTTCTGGCGTCAGCGGCAGTTGCACGCGGCCCTGCAAGCCGCAGCCAACCCGCTGGTTACGGTCTCGGCCACCAAGGCCGAAGAGAAAAGCGTAGCGCCCGAGGCGACAGCGGTGGGCCAGGTAGTGGCCCAGGCGGGTGCGGTGCTCAGTCTGCAAACGGCAGGGGTCATTACCGGGCTGGAGTTTCATTCCGGGCAAGCGGTGCAGGCGGGGCAGACCTTGTTGCAGGTCAACCCCGGTGCCCTGCCCGGCCAGTTGCAGGAGGCCCGTGCCCAGGCGGCCCTGGCCCAGAGCAACTTTGCCCGTGCGCAAAAGGTCTATGCCATCCACGGGATATCTACAGCGGCCTTGGACAAGGCCCAATATGACGCCGCGGCGGCGGCAGGCAAGGTCCAGGCCCTGCAAGACGAACTTGCCAACACCCAATTGCGCGCGCCCTTTGCTGGTGTGCTCGGCCTACGCCAGGTGAATGTGGGCCAGTACCTGACGGCGGGCAGCCCCGTGGTCAGCCTGGAAAATCTGCAAGCCCTGTCAGTCGACTTTACCCTGCCTCAGCGTTCGGCGCGGACCCTGCACCCCGGTGCCCAGGTGACGGTGCAAATCCATGACGGTGACCGGGTGGAACAATATGACGCGACGGTGACGGCGGTATCCAGCCATGTGGATGCAGACAACCGCGCCTTGGCCCTGCGCGCCCGCATTGCCAAGCCCACGGGCTTGAAGCCGGGGATGTATGTGCAGGTGCGCCTGCAGCAGGCCGCCCCCCAGGCCCAGGTGATGATCCCGACGGTGGCAGTGAGCTTCCACAGCTACGGGGACTTTGTTTACGTGCTCAAGCCCGGCCCCAAACACACCCTGATTGCCCACGAGCAGCCCGTGGAAACGGGCAGCCAGGTAGGCCAGATGACCGTCATCCGCTCGGGCTTGCAGGCGGGTGATGAGGTGGTCACCGCCGGTCAGGTCAAACTGCGCAATGGCGATGCCGTGCGTATCAACAATGCCGTGACCCTCTGAGGAAGGCATCATGAAGATTACCGAATCCTTCATCCGTCGGCCGGTGCTGGCCATTACCCTGACCCTGGCGCTGTTTTTCTTTGGCCTGCGCTCTTTGGGGATGTTGCCAATCACCGAATATCCGCCCACCAACAGCAGCATGGTGACGGTGACCACCCACGATTTTGGGGCGACCCCCAAGACCGTCAACGCCTTCATCACCGCCCCCCTGGAAAAGGCCGTGGGCCAGGTGCCGGGGATTAACTACATGACGGCAGTGAGTGAGGATGGCCTGTCGATCCTGACCCTGTATATGCGCATGGGCGAAAACCCCAACGCCGCCCTGGCCCAGGTGCAGAGTAAGGTGAATACGGTCTTGAACCAATTACCACCGGGCATTATGCAGCCGGTGGTGCAGGAGATGCCGGGCTCGGGGGCGTACCTAATGTACCTGAGTTTTCATGGCAAGGGCTTCAACCAGCAGCAGATTACCGACTATTTGACGCGGGTGGTACAGCCGGCCATCCAGACCGTGGCGGGGGTAGGGGTGACCTCCATCCTGCCGCCGGGTACCGGCCCCAACGGCAACACCTTTGCCATGCGCATCTGGCTCAACCCCCAGGAGATGTCGGTGCTGGGGGTAACCCCGGTCCAGGTCCAGGCGGCGCTCAAGGCCAATGACTTCGTCGCTGCCGTAGGCCGCCTGCGCGGGGAATACACGGCGGTGTCCCTGAGTGCCAATACCGCCTTGCATACCGTGGCGGAGTTCCAGCAACTGGTAGTGACCACGGTAAAGGGCGTACCCGTCCATCTGGATCAGGTAGCCAAGGTCTCCTTGGGCGCCCAGACCTATGATTCGTCGGTGCTGGTGGACGGCAAGCCGGCGGTGAACCTGGGCATTATGCAGGCACCCGGTAGCAACGCCCTGCAGGTGGCGGCAGGGGTGAAGAAGGTGATGCACACCCTGAAGGGGGAAATGCCCGCCGGCATGCAGGGCTATGTGCTCTATGATGGTGCCAGCTTTGTCCAGGACTCGGTACACGAGGTTCTGGTGGACATTGGTCTGGCGCTGCTGATCGTGATCCTGGTGGTGTACTTTTTCATGGGCTCGTGGCGGGCGTTGATTGTGCCGGCCCTGGCCATCCCCGCCGCCATGATCGGCGCCATGAGCATTGTCCACGGCCTGGGCTATACCCTCAATTTGTTGACCCTATTGGCGATGGTCCTGGCCATTGGCCTGGTGGTGGATGACGCAATCATCGTCGTCGAAAACGTCCATCGCCACATGGAGCACGGGGCCACGCCCCTGCACGCGGCCATTGTCAGCGCCCGCGAGTTGGCCAGCCCGATCCTGGTCATGGCGACGACCCTGATGGCGGTGTTTGCGCCCATGGCCTTCATCGGCGGCTTGGTGGGGCACTTATTCAGCGAGTTTGCCTTTACCATTGTCGCCACGGTGTTGCTGTCCATGATTGTCGCCCTGACCCTGGCCCCCATGCTGGCGTCGCGGGTGCTGAAGCCCGGCCACGCCACCGGCATGGCCCTGCGCATTGAGCGTCTGTTCAATGGCCTCAAGGGCTGGTATGGCCGGCGGCTGGCGGCCAGCCTGCGCTTCTGGCCCGCCATTGTCACCCTGGCCTTTGCCCTGACCCTGGGCATTGTTGCCCTCATGGCCATCAGCCCTAGCGAACTGGCCCCGCCCGCCAATCAGGGCATCGTCTACGTCAATGGCGTCGCCCAACCTACCGCTACCCTAGAGTACATGGACGCCTACGACCGTTACCTGACGCAATCGGTGTTCGACCATATCCCCGCCGGCAGCCATAGCTTTGCAGTCAACGGGGTGGGGATTGGCGGCATGCTGCTCAACAATGAGGTGATGGCCGGTCTGGTCCTCAAGCCCCAGCGTGGCGCCGTCACCACCCAGCAGGTGCGGGCGAAAATTCAGAATCTGGCAGAACAAGTACCGGGGATGAAGTTGTCGGCCTTTGGTCTGCCGCCCTTGCCAGGGGCCGCCGTCGGCCTGCCGGTGCAGTTTGTCATCACCAGTACCGGCGGCGGTTACCCGCAACTGGATGCTACGGCACGCAAGCTCATTCAGCAGGCCAAGGCCAGCGGTCTGTTCAGCTTCGTCTGCAAAAATCTGAAGTACAACAATCAGATCCAGCAAGTGGTCATCAACCGGGAGATGGCGGCGAGTTTTGGCCTGAGTATGGCCGACATCGGCAAAAACCTGGAGACGCTGTTGGGAGGCAACTACGTCAACTACTTTGACATGGATGGCCTGAGTTACCGCGTGGTGCCCCAGGTACCCCCGGCGCTGCGGGCCAATCCCGATTTTCTCAAGGATTACACCATCAAGACCCCCAGCGGTGCCCAGGTGCCCCTCTCGACCTTTGTCAGCCTCAAGGCCGAGCCGGCACCCACCTTTTTACCCCAATTCCAGCAGTTGCCGGCGGTGTTCATCGAGGCCAACCCGGCGCCGGGGGTGTCCCTGGGTCAGGCGCTGGACTTCTTGCGCAGCCACGCCGACCTGCCCGCCGGCGATGCCATCCACTATGCGGGTGTCTCCCGTCAGTACATGGCCCAGGGCAGTAGTCTGCTGGTGACTTTTGCCTTTGCCTTGCTCATGGTGCTCCTGCTGCTGGCGGCGCAGTTCAATGGCTTCCGCGATGCCTTGGTGGTGCTAACGGCGGTGCCGGTGGCCCTCTTTGGGGCGCTGCTACCCATTGCCCTGGGCCTGTCCAGCATCAATATCTATTCCGAAGTCGGGATGGTGATGCTCATCGGCCTTATCGCGAAACAGGGGATTCTGATCGTCCAGTTTGCCCGGCAGTTGCAACAGGAACGCGGCCTGGACAAACGCACGGCGGTGGTAGAAGCCGCCGCCCTGCGCCTGCGCCCCATCCTTATGACCGTGGCGGCTATGATCGCCGGGGCTGTCCCGCTGCTCTTCGCCGCTGGCGGCAATGCCGATGCCCGCTTCTCTATGGGTTTGGTCATTGTCAGCGGCTTGGGGTTTGGGTCTTTGGTGTCGCTCTTTGTGGTGCCGGCGTTTTATGTGTGGTTTGGGAGCAAGTTGCACCGTGCATAATGCAGCCGGAAAACCGGCCCCAATGAGAAATGGTTCTTGCTTGCCGCTTTCCGGTAAGATGCGTTAATTGCGTACAAGGAGAGGCGTTATGGAAACTGAAGAGATTCTCACGCGAGCGGCGCAGCGGGTCCAAGGCAAAAAACATGCTGGCGACCTCACAGCAGAAGAGGCGCATACAGTGCTGCGGGAACATCCCAAGGCCAAACTGGTAGACGTGCGTTCGCACCCGGAATTGGAATTCTCGGGTTTTGTCGAGGGCTGCTGCCATGTACCGTGGAAACTTTACCCCGGTATGACGCCCAATCCAGATTTTGACCAGCAGATACAGGCAGTCACCAAACCAGATGATGTGCTCCTGCTTCTTTGCCGCACCGGGGGTCGCTCTACCGAGGCCGCCGAGCACTTAAGCGAGCTAGGTTATCGGCACGCCTACAACATCCTCGGCGGCTTTGACGGTAAGGGCGACGAAAAGGGGCAACGTGGAAAGTTGGAGGGCTGGAAGGCCAGCGGCCTGCCTTGGCGTCATCCCTGACACCTCTCCCAATTGGGATTTGTTTTTGCGGGAGCCCTACACCTGACAGGCAGGACAGAACAGCGCTGTCTTGCCGCCTACCGCGAGCTGCTCCAAGGCACCGCCACAGGAGGGGCAATGCCCATCCTCGCGGTGGCGAGTAACGAAGGTCTTCGGTAACAAGGGAGTCTTCGCCTGGGAACGCATAACCCGATGCAAGACTTGCGGGATCTGTTCAAGAAAGCGATCACGCTCTTCTTCGCTAAGGCTGGGAACTGTGCGATCCGGGCGCAAACGCGCCTGAAAAAGGATCTCGTCAGCCCAAAGTGGGCCAATTCCCGTCACAAAGCTGTCGTCGAGCAGCACATTGCGCAGCGCGCTGCGGCGCCGAGCCAACGATTCGCGCAACTGACGTAACCCCTCCACTGGGACAAGCAATGGGTCGGGTCCGAGTTTGGTAAGAAAATCTACATCACTACCCTCATCAAGCAAACGCAGTCGCGTCCCCAATTGCGTCCCCTGCAAGCGCAGGCGGAGCTGGGCATTGATCGCCAACTCCAGACCGGCACGGTTTTCGCATCCCTCTTCGGGTGGAGCGCCGCGCTCAAGCTCCATGGTCAAATCGCCCCCGAGCTGCAGGGCGAGAATCTCGCGCCGGTCGAGCTCCCAGAAGATTTGCGTACCATAACGGTGGATATCGGAAATCTCTTTCCCTTGCAAGGCATCTTCCGCAAGCCCACCAGCTTCGGCGAGTTGCTCGCCCTTGGCATTCTGCAGACGCAGTGCCCCAAGTTTTTTGCGCAGCACATTCCGCTGCAATTTCTGTTTGAATAATTCAATTTCGGGCAATCCTGCCATTTTCTTTTCTCTCTGACCGTAATTTACCCGCTAGTCTACCGCGCCTCAACGCCAAGCGGAAACCAGGCCTACACCCATGAGGATACATGCAGGGTCTGCACGGTAACCGCTTGACAGGAGGAGTGGCACTGCTAAGGTGGAGGGCGTTTTCCGCCAGCCGACGAAATTACGCCATGAATCCTTTGCGCATTGGTACTCGGGCCAGCCCCCTAGCACTTTGGCAGGCAGAGCATGTGCGTGGGTTGTTGCTTGCCCGTGATCCCTTCTTGGCCGTGGAATTGGTACCCATGACCACAACGGGCGATCAGGAATTGGCGGCGCCTTTGCACCAGATTGGCGGCAAAGGTCTCTTCGTCAAAGAGATCGAGAGTGCGCTGCTGGCACACGAAGTTGATCTTGCCGTACATTCCATGAAGGACGTTCCAGCCATGCAGCCTAACGGTCTGGAACTGGCAGCGATCCTGGAGCGCGAAGACGTACGCGATGCCTTTATTTCCAGCCAATACGAAAATGAAATCGCACTACCGAAGGGCGCTCGGATCGGGAGTTCGAGCCTGCGCCGGCGGGCGCAATTATTGCACCGGCGTCCTGACCTACAGGTGGAGGATCTGCGCGGCAATGTGGCGACGCGTTTGGCCAAGCTTGACAGCGGCCAGTACGACGCCATCATCCTTGCGGCGGCCGGACTGAAGCGTCTGGGCATGGAGGAACGCATCCGCAGTTTCTTTGCGGTCGAGGACTCCTTGCCCGCGGTAGGACAAGGGGCGATCGGTATCGAAATCCGTACCGACGATGAAAATACCCGGGCTTTAGTGCTACCCCTCACACATCAGGAAACCAGTCTTTGTGTACGCGCAGAACGGGCCATGAACCGCAAATTGGGCGGCGATTGTCGACTACCGGTCGCCGCCCTCGCGCATTGGGAAAACGAAAGCTTGCACCTGGAAGGTCGAGTGGTTAGCCCTGATGGAAAAACCGTATTGCGCGCGCGCGGCTCTGGCACGGATCCCTCCGTGCTTGGCGAGAAGGTCGCCGAAGATTTGCTACAGCAGGGGGCGGGCAAAATTATACAGGAGTTACAACCAGCATGAGCGCAAGTTTGCAGAAAAAGGGCATTGTCGTTACCCGTCCCAAGGAGCAATCCGCCGAATTGATTGCCGAGTTGCAACGCCTTGGCGCTCGGCCCATTGCCTTCCCCGCCTTGCAAATTGACGCGCCGGATACCTGGCATTCGCTGGATGATGCCCTGGATCGCATCAACGAGTTCGACTGGGCGGTATTCACCAGCCGCAATGCCGTGCACTTTGCCCTGAGCCGCTGGCAGAGTCGCGGGCAGCAGGATTGGCCGAAAAAACTTCGGGTTGCTGCGGTAGGACGGGAAAGCGCCAAGGCCCTGGCAGAATTTGCTATCGAGGCCACCTTGGCCCCCAAGCGCGCGGGGTCGGAGAGTTTGTTAGATAGCCCAGAATGGCAGGAAGTCGCGGGACAACAGTTTGCCCTCTTTGCTGGCGACCAAGGCCGCGAGCTCATCGAGCAAACCCTCAGCCAGCGCGGCGCTGCGGTGGAGAAGGTGTTCTGCTACCGGCGCGTTGTACCCGGGGCCAATCCTACACCACTCTTGCATGCCTGGGCGCGTGGCGAGCTGGATGCCGTTACCGTCACCAGCCCAGAAATTTTTCACAATTTTTATCAGATGGTCGGCGGGCTCGGGCAACGCTGGCTGAAGAAGACGCCGATCATCGCCATCAGCCCGCTAACCGCAGAGGCAGTGACGAGCAAAGGCCTGCCAGCGCCCTGGATCGCCCCCGAAGCCAGCAATGCTGGTTTGATTACTGCCCTGGAAGAATGGGCACAAGAGCAGGAGAAAACGGCATGAGTTTCTGTCGTTCGCGACATCAACCGCGGCGTCTGCGCCGGCAAGTGGCCATGCGTGCGTTGTTGCGGGAAACCCATCTGCGCCCGAGTGACTTCCTGCTGCCAATCTTTCTGGTGGAAGGCGACGACATCCGCAGCGAAATCTCCAGCATGCCCGGCGTCTATCGACACAGCATCGACTCCGCTCTGCGCCTCTGTAGCGATGCCGTTGCGCGTGGCATCCCCGGAGTGCTGCTCTTTGGCGTACTGGAGGCACACACAAAAGACGCAGTTGGCAGTGCCTCGTGGGCAAGTGAAGGTCTGGTGCAGCGCGCCAGCCGCGCCATCAAAGAGCGCTTTCCGGAGCTGCTGGTCATCGCCGATGCCTGTTTTTGCGAATATACCGATCATGGTCACTGCGGCGTGCTTGACGCTCATGGCGATCGCGATGACAACGCCACACTGGAAAATCTGCAGCAGCAGGCCCTGTCTTATGCCGAGGCGGGGGTAGACATCATCGCCCCATCGGGGATGGTAGATGGCATGGTAATGGCGATTCGCGAGGCCCTGGACGCGGCGCGCCACGAAAACATCGCCATACTCTCGTATGCAATCAAATACGCCAGTGCCTTTTACGGCCCCTTTCGTGATGCCGCCGACAGCGCTCCCAGTTTTGGGGATCGCCGCGCCTATCAAATGGACCCCGCTAATCGCCGCGAAGCCTTTCGCGAACTGGCGCTAGACCTGGAAGAAGGTGCTGATATGGTGATGGTGAAACCGGCCATGGCCTATCTGGACCTGATTCGCGATGTACGCGAGCGCTGTAATTTCCCGGTCTTTGCCTATCAGGTATCGGGGGAATACAGCATGCTGCGCGCTGCCGCCCAGGCGGGCTATCTGGATTTGCGCAACTCAGTAGTGGAATCCTTGCTTGCCATCAAACGTGCGGGTGCCGATGGCATCATCACCTATTCAGCGCTGGAGGTTTGTGACTGGCTCCAGTAAACCCAGCGGCTTCCCATCATCGTCGATCTATGACTCGAGATCTGTTGGGATTACTCGTTTTCTGGCTCAGAGTCGGCCTCATTCGTATGGTTCTACGTCTGGGTCGGCTATTTTTGCCACGTGCTGCTGATCTAGATCAACTTTTCCCCTGGCTCCTGGCGGCTACCGCAGTCGTGGGATCTCTCCTTTTGCTTTTTATCGCCGTACTCCTGCCCGAGAGATACCAAACGCAAAAAACACTAAGGGCGCATGACTCTCGTATTGAAATCACTTTAGCGCCGCTGCCTCGGCTCAACCAGTTTCATCCGGCCACCGACATCCCGAGCTTGGCACATGGCGCCGGGCTAGCAAGCAGCGAACAGAGTCCGGAAACACTACCAACTGCTGCCAAGCAAAAGGAACTGGCTGCCTATCTCTTACTCTGGCAAAAGCACATTCTTACCTTAGCCAAGTCGCCGCTCACGACGCAAAAGCTCCCGATCGGAAAAATCGTGGTAGCTGTCACGATATCGGCTTCCGGGCAACTCTTGCGCATCCAAATAGTACAGGGCGAGCAGAACCGTGCGCTTGCACAGGCAGTGCGGGAAATCTTGATTGCTGCCGCACCGTTTCCACCCTTACCCTCAGCGTGGCAAAGCCCACCACAAAACCTGCGTATTATTCGTACCTGGAATTTCCACTAGCGTGGTAACGCCGCTGTCCACGCCATGGCTTCCAAAGCCAAACGATTCACACTCGCGATCGGCACGCCCGCATGCTTGGCCCACTGCTGAACCGCCTGGTAGTCCCCCTGTTCTATACTCTCTAAGAGCTGCAGCAATACCCCGTCCTCACCTTCGCGTTCCAGTAATGCCGCAGTGACCGAAGGGTGCAATTTCAGTTCGCCCAAGAGTTCCGCCAATGGTTGGTCGAACAAAGCATCGATCAGAGACAGCATTCCCACCAGGAATGACCGATGCAAAGCCTCTGGCGCCTGCTCCAGATGCGCACTTTCCATGCGTAGGAGCTCAGCAAGACGCGCGCGACTACTTGCCATTGCCAGCAGGGAATGTTTGCGTGGCCCCTGACTGGTAAACATCAGAAGGGTAAGCCAACGTTGCAGGGGTACCCGTCCCAGGACGAGCAGCGCTTGGCGAATACTGTCAATTTCTCGGCCCCGCCGCATACCTGCGGAATTGAGATAACGCAGCAATTGAAACGATAAGGTTGGATCGTGCCGAAAGCCCTCCTCAATCTCGTCAATTGGGCCATCCCCAGACAATAGGTTTAACAATTGAAAGAGATTTCTTTGATCATTGCCAACATGACGGCTGGAGACGATCTGTGGGCGCATAAAAAAATACCCCTGACTCCAGTCGAAACCATTGGCAAAACAAAAATCTGCCTGCTCTCGCGTCTCCACGCGTGTAGCAATGAGTAAGGGCATGCGGGTGGCATATTTCTGTGCGCGGACAAGCTTCAATAGTTTTTGAATTTCTGACACATCAAGAGAATTAACATCGATCTTTACGTAGTTTACCCAACGCAAAAGGGCAACTTCCCACACTTGCCCAGAAAATCGATCGAGAGCTATCCGAAACCCACTTTGCTTCAGGTATTGCACTTTGCCAAGAAAGTCGCGATCCGGGTTTTCGGTAATCGTAAATTCAGGAACTACCCGCTCACAAGGAAATAGTTCTAATGTTTTCTCATCAAACAAGCTATTTGTAAAATTTATGAATGCTTTTTTTCCATCCAGAAGTTGCTCCAGCTGATAGATTGAAAACACCTTTACCAAAACTTGCGCTGAAGCTAAAAATGGGTCTTCTGTTGGACTATACTCTTCACGCGCCAACAATTCATACGCTTGCACATTACCCTTGCCGTCAAGAATCGCTTGTCGGGCTACGAGGTCAAGACTTGCGGCTATTTTATCAGTTGTATCATTCATACGGTCATCAATCGGTCGAGGAGAGACTTGGAGATCCCGGTGACCTCTAGTAAACGGCTAGTATATGCCCGATCCGTGAGGTATTGACACAAATCAAGGAGGCGCAATGTAGCGGCGGTCAGGGCTCCGTCTGGAAACTCCCGTGCAATTGCGTTTTTACCAAAGGAATGAGGCAATGCCGCGCGCAAAAAACTCATCACAAAGGCATTGTACAGAGGCGGAATTTTATGCTGAACATTTCTTTCCCCCAATTTCTCTTGTTGACGCAAGAAACTTTCATCATGCGGGCCGGAAAAAAGATCTATGAGCCATTGGGCAAGATGTGCCGAATAGTTGACATAGGCCTGGCTGAGCTTGGCTGCAATTTCAGGTCGTTGCGAAAGATTGGTTTGTAACAAATCCACTATTTCTGGGACAATCGGGACTATTTTTGGTGCAGCTTGCTGCAGCAAACAAAGATCATCTGCAGTAATCCCGGCTATTGCAACAAAAACCTGTAGTTGTGGGTCCTGCTGCGCAAACTGTAGCAAATCCATCAAAACCCTCCAGGTTATCAACCGTCCCTGCTTCCAGGTGCAACCGGCCTGATCGCACTTCCCAACACCCCAGCGTATCAGCGGCTGCCAATCTATAGAGAAGCGAGAGAACTGTGCGCCTCATCTAGGCTTGGAGCCATACCACCGACACAAGAAAGATTAGTGCATATCTGGCGCTTTGCAAGGGATTACCGCCCAAGCTACGAAACGCTCGCAGATTCTGGAGCGATTTTTTGTCCGAGGATGTGACCGCAGACCAAAGGTTCAACTGAAAAATGACTCTAGTATGGTGGGAGCGGAGGGATTTGAACCCTCGACCCACGGCTTAAAAGGCCCAAAAAGACCCTTTTCTAATCAATGCGTTGCATCATAAGTTATTAAAATCATTGCACTTTCATACACGCCCATACCCGCTCAAACACGGCCAAACACAAAGTCAGTGGAGCGAAATTGGAGCGCGGAACCACATTCCCTAGAACAGAGTATCTCATCATCCTCACCCCAATGAACAGACAAACAGACCATATCCCGCACGGTCCGGCTGACGTGTACGTCACCATAACATCAAGCCAGAGATCAGGTCCGCTACATCCCTATAGGTGACAGGAATCGATTTGAGGGGCCTGTCATGAACAAAGAAAGCTGGAAACCGTTGGACCTGCACGGCGCGTTTGCCAAAGGCTACATCACGCCTGAGCGTTGTGCGGAAATTATGCGTATGGGCGAGATCGCCGTCAGGAATCGCCGCCGGGTTATCAATACATCCACGGCGGAACGCCACGCCCTCTGGCTGGCAGCGATCGAAGATGGCTGGATTGGCAGGTACAACAACGAGGGCTATGACACAGAGCGCGAATATTTCCTGCGCGAGGCCATCACCGAAGCCCTGCAACACGAGTCCAAGACTGCGGCGGGGCTGCAGAGCGTGCAGCCGGTCTCCGCGCTCTGGATGGTCGAAACACCCCCCGAACCTTTGGACTTCATTCTGGGCGTATACGGTTTTGTGCGGGTGACCGTTGGCATCCTGACGGCGGCGGGTGCCACGGGGAAGAGCTTCTTTGCCTTACAACTTGCCATTGACATCGCCACGGGTGCAAACCTGCTGGGGATGGGCCTGACGACGGGCAGGGTCGCCTATCTATCGCTGGAAGACCATCAAAACATCGTACATCACCGGACGTTTGCCATCGGCCAGCATCTGGACCCGACGGCGCGAGCGCGACTGCACCCCGAAAACCTGTCGATTCTGCCTTGTGTCGGCACCCGCGTGGACGTGGAAGTCGAAGAAGCGGAGATCATCGCCCGGTACCGGGGATACCGGCTCATTATCGTGGACACCCTGAGCAAGGCCCACAGCTATGAGGAGAACAGCAATTCGGAAATGTCGCGGCTATTGGTCATCCTCGACCGGATCGCACGGGACACCGGCGCCGGGGTGCTGTTCCTGCATCACGTAGCGAAAAATGCCGATGGAAAAAGCCAGCATGCGGCACGTGGCGCATCGGCCATCACCGACAACGCGCGCTGGGCGGGGTATGTCCAGCGGCTATCCGTAGAGGATGCGGAGCACGCGCAGACGGCAGATGGCGAGGACATTGAGAGCCAGAATGCTTGGAAGTATATCTGCTTCAACTGCGCCAAGCCCAACTACACCCAACCCACGGACCCTTGCTGGTTCAGCCGCGAGGAAGGCACCGGCGTACTCCTACCCACAAAATTGCAGGAAAAGACCGATCCAGAGGGGGACGAACGGGCAGCGGCAGCAAAGAGGTTGATAAAGGGCAAGAAACGGGGCAACAGCAAGCCCACGCCACCACCCACGCCGGGCGCGACGATGGGTAACTCCTATTACGCGGGCAAAAACGGAGACAGCCTCACCGACAGGCATCAGAGCATGGACGAAGTGGTTCATGGGATATTCACAGAGGAACCGGGGGATGACGACGATGCGATTTTCTAATCACAAAACGGCAGACGCCGCAGCGCCCAAGAAGCTCACGCGCATCGCCACGGCCCATGAGAGCCAGCTACCGATGTTCCAGCCCTCGCGCCGTCCGGCGACCATCGTAAAGCGGCATCACGAAACCGCGTTCGGCAGCATCACGGTCAGTGGTAAGCTGGGGCAGGGACACCGTGACCTGCTCGATGCGCTGCTGTTGCATCGTGAGAAAAAGCATTTCAAGGACGGTGGGCGACTGAGCGTGCTGGTAGACCCGTACCAGATTCGCAAGGCGATCAGCGCAGGGCGCACACCTCTCCCCTACAACTACATCCACAAACTACTGGAAGACATGCGACAGGCCCGCGTTGAAATGATCTGGGACGACGGCAAACAGCACCACCGCATGACAGAAGGCATCATTGCCCTCTTCGAGGAAGCATCAAGCAAGCCCGTTACCCACGGCACCTGCAACTTTGCCCATAGGGACGATGATGGTGGTGACAGCGACCGTCGCGCAATGCTCAAGGTGACGTTTAGCAAGGCCATGACGTATCTGCTGAGGGACGATCAGAACATCCACTACAAGCTGGCACCGATTGTCAGCTTAACGCATGGACTGTCCCAAGCCATTGCCCGCTACTGCCTGTCACACACGAGCGTACACGAGACGTTCGAGGGGATATGCGCGCGGGTCGGATTTGACACGGGCAGTAAAAACCCATCCGCAGCACGAAAGGCGAAGATGGAACTCCTGATAGATGCCGCAGCGCTTGCGGCGTTGGGCGTCGAAGTCAAAGAAAACGGCAGCGTCCATCACACAGGATCAAGGGGGGACCGTGTTACCCATATTCCTGGGAAATAAGCTGCGCGTTACCCATATTCCTGGTTCCTATCAAGATATTCATCAAGGGAATATCAAGATATAGGCATTCCCCGTTGGGGATGCCCGCCCTTGAGGGGCGTGCACCCAACGGGGGTGGTAACGGGTGGAGGGAAAAAGGAAGGGCCGGGGACGGCGGCAACATCTTTTTTCTTTTCCCATCACCACCACCCGCGATAGCGGATGATGCAGGGGGTGATATCTGCGCAAGCGATGTACCGGTCGCGGGCTGCTGGACAGCGGCAGGAATCGTGATGGTGGACGCCAGTGCGCGGGCGCGTTTGACGATACGGCGGGCGCTGGTGGCGCTAAAAGAGTTCTCGATTCCTTATTCATAGCCACCCATGACCTCTATAGGGATCTGCGAGACCTGATCGCATGTTTTTGGTGAAAGGAGCGGGATGGTCGTGCGTGGTCCGTGTGAATATTGTGCAATTCACTGTAAAACAATGTGATTTTTTTGATGGGCGTGTGAAGTTTGTGTGAAAGTAATGTGAAAACCGTGTGAATCTAGGGGCGTGAGTGTGAATGTGGTGGATATTGATGTGAATCTAGGGACGTGAGTGAGGTTTCGGTGTGAGCTTTGTGTGAAAACTGTGTGCTGGCGCGAAATCGGCGGGCGGGGATGTAGGGCAGGGTAAGGGGTGGTAGGACAATTCCGCTATCGCCACTTTGCCTACACCCCGCCCTGTTCAGGGCTACGCCCCGAAACCCCGATCGCCCCTCTTCGCACGTTGTTTGTCGCGGGGTTTGGCCGTTGGCAGCGTTGTAATGGTAAGGAGAAATGTCAGAGCTTTTCAGTAATGTGGCTGGCCGTCATACAGCTGGGGCACACTCCCATAAACCTAGAAGAGGCTTTTAACACGGAAATTCGGTTTACAAGAGAGTCGGCATGCTCAGCAAGCCTTTTCGCGCGTCGTTGCGCGATCGGCCTTGCGCTGCCGACCAGATAATAGGCCCCAGCCGTCTCGGTCGCAGGGGACATTACTGCTTGTAGCTTACATCTAGTTTGAATGTTATGTTGCTCTGGTCCAGGACTGGTGGCACTGCACCGAAACCTTCGTGCAGCTCCTGAGCCCGGCGCGGGACGACCTCCCCTGACGCGCCCCGCAGTATAGCGGGGGCCTGCCGGCGTCAGGTACCCTGGCCATGGCGGCTGTGGGGGGTGTCTGCGTCCACCCTTAACGCCCGACGCTGCCTATGCTATAGCTGGTGGGTGCCCATCTGGGGGAGGCGTGCCCATGGCGGTCCAACAGTATCGACATACCATCCAGTCCACCAATGCATTGCATCCCGGTACGGCTGCGCTGTCACTGACGCGGGGCAACGTCGTCACCTGGCACGGACGTGCCAAGGTGGCAACCCGATGATGCGCCATGATGCCCCAGCCCCAACAGCGAAGGCCCCGCGCCCGCCCACGGCGACGGGCGGCATCCTCTTTGGCGAGTGCCTGGTGGACGATTTCGGTGCCCTTCAGCGGCCAGGTGGGGCGCCCTTCAATGTTGCCCAACATCTCTGGGGGCTGGGCATGGCACCGCGCTTTGTCAGCCGGGTGGGAGACGATGATAGCGGTCACTTGTTGCGGGAACGGGTCCGGGGGGCGGGAGGCGACCCCCAGGATCTGCAGGTGGACGCCCGGTTACCGACGGGGCGGGTCCGGGTGCACCTGCAGGGGGATGGACAGCACCACTTCGAGATTCTGCCCCATCAGGCTTACGATGCCATCGAGATCCCCGTGCCCCTGGCGCAGACCATCCCCTGGCTCTACCACGGTACCTTGGCGCTGCGGGAAACAGGTGCCAGTAGCAGCACTTGGCGCACACTCTGTGCGCGGTCGTCGTGGCGCTTCGTCGACATCAATTTGCGTGATCCTTGGTGGCATCCCCAGCGTTTGCGCGAACAGGTGCGGGGAGCGTCTATACTTAAATTGAATGTTGAGGAATGGGCCACCTTGGCGGCCTGTTTTGGCTGGTCCGTTGCGGCGCCACAGGACGTCCGTATGGCGTCCTTGGCGCGGCAGATGGAGGTGGATGCCGTCCTTCTGACCTTGGGTGCGCAAGGCGCGGCCTTTTGGGAGTCGGGCACCTTTCTGCGGCAAGATGCCGTTGCCATGGCTCAGGTTCAGGATACGGTGGGGGCGGGGGACGCCTTTACGGCGGGTTGGCTGTGGGGCTATCTGCGGGACGAGCCTCCCCAACGCTGCCTGCAGCGGGGGGCAGATCTTGCGGCGTCGGTCTGCGGTATGGCCGGTGCCCTCCCGGATCGTCCCGATTTTTATCGGCGCATTTTGCAACAGTGGGGGGTCTGAACAACCCGCGAAGAGAGGTGAATCGATTGCCGGAACAGGATGGTCTTTACATTCTCATGTTGAGCATCCACGGTCGGGTCTGTGCGAACCCGGAGCTGGGAGCGGATGCGGATACGGGCGGTCAGATAGCTTACGTCCTCGAAGAAATGCAAGCCTTGGCACGCGACCCGCGTGTCCAGCGGATAGATCTACTCACCCGTCTTTTTGATGATGCTGAAACCCGTCCTATCCATGCGGACAGGCGGGAGCGCTTGGGGGACAAGGCGCAAATCGTGCGGTTACGGGCGGGGCCGGCACGCAAATATCTGGCCAAAGAAAGGCTATGGGACTATCTCGATAGTTTTGTGGATGCGGCCCTCCAATTTTTACGCCACGAAGCCGCCATCCCCGATTTGATTCACAGCCACTACGCAGATGCGGGATATGTCGGTATCCGCTTGTCGCGCTTGCTGGGTATTCCGCTGCTACACACCGGACATTCGTTGGGGCGGGATAAACGCCAACGCTTGCTGGCGGCGGGGCGCAACGCCGACAGTATCGACCGCCAGTTTCATTTTCCCCACCGTATTGCCGTGGAAGAGGCCATCCTCGACGAGGCGTCGCTGGTTATTGCCAGTACCCGCCAAGAGGTGGAAGAACAGTATGGTTTGTATGATCACGCGGATGCGCCGCGTTTTGCGGTTATCCCACCGGGCGTTGATCTGCATCGGTTTTCCGCGCCAAAGCGCGGGCAGAGCTCGCCCCTGCTCCCCACCCTCCAGCGCTTTCTGGAGCGCCCGCGTCAGGCGCCGATTTTGGCCATTGCCCGCCCCGATGAACGCAAAAATCTCATACGTCTGGTGGAAGCCTATGGAGCGGCACCGGATTTGCGTGCACAGTTCAATCTCATTTTGCTCATGGGCCAGCGGGACCAGATCCAAGATTTGCCCCGTAGTGCCGCCAAAGTCACCAGACAACTGCTATATGCCATTGATGGCTACGATCTTTATGGGCAGATCGCCATTCCCAAGCATCACGAACCCGATGAAGTCCCGGAATATTACCGCTTTGCGGCCATGCACCGGGGGGTCTTCGTCAATGCCGCCTTGACGGAACCTTTTGGCTTAACCCTCTTGGAGGCGGCTGCGTCCGGGGTGCCGGTGGTGGCCACCCAATATGGTGGGCCGCGCGACATTTTACGATTTTGTCGTAACGGCATATTGGTGGACCCCTTGTGCCGAGAGGATATTCAGCAGGCCATCCGTCAGCTCGGCAACAATCGCAAGTTCTGGCTCAAAGCCAGTCGCGCGGGATTACAGGGTGTACGGCGCGTGTACACTTGGGATGCCCATGCGGGACGTTACCTGACAGAAATCGAAAAGATTCTGCGGCGCCAACGCAAACAGTTGCGGCGGGAGCGATTGGTACACCACGGAGCGGGGCGGCGGGTGTTGCCCTTGGCCACCCATCTGCTGATCAGCGATATTGATAACACCCTGGTCGGCGACCCCGCCGGACTGGAGGAGCTGTTGCTATGGCTGGATAAACATCCCAAAGTCGCTTTTGGCGTGGCGACGGGTCGGAATTTACGCCAGAGCATGGAGGTGTTGCGCGACCATCACGTGCCGGATCCGGATTTTTACATTACGGATGTGGGAACCCGCATCACTTATGGCAAGAACCTGCGCGAAGATCCCGATTGGCCGGTCCATTTGCGCCATCGTTGGTGGCGCGATGGCGTCACTCAGGCCCTGAGCGACATTCCCGGTCTGCGCCTGCAAGAGAAGTTCACCCAGAGTGAATTCAAGGTGAGCTATTACTTTGATCCCAAACGCCCGCCAGCGGTGACAGAACTCCACGACCGTTTGCGCCATCGCCAAATTGCCGCCCATGTCGTTCAGTCTCATGGGCGTTATCTGGACGTATTGCCCGCACGCGCGTCCAAGGGGCACGCCATCCGCTTTTTGGCCTTTCGCTGGGGATTGCCTTTGCAGTCGGTATTGACCGCTGGCGATTCGGGTAACGACGCCGACATGATGGGCGGCGAAATATGCGGAGTAGTGGTGGGCAATCACAGCCCAGAACTGCGCCGCCTGCGGCAGAAACCGCACATCTATTTTGCCGATGCCTTTTATGCCTGGGGGATTATGGAAGGCATCCAACACTACGCCTTTGCCCAATAAGGAGCGCCCATGTCAGACGATCTGCAGCAGTGTATTGCCCATAACGGCCATTGTGTATCCAGCCTGATGCGCCATTTGTTTCAGCAGCAGCGGACGTTTTTGCTGTATACCGATCTGCAGAAATCCTTCGCCGAATTCGCGAGCCAATACGGTGGGGATAGCGAACTAAAGGTCTTGGAACGTTTCTTTAGTCGTTTGCAGGAATCCATCATGGCCGATCCCTGGTGGTATATGGCGTGGCGGCCGGGACCAGGACGCTGGGAATATTGGCGCCTGCATCGCGAACATTTGCACTTGGAAGCCTTGGAGGTAGCCGATTATCTGGCTTTCAAGGAAAGTCAGGTATTGCCACCGGCAGCAGCGAATGCAGCGGTATTGACGGTGGACTTTGAGGATTTCCAGACCGCCCCTTATCGTCTGCGTGACGAGGCCACCATTGGCCAGGGATTGATGTACATGAATCGGCGTTTGGCCGGAGCGCTGTTTGCGGACATTGCCAAGGGTCGGCAGAGCATTCTCGATTTTTTGGCGCTACACAAGTTGAACGGCCAATCGCTGATGGTGCGCGGTGATACGCCGGATTTTGAGACCTTGCGGGAAACCGTCCAGTATCTCGGTACCCTGCCCAAGACGACGCCCTGGACGGACATCGTGGGGGAGATGACGCGTCGGGGTTTTGCGCCGGGCTGGGGGGATTGTGCCGGGCGCGTGCGCGAGACCATGCGCTTACTCATGGATCTGCTGGATGCACCGTCGGCCGAAAGTCTGGAAGCTTTCATTGACCGCATTCCCATGATTTCCCGTATATTGATCTTGTCCATTCACGGCTGGTTTGCCCAAGACAAGGTACTCGGGAGACCGGATACTGGCGGACAAATTGTTTATATCCTGGATCAGGCACGCGCCTTGGAACAGGAAATGCGCGCGCGTCTGCAACGTCAGGGCGTGGACATCATCCCCCGTATACTGATCGCCACCCGCCTGATCCCCGATGCCGATGGCACAACCTGTAATCAACGTTTGGAGGCGGTCCACGGCGCCGAAAACGTGCAAATCTTGCGGGTTCCGTTTCGTTATCCCAACGGCGCAGTACATCCCCATTGGATTTCGCGATTTGAAATATGGCCCTGGTTGGAACGCTATGCGGAAGACCTGGAGCGCGAGCTATTGGCGGAGTTTGGACACCGTCCCGATCTACTGATCGGCAATTATTCGGACGGCAATATGGTGGCTTCCCTACTCAGCGAGCGGCTGAACGTGACACAGTGCAACATTGCCCATGCCCTGGAAAAAAGCAAATATCTCTACAGCGACCTCTATTGGCGTGATCATGATGCCAGCCACCATTTTGCCTGCCAGTTTACGGCGGATCTCATCGCCATGAATGCCGCCGACATCATCGTCGCCAGCACCTATCAGGAAATCGCCGGTAATGAACAGGAAGTGGGGCAATATGAAGGCCATCAGAACTACAGTCTGCCCGGTTTGTATCGGGTAGAGAACGGGATCGACGTCTTTGACACCAAGTTCAATATCGTCTCACCCGGCGCTGATCCGCATTATTATTTTTCCTATGCCCGTACTGCCGATCGTCTCAATTTCTTGCAGGAGGACATTCAGAAACTGTGCTATTCGGAAACCCCTGAAGTGGATCACCGGGGCATGCTGCAGGATCCCCAAAAACCCATTATCTTCAGCATGGCGCGCATGGACCACATCAAAAATCTGAGTGGCCTCGTGACGATGTTCGGGAGCTGTGCGCGGCTCCGCAAGCTAGCCAATCTGGTGATCATCGGTGGTCACGTCGATCTGCACGCCTCCCAGGATGCAGAAGAGCGCGTCGAGATCCAAAAAATCCATGATGTGATGGATCACTACGATCTGGATGGACAAATGCGCTGGATCGGTGCGCTACTGGACAAGCGTCTGGCGGGAGAATGGTATCGCCATGTGGCCGATGGTGGTGGATGTTTCGTGCAGCCCGCCCTGTTCGAGGCATTTGGCTTGACGGTCATCGAGGCCATGAGTTCTGGACTCCCCGTATTTGCCACCCGTTTTGGCGGCCCGTTGGAGATCATTGAGGATAAGGTCTCGGGTTTTCATATCGACCCCAATAACATCGCTGGATCGGCCACGAAATTGGCCGATTTTCTGGAGGCTTCGGCCGCAGACCCCAGCATCTGGAAGGCCATTTCCGATGCCGCTCTCGCCAGGGTCAGTGCCCAATACACCTGGCAACACTATGCCACGCGCATGATGACCTTGGCGCGCATTTTCGGATTCTGGCGCTATATGCGCAAGACCGATCGGCGCGCGGCACGGCGTTATCTGCAGATGTTTCAGCACTTGCAGTGGCGGCCGCTGGCCCAAAAGGTGCCCCTGGGCTAGGTTTTCCCTCCACCTTAGCGGGACGTTGCCGAACATTTGCAATCAATCCCAAGGGAACCAATGGCTGGAATGGTCATCCATATATTTTATGCAGTGCTATCTGCTGCTTTGGACCCGACCCGCTCTCCGGAGGTGTAATCATGGCAGATGCTCCCCAGGTAACGCCCGGCCCAACACCTGAAGAATTCCTGGCGCAGCGTATCCGTCTGGCGCAGGCACGCTTGGCACGCCTGCGCCAAGTACTAGCGTCACCACGACGCTGGATTTCCATTTGGTTTCTGGCCTACGCCCTACTTGGCGCAGTATCGTCGGGGCTGCTCCCCATTCTGCTGCCGCTGATGATCGTTGCGCTTACGCACCACCTGAGCTGGGTCGCCTACGTCATGGGTGGGTTTAATTTGGGCCTGCTCAGTTCGCCCCTGTGGGGTGGACTGGCCGACCGTCGCCGCCTGCACCGCCCCATTTTCTTTGCAGGTTTTGTGGCGCTAGTGGTGGCCCTGGCTCTCATGCCGTTTGTGCCAGGGGTTTATACCTGGGCGGGATTGTCACTGGTGGCGGGTGCGGGTACGTCGGCGGTGGCCACCATGGCCAGTTTATTTGTTGTGGAATTCGATCCGCAAAATCAGTGGGAACCTCGACTGGGCTGGCTGCAGACTTTCAATGGTGGGGGGCAGGTGGCCGGACTGTTGGTGGCAGGCATTTTCGTCAGTGATTTCAAATGGGGCCTGATTTGTTCGGCGCTAGTGTTGTTGCCGGCGCTATGGCTGGGCGCGAAAGGGCTGCCGGCAGGTTCCCAGAGTGATTGGCCCGCACAAATCGGGCAACACATGCGACGCGAACTGGACTGGCGCTTTCTCGCCAATTTTGGTCGCCCTGAATTACTGGGAGGTGGACTCCTGCGCTTTTCCCACCATTTATCCGTGCATGGCGTCAAACAGTTGGGAGCCATTGCCCATACGCGCTTTGGGCGCTTTTTATTTTCGTGGTTCATCGTTGCATTTGGGGTCGCTGCTTTTTTTGCCTATTTCCCCGTCGCCATGCAAAAAGCCTATGCCGTAGCGCCCGCGTTGACGTCCAGTACCTATGCGGTCACTGCCGCCATTGCCCTGGTGTTGTATTCCGTGGGTGGCCAGTTGTCCGGCAAGTATGGTGCCGGAAGGGTATATCGCTGGTCACTGATCCTTCGCTTTATTGGGTTTGCGTTGCTCCTGGGTGTGTTTTTCTTACCCATACCCAAAGCGTTGATTGCGTTGCTGGGCTTCGTCTTGATTATTCTCGCCTGGCCTCTGCAAAGCATTTCCGGGATGACCCTGACCGCGCGGCTGACGCCTCTCAGCCAAGGAGCGGCCATGGGTTTGTTTAACGCCAGTGGTGCCGTGGCAACCGTGGTCGGCACTTTTCTGGGCGGGCCGCTGGTGGCTGCCATCGGATATCCCGCCCTCTCGGCCATGGCACTCATTGGTATTTTACTGGGTTGGCTATCGGGTCACGGACTGCAGGCCGAGGCGCCAACGGGTGCTATGGTGACGTCGCGTCCGGCGACGGCCCAAAGCTGACGCGCGGCCGCTTTTGTCCTAAGTATGCTGGCACCCGTGCTGATGCCAGAAGCCCGTATGTATCCCCAACCCCTTCGCGACCCCGAAACGGGCATCGTGACTGTCCATGGTGAGCCGCAGATTTTTCACTGTAATCACTGAGGTATTTGTGCTCTTACATGTCCCAGCTGCTGCCGGTGATTCTTTTGACATGGATATTACGCGCCAAACGGATGCTCGGGCGGATGAGCAGCTCGGCACTACCAATGACGAAAAGCCACACGCCAGCTGTCTCCATGCTGGGATAGAAAAAGAACACACTCCCCACCAGAAACAAGATACCAATCAAGAAATCATTGATGATACTGATAGTTTCGTAGCGGTTGCGGATGACCAGTTCATCCCTGCCAAGGTGGAGTGTCACCTTCTGAAGGGTGGGTTGGGCGCGCGGGTCTGTCGGCAAAGGTATCCTCCTGTAGCAAATTGCAGACTGGGCATCGCTCGCGGTACCCAGCTCAGGCAACATTACACTTACATATAGAGTAATGCCACCAGCACCGAGGCAATTCAAGCAGGCAGGCAGGCAGGCAGCCCAAAAGCGTGGCACGGGCATCGGCTGTAGAGTCCTAGAGACCCAGCCGATGTCTAGCAGGCTGCGAAAAACCTGAAATAAAATCTGCTGGGCACCTGATTTTCTCGAAAAACGCGGCCTGAAGGAACTTCTAGACGGCTTTTGTGCGGTTTTTCTAGTCACTTTGCTCGATTTCCCGAAGGCTAGCCGCAGCACTCCCATCACGCCATCCCCAGTCGTACCATACGCACCAAATTGTAGGCGGTGGACACCAAGGCGAAGTGCAGACCCACACGATCCAATCCCCGGAATCGCGTTTTGCGCATCCCGCCCACGGTCTTCATCCAGCCAAAGATCGATTCGATCCGCTTGCGCACGCGAATGCTGATGGTGTACCCGACGTGACGGGTGGTCCGGCCATCAGCCGCTGATCCCTTGCATTTGCGAGCCACAGGAGGGACATTACGGTCACGAAGATTCTGCACAAATTCGTGCCGATCATAGCCCTTGTCGGCTCCCAAGGTAATGCTCTCCGCGCCGCCCAGATCCTCGATGAGCTGCACTGCAGCATCCACCTCTGCAGTTCCATCTGCTGCAGTGACCTGCTCTCCAGCGATCAAGCCATGGCGGTTATCCACGAGCACATGCCCCAGATAAGCCAGCGGCACAGCATCCCTCGCTGCTAGCCAGGAGAGCGAGTAGTCCCCGGTAGGCTTCGCGGTTGGGTCGCGTTTGCAGCTCGCAGCAAATTATGTCTGCCAAGCTTACAGTAGCAACAGGTAGCAGCCCTATCGCCAATAAACCCTTCGTCCCATATCCACCACTACCGCAGTCCCGCCCCGTAAGCCGTTACTCCGTTCATGACTTGCCCCTGTCCCGCATCGAACGCATCCGAATCAAGGCGCACGGTCAGTCAGAACCCCGCAAGGCCCAACGATTGCGCCTGGTTGGTTAGAACAGCGATCAGGTCCGCCACATCCCCATAGTCATAGGAACTTCCATTGGGGATTGACGACATGGCACGGAAATACACAACGGTTCTCCGGTTGCGAATATCGCCGGAGGAGCATCAGGCGGCAATGACGCAAGCCCCTTTGCGTCATGAGACGCTTTCCGCTTTTGTCCCCAGATTGATCGTCGCCACGGTGTCCGCATTGCTGACACCCTTTCGGCCATCACCCCAGCAGCTTCGCCAGGTCTTCCGCCCTAAGATGCGTATAGCGTTTCAGCATCTGCAAGGTCTTGTGCCCCGTGATGGCCGCCACCTGCATGGGGTTCAGACCTTTCTCAAAAAGACGCGATGTGGCTTCATGGCGCAGGTCGTGAAAGCGCAGGCCCTCGACGACTGCCCGCTTGCAGGCGCGAGTAAATGCCAACTTGCAGACTGCGTTGTAGGTGGTCGGGAATACCCGGCCATCTACCGAGCGGGGCAGGGCCCGTAAGGTCTCCACGGCCAATAATGACAGCGGCACCGTGCGAGCCGTGCCGTTTTTTGTCTCCGGAAGAAATGCGGTGCGTCGATTCAGGTCCACATGCTTCCAGTACAAACCCTCGCCGTCTGGCCCCTCCACGATTTCCCCTGCACGCATGGCCGTCTCAATGGCTAAGCGCACAACGGGAAAAAGCCAGGGGTTCCTGGATTTCCTGCAGGCATCCAGCAGCCGCGCTTCCTCGTCATTCACCAGCCGCCGGTCCCTTGGCTTGGGCATCTTGGGTTTGGCTACCATAGCGGTGGGGATGCCGCCGGGCAGAGCAATCCCCCATTCCATGACAGCTTTCTTCAAGGCCCTTTGCAGCAATCCAATCTCATGTTTTACGGTTTGCGGGCCAAGCAGGCGACCGGTTTTCGCACTGACCGTTGCAAGACGCTGGTCCCGATACCTGGCAACCAACGATGAAGTGATCGCAGCAAGCGAGTATTGACCCATACCCTCTTGCAGGGCGCGAAGTCTGGACATTTCGCGGGCACCGCCTTTCAGATTCGGCAGGACTTCCCGAGCATATCGGTCCAGCAGATCATGCAGTGTGGTGTTCTCGGATTCAGTCCTCGACACAAACACGCTTTTATCCATTTCACTCTCGATCGCTCTCGCCCACCGCTCGGCTTCGGACTTGTTGCGAAAGGTTTTGACCTGTGACGGATAGCCTTTCTTGCGTATGCGGACCTGCCAACCGATGCGAACGTCTTGGTCGTCGAATCTGGGTGAAATGGTAGCCATGCGCACATCTCCGCGACAGCGAATCTGTAGTTAGTGTCGCGCCAGTGTCGCGGAAAATCAACTCGGCATGAAAAAATGGCCTAGACACCAGCCTTAATCATTGATTTTATTGGTGGGAGCGGAGGGATTTGAACCCTCGACCCACGGCTTAAAAGGCCGCTGCTCTACCGACTGAGCTACACCCCCTAGGGCGGTGAATTATGCGTTGTCCATACCCAGGGGGTCAACTCCTAGCCTCTTCCAATGACACATGAGCCTGAAGGGAGGGCGTGATTCCAAGGTGAAGTGAGCCTGAACGGTCTGAGTTTGGGATCATCGGAGGATGATCGTG
>NZ_JBFRXP010000020.1:0-53898 GCF_041146875.1 Acidithiobacillus sp. IBUN Pt1247-S3 | reverse complement strand
GGGCAAAGCTCTTTCGTTCCATCAACAATGCCCAACACTCAGCCGCCTGACAGCCTCACTCCTGCCCCTCCTTCAGGCTCATCTCTGGATTGGAAAGAACTGGCGGCGGCCACCAAGGCTGGCGGCCACCAATGCAAGAAAGCATGGCGTCACGTTCGCGGAAGCCAAAACAGTCTTCTACGATGAGCAGGCCAAATTGATTGACGACCCAGATCACTCCGAAGATGAAGAGCGTTTTGTCATCCTCGGGTCGAGCAGCACGCCAAAATTGCTACTGGTGTGTCACTGTTACCGGAAATCAGGGAATGTGATCCGGATAATATCTGCAAGAAAGGCAACCGCCACAAGTCCGGCGGTGACGGTATCTGCTCATTTCGTGTGCGCCTTGTGCGCCTCAACGTAGGAGCGCAACACGGCATTCATGCGGGATTGATACCGCTTGCCGGTGTGCTTGAAGAACTCCAACACTTCGGCGTCAATGCGCAACGTGATTTGCTTCTTGGTATGGGGCAACTCCGTTGCCGCCTTCATCCAAACGGCATTGGGTAGATACGGTGCATCGCTGTAGTCGATCTGCTCATCAGGCATGGCCGCGACCGCCTCAAGCTCCGCACATTGTTGCGCCGTCAACGGTGGCAAATTCTTGGGGTCAAGGGTGAGCTTGACGGTATTGCTTGCGTTCTTGCTCATTGGCTTTTCTCGCTGAAATTAGCCGGATGGTTTCCTCATGCCGGACGGTATAAACCACGTACAGCAAGGCGGGGGCTGCATAGCCAATGGTTGCCCATCGATCTTCACCATAGTCCTCGCGCCCGTCGTACACCTCGATGCGGTAAGGGTCGAACAGGACTTGCGCCGCGACGCTGAATCGCACGCCGTGTTTCCGCAGGTTTAGCGCCTCTTTGTCGGCGTCCCATTCAAGCTCCATTGCGGCAATACTGTATATTCATTTTGTAGCTACGTAAACTGGTCGGAGCTTTTAGCCAGCTTTTAGCCAGTTGCTTCCCCTTGCTGGGCATTGGCATGTACGATTGCCAAAATATGGGCAACGCATTTCCTGATGTACGCCTTCGTTCTGACTTTTTTGTTCATTGGGATGTACTAACGAACAAGGGGTGCCTCTGTGTCGGCGCATTTGCGTGATCAATCCATAGGAGACCAGACCGCATGCATATCCTCATCGTCACTACGGAAACGCTTCCCGGGTACCGGGTGGAGCGCATCATCGGGACGGTCTACGGTACCGCTGTTCGCTCCCGGAATGTCGTAGGCAATCTCATGGGCGGGGTTGCAGCCATTTTTGGGGGCAAACAGGGAGGCGCCACCAACATGGTCCAGCAAACCCGCAGCGACGCCCTGGAGCAGCTAGCCCAATCCGCAAGGGCAGCGGGTGCCAATGCCGTACTCGCCATGCGTTTTGACTCCGGAGAGTTCGACTCTGGTCAAGGGCAGGTGATGGAGCAGGTCACCGCCTATGGCACGGCGGCAATCGTCGTTGCCGGGTAAATCTTCCTGCCTTTGATCCTGGCCTACTCATTGGCAGGCCGGAACCAACCCGTTTTTCGTCCCCTTCTTGCCCAGGAACTGCGCGCCCAGGATGTGTGTTCTGGCTGCTACGGCACGTCTTGGAAAGGGGATTGGTCCACTCAGCGTTCCTGCCCTCCTATTTCACGCCTCCCGCGGGAAGTTACCCCTCCCGAAGACGCCAAAAGCGCGAGGCGGGTCCAGGGCCCTCTACTGTTCCGATTTGGCGCCATGCCGGTTCCTCCTGGAAGGCTTGCTGTCGACTGTCCAGCGCGGCACTGACTCGATCGCATGCTTCGACAAAAATTTGCCCCGGCATAAGAGGGCGCCCATGACGGGGAGGATACCAATGTAATTTCAGCGCGGTAACCAAATCCGGGGCGCGCTGCCGTAACCACGCCAAATGCCAAGCAAGCACCTCTGCCGTGGCCGTTTCATGCGGAACCAGAAATCCCTCCGCAGCTCGCCGTGTCCCGCCTGGGTAGGTGAGAATCTTCCCAACGTCATGCCAAAGCAGAGCCGTACGAGCGATGTCCCATTCCAGCAATGACATTTGCGGGCTTTTGCTGAGCAAACGAAACGCCTCCAGACTATGGCGCAGCAGTCCTGAAGCCTCGGCGTGATGGTGCGTTCGACTCGCCGGAATCGTGACCCAGCGAAGACTGATGTCAGGATCATGGAGAATGCGCTGATTGAAATGGCACAGCCAGGGGTCATCCATCAACGTGATCTGCACCCAAAGTTCGCGTAGCAAGCGCGGCTGCGTCGCTTGTGACACCAACCATTCCGGGAATGGAAGCTGGGGTTGCGTCTTTCCCTGAACTGAATCAGAAAGTGCGGCAAGGTCCATCGCAAGCACATCCAATACCTGCCGGGTACCGAAGCTTCGTTCTTGTACCGTCGCCAAAACCTCTACCCCATCAGGCCAGAGCGTTGGGTGCGGGAATCGTTGCCACGCATAGGCCGGCCAAACTTGCCCGGCAGAGTCATGCAGCTCGCACACCGTATAGGGTTGGCCAAAACGACTGGTGCTCTGGCGAAGTTTTTGCAGCACAAACGTCTCTCGTCGCAGTTCCATACTCATGAATCCCTCCGGGCAGCCAGTATTTCGTCGAGCCGCGCTACCAAACTTGGCAACATCTGCGCGGCCTGCGTCTCGTCAATCTCCAGGAGGCAACGGCAAATCCACATCTGTAAAACCGTGCCCACATCTTGCTCCGCTGACACCTGTAACAACTCTGCCAGCCTCTGCGCTTCGGGTAGCGCAAATGCGCAGGAAATCGCAACCGCCATTCTCTCCACTACGCGATTCCTTGGGACTTCCGGGGGACGAGCAGGTGCCGATGCATGCAGCGTTGTGAGTAGTGGCCGATTCGCTTCAATCATGATCGCCCTCCTCCTTGACCGGCAAGGTAGCAAGACGGGAGAGCAGCAGTCGCTCCATAGCCGAGCCATCCTGCCGGGTAAGATTGGGAACATAGCGCGAGTAGATGCGAAACAGCATCTCCGTCGTGCTATGCCCCATTTGCCGGGCAATCCACTCCGGGCTTTCTCCCGACGCAAGCCACAGGGTCGCAGCAGTGTGTCGGGTTTGATAGGGACGCCGCTGTTTCAAGTCGAGGAAACGCAAAAGCGGATACCACACACGCTTGGTGACATTGCCATGCTGCAGTGGACCGCCTTCGCGCGTACAAAACACAAAATCCCCTTGCCCGGTTAGCTCTCGTTGCTCCAAAAAGGCCTGATAGACTGGGAGTGACATCTCCACCGCGCGAAAGGAACCATCGTTCTTGGTTGCCACCACCTCCCCGTCTACCAGTGCCTCATGCACCAAAATCTGGCGCCGTTGCAAATCGACCTTTTCCCAGCGCAAGCCGTCGATCTCACTGGTCCGCAAGCCCGTGAAAAAGCGAATCAGGTAGTAGTTACGGAAGTCCTTGCGCACCGTGCGCAGAATTGCATCCACTTCCTCCAACGAAAATGGCTGCACATCACTGCGCGGAACCTTGAGGCTTTTGATTCCATGATACGGTGAGGTAAACTCATACCGGTTGGCCGCTTCATTGAGGATCATCCGCAAGGGTGTGAGGATATGGTTGATCCGGGATGCGGAAAGTGCTTTTCCATTTCGGCCGGGGACTTTGGCGAGGCCCGACCGAAACGCCATGACTTCTCTCTTGGTGATGAGGCCAACTCTCTTCTCCCCAAAGGTCGGGAGGAGATACTTGTCCAAGGTGTTCGCCACTGTCTTGATTTGTGTGTTGCGCCACTGGATCCTCATCTCGTCCGCCCATTCCCGGGCGAACTCGGCAAAAAGCGGCGTTTGGTCGCGATCCTCTTGGATATGCGCCGATTGTCGGCTCTGCCCATGCTGTTCAGCAAGCTTTTCCAGAACTTTGCTGCCCGGAAAGTAGTGAGCGTAGTCAAAGGTACCCAAGGAAATCTCCTCCTCGACGCGATCGAGAACCTTTTGCATCTTCTTGCGATTTGCTGGGCTATCGGAGAGTGTGGTCTGCTCGCGGCAACGTACATTCGCATATTGAAAGTCAAAAAAAAGCTTATTGTTACTCTTTCGACAACGGATGCTACCCATGACAGACCCTCCCATTGGCCATAGGAATAGATTCCCTACCTGTCGCTTTTCCCATGTCGCGTTCTATAGCTTCCCAAACATAAAGAATCTTTCGGCCACCAAACGGACGGATGTAATGTATGCCCTCTATCAATACCGAGTCCTTGAGCCGATTACGAATAGTTCTTTCGTCGTATTTGATACGGGACGAAAGCTCCCTAGTAGTCATGTACGTCAAGTTTTCTTGCATCTCAGATTCCTCTATAGTTCCAAACATGGACGGCAGGTAGAAAGGCTAAATGCCATCCTGAATGACAATATATCCCACAATATGACATTTTGCAAGAACTTTTGTCATTCTGGATAACATTTAGATTTCTAGAGAACCATTGGGGAGTCGCAACGTGATTAAGTGCCATCTATCTCGTATGATGGGAGAGGAGAAAATGCGGATCACTGATGTAGCGGAGAAAGCCGGCCTACATCGAAATACTGTCGCACTCTTATATAAGGAAACCGCGGCAAGGATAGAGCTGGACACGCTCAACCGACTGTGCGAGCTCTTTCAATGCGGAGTTGGCGATCTCTTGGAGTTTATTGATGATAGTCCAGCACCAAAAAAGGAGAATTGAAGAGAAGTTGGCTTTGGCGCGGCGGCTAAGGATCATTTTCAAACATTTGTCTGACATGGTGGTGTTTGCATGGGCACCAAATGGCACGAGTAAGGCACCAGCAGGGCACAAAAAACCCGGCGCTTGGCCGGGATTCTCATAACTTATTGATTTAATTGGTGCGCGGTAGAAGATTCGAACCTCTGACCTTTGGCTTCGGAGGCCAACGCTCTATCCAGCTGAGCTAACCGCGCGCAAGGCCAAGTTTATTTGGCCGCTGGGCGGAAGTCCAGCGCCAGCCAGTATTGTTCTGCGGAGCGGGCGCGCGAGGCGTCGGGTTTGCGCACGACGATTTTGCCGAAGCTGGTACGTAGTTCCCGGCGCAACTCTTCTGCGCCAGCACCCATAAAGACTTTCATGAGTAACGCGCCGCCGGGCACCAGCCACTCCCGCGCCAGATCCAGCGATAGCTCGCACAAGCCAATGGCGCGCGCCTGATCACTACTGGCGATACCAGACATATTGGGCGCCATATCGCTCATCAGCAGATCCACACCATCGGGAAACGCGTCGCGACATTGTGCGATCACCTCCTCATCGTAAATATCACCCTCGATTACCAAGGCATCAGCGATCGGGTCCATCGCCAAGCGATCGACGGCTACGATGCGCCCTGGCGCACCAATAATGGGTGCCGCCACCTGCGTCCAACCGCCCGGTGCCGCACCCAGGTCGAGCACCCGCATGCCACGCCGCAAAATTCGGTCTTTCTCCTGAATTTCCAGTAACTTGTAGCTGGCGCGGGAGCGATAGCCCTCCTTCGCTGCGCGCTGCACATAGGGGTCCTGAAAATGCTCCTTGAGCCAGCGTCCACTCGACTTGCTACGCGCCACCCGTCTCTCCTTTTGACCCCATCTGCGGCGAACCGTACACTTCCGATCTTTAAGACCGGACCCTAGAGCATAACATGCTGGACAGCAAAGCCCGACAAGACCTGCGCGCCCGCGCCCATCACCTCAAAGCCATTGTCACCGTGGGTGCCCAGGGCGTCACTCCCACCCTTCTCGCCGAGCTCGATCGCGCACTTTTCGATCATGAATTACTGAAAGTCCGCCTCCCCGCACTGGATAAGGAAGAGCGTGATAGCTGCATTGAGCAACTCAGTAGCGGCGCACAAGCAGAAATTATCGGTCGCGTCGGACGCATCCTGATGCTCTACCGGATTCGTCCAGCAAACAACGTCTTCGTTCCCTTACAGCCAAAATCATGACCGAGAACGCTTATCACCCACAGAGCCTCGAGCCTGCCATTCAGGAACGCTGGGAACGCGACGGCTATTTTCATGCGCCCGCCCACCCCAGCGGCGAAAAGTTCTATGCTCTGGCCATGTTCCCATACCCTTCCGGGCAGCTGCACATGGGGCATGTGCGCAACTACAGTATTGTCGATGCCATTGCCCGCTATCAGCGCATGCGCGGCAAAACCGTGCTGCACCCCATGGGCTGGGATGCCTTTGGCCTGCCCGCGGAAAATGCCGCACTAAAAAACGGCAGCGCGCCAGCAGCCTGGACCTTCTCCAATATCGAGCACATGCGTGGGCAACTCAAACGCCTGGGTCTGTCGTACGACTGGGAGCGCGAGATTGCCACCTGCACTCCCGATTATTACCGCTGGGAGCAATGGCTGTTTCTGCAACTCTGGGAAAAGGGCCTAGCCTATCAAAAGCTCAGCACCGTCAACTGGGATCCGGTCGACCAGACGGTGCTCGCCAACGAGCAGGTGGTGGACGGTCGTGGCTGGCGCTCCGGGGCGCTGGTGGAACGCCGCGAAATTCGCCAGTGGTTTCTGCGCATCAGCGCCTATGCCGATGAGTTGCTGGCGGGCCTCGATACCTTGCAAGGGCAGTGGCCGGATCAGGTCCTGGCCATGCAACGCAACTGGATTGGTCGATCGGAAGGCGCAGAAATTCACTTCCCCCTCGCCGATGGCGATGACGTTATCAAGGTCTTCAGTACCCGTCCCGATACCCTCTTCGGCGCCACCTATTTAGCCGTTGCTGCCGAACACCCTCTGGCGATGAAAGCCGCAGAGAGTGACACAACCGTTGCCCGATTTATCGAGCGCTGCAAGCATGTTGCGGTGTCGGAAGCGAGTATGGAGACACAAGAAAAAGAAGGCGTTCCTCTGGGGATTCAAGTGCGCCATCCCTTGACCAACGCGCTGCTGCCCGTCTGGACAGCCAACTTCGTCCTTATGGGCTATGGTGAGGGTGCAGTCATGAGCGTACCTGCCCATGACCAGCGCGACTTTGAATTCGCTCACAAATACCAGCTACCCATTCGCATCGTCATTCAGAGTGCCGAGAATAGCCCAGAGAATCCCCACGAATTGGAGGCCGCACTGACCGCGCCCGGTCAACTGATTCATTCCCAGAGCTTTACCGGTCTGGATAGCCAGGCCGCCAAGGGTGCCATCACCGAAGCATTGGTAGCACGGGGATTAGGGCAGAAAACCGTCAACTATCGTCTGCGCGACTGGGGCATCTCCCGCCAACGCTACTGGGGCAATCCGATACCCATGATCCACTGTCCGCATTGCGGCGTAGTGCCGGTACCGGAAAAGGATCTTCCTGTTGAACTGCCCACCCATTATCAACTGCACGACCCGCGTTCGCCGTTGCTCGACGATCCGGCGTTCCTGCAAGTGGACTGTCCGCAGTGCGGTGCGGCGGCACAGCGAGAAACCGACACCATGGACACCTTCGTCGAGAGTTCCTGGTACTACGCCCGCTTCGCCTGTCCGGATGCTGAGCAAATGCTTGATGCACGCGCTGCCGATTGGCTGCCCGTGGACCAGTATGTGGGCGGCGTCGAACATGCCGTTTTGCATCTACTCTATGCCCGTTTCTTCAATCGGCTGCTGCGCGACGTCGGCCTCTTGCCCAAGGATGGCGCCCACGACGAGCCATTCCGCCGCCTTTTAACCCAAGGCATGGTGCTCAAGGATGGCAGCAAAATGAGCAAGTCGAAGGGGAATACCGTCGACCCGCAGGCGATTCTCGATCGCTATGGCGCCGACACCGCGCGTCTCTTCATCCTCTTCGCTGCACCACCAGAACAGTCTCTGGAATGGTCAGACAGCGCCGTCGAAGGGGCGCATCGTTTTCTGCAACGCATCTGGCGCATGGTGCAGGACTACACCGGCCCGGTCCCTACCCTGGCGCAACCGCTCGGCGATGCCGCCCGCGATCTGCGCCGTGCCATACATCAGTGCATCGAGCGCGTGACTCTCAACATGGAAGATCGCCAGCACTTTAATGTCGTCATTGCCGCCTGCATGGAGCTCAGCAACCAGCTCGCCAGGGCCGAGGCTACGCCGGGCAGTGACGAGCATGCAGTGCTGGGCGAGGGACTGCGCACCCTGCTGCTCTTGCTCAATCCCTTTGCCCCGCATCTGGCAGAGGCATTGTGGGACAAGATTGGCGATGGGGTGACCATCCTCACCCATCCCTGGCCAGTAGCCGACCCAGCGGCCCTGCACAGCGACACCGTTACCCTGGTCATCCAAATCAATGGCAAGCTGCGCGAGCGCCTGGATTTTCCCATCGCGAGCCAGACCAAGGAATTGGAGGCATCAGTCCTTGCTCACCCAGAGATGGCGCGTCACCTGCAAGACAAGACGGTACGCAAGGTGATCGTTGTGCCGGGGCGCCTGATCAATATCGTGGTGTCCTGATGCAGCGGCGCCACTTTCTCTCGAGCCTCGCTGCCCTTACCCTCCTCGGCGGTTGTGGATTTCATCTACCCGGCGGTAGCACCATTCCCGCGCGCTTGCAGGGTTTGCGTGTCGAAGCCAGCGGCCCAGCCGGCGGGGAACTCGCGCAAGCGGTAGAGCGTGCCTTGCAGCGGGATGGCAACGTAGCCAGCAATAATGGCCCCATCTTACAGCTCGATAATGTCGGTATCAGCCAACGCGCCATCAGCATCAGCCCCAGCAGTGGCGTTGCCCTGGAATTTCTCAACACTGTCCGCGGTAGTGTCAGCGTGCGGCAGGAAAAAAAGATACTACTGCCTGCCGAGCCACTCCTGGTCGAACAGAGTTTCACCTTTAACAGCGGCAGCCCCCTTGCCACCAACGCGCAGCAAATTGAAAGCCAGCGGCAACTGATGGACGAGGCCGCACGCGTCGTACTGCGCCGGGTCCTGCTCGCCCCCGCGCTGCGCTGATGCGGATCAAGGCACGCGACTGGCCAACGGAGCAGGCGCGGGGCAAGGAGCCGGTCTATGCCTTGTTTTCTGATGAACCCTTCCTGCTCGCCGAGGCCGAAACGCAACTACGCAACCGTTGGCAGAAGGAAGGTTTTCTGCGTTTGCAGCGCCTGCCGCAAGACAATCCCTGGCCCGTCCTACGCGAAGAGCGCGATGCCCTCTCTCTTTTCCCCGAGCCACGGATATTATTGTTGCGACTGAACGACCTACGCCTGAGCAAGGATGCTGTCGCCGCCATCGAATTTTGGCTCACCCACCCTCCCGAAGATGCGCGTCTGCTGATCAGTGGCGCACGCCCCGACGCAAATACGCAAAAACTCAAATGGTTTCAGACCCTGGATCGCGCCGCGCAGGTGGGCTGTGTAATTTTCTACCCACCGGAGGCGCGCGACTGGCCACGCTATATCGAACAACGGCTGCGCCAGGCAAAGATCGTCGCCAGTCACGAGGCCAGCGCATTGTTGGCAGAACACAGCCTGGGTAATCTGAGCGCCGCAGATCAAGCCATTCGTCGCTGGGCAGAACTCTATCCGGGGCAGCCCCTGGAGGCCGCAGACCTGCCCGACCTACTGGGTGACAGCAGCCAGTTTTCCATCTTCGATCTCAGTGACGCATCCCTGCAGGGCGAGCCACGCAGCGTTCTGCGCAGTCTCGCGCGTCTGCGCGAAACCGAAGCCGAGCCGGTCCTGATCCTCTGGACTCTGCATCGCGACATCACTCTGCTCCTACAGCTGCAGGAAGGAAATGTGCAGGAGGTAATGCGCAAGGAACGCCTATTCCCACCGCGCAGCGAGCGACTGCTGGCCACCGCTCGCCGTCTGCCCCGGCAACGTCTGCGCCAGGCACTCTTTCAGTGTCAGGAGATTGATGCGCGTATCAAAGGGCAAGACGCGCGCCCGCTGTGGCCAGCACTGGCAGATCTCGCACTGCTGTTTTGCCAGCCGGACAAAGTCCCGGCACAATAAATGGGAATTCACTCGCGAAAGCATCGCCGCGCCCATCCGGTGGGCGCCGCCATGATCTCGCCCCAGCCGAGGAGCGACTATGTCTGAAGACCTACAAAGCTTGATGAACCACACGGGCCAGCGCGCCCGCCAGGCGCAGCGCCGTGCCCTGGCCCTGGAGCCCGGCCGCAAAAATGATGCCCTGTACCTGATGGCCGAATTCCTGCGCCGCGATGCCGATGATTTGTCGCGCGCCAACCGGAAAGACCTGCGCAATGCCGAGCAGGCCGGTCGCGACGACGCCTTCATCGACCGGCTGCGCCTTGACGAGAAGCGCATCGAAAGCATGGCGCAAGGACTGGAAGAGATTGCTGCGCTGCCTGATCCTGTGGGCGAAATCACGGATTTGAAAACACGCCCCAGCGGCATCCAGGTGGGCCACATGCGCATGCCCCTGGGCGTGATCGCCATGATCTATGAGTCCCGCCCCAACGTCACCGCCGACGCCGCTGGGCTCTGCGTCAAATCCGGCAATGCCGTAATCCTACGCGGCGGCTCGGAGTCTTTGCACAGCAACATGGCCATTGCCGAACGCCTGCGCGCCGCCCTCGGCAAGGCAGGCCTGCCCCTTGATCTCGTGCAATATGTGCACACCGCCGATCGCGAGGCCGTTGGCGCACTGATTCGCATGGATGAATTTGTCGACGTCGTCATTCCCCGCGGTGGCAAGGGGCTGCTGGCCCGCATTCGGGAGGAAGCAACGGTGCCAGTGATCATGCACCTGGATGGCAATTGCCATGTCTATGTCGACAAGGATGCGGACCCCAAGAAGGCCCTGCAGGTCGTGGTCAATGCCAAGACCCAGCGTCTTGGTACCTGCAATACCGCCGAAAGCCTGCTCATCCATCGCGCACGGGTTGGTGATCTCTTGCAGCCTATCGCCCAGGCCTTGCAGGAGAAAGATGTCGAGATTCGCGCCTGCGCGGAGTCTCTGCCACTCATTCCTGGCGCCGTCGCTGCCAGCGAGGAGGACTATGGCACTGAGTACCTGGCAGCAATCATCTCTCTGAAGATTGTTGATGACTTGGACGCCGCTCTCGCCCATATCAGCCAATACAGCTCGCAGCATACCGAGAGCATCATCACGGAGAATTACAGCAACGCCCGGCGTTTTTTGCGTGAGGTCGACTCCAGCTCGGTGATGGTCAACGCCTCCACCCGCTTCGCCGATGGCTTCGAGTACGGCCTGGGCGCGGAAATTGGCATCTCTACCAATCGCTTGCACGTGCGCGGCCCGGTGGGCTTGGAAGGGCTGACGCTGCAAAAATGGATTGTTTTAGGGGACGGTCATATCCGCTCCTGAATCCCCAAGCGCAGAATTTCTCCAGTTTCTGCAGCAAGTCTACGCCGGGCAACTCATTGCGAGGGATGTGAACGGCGCCAACTGGGAGCAGGAGGCACGCCGCTGGGGTATTCCGCTCGTTGCGCACAACGGGCTTTGGAAGGTAGAGCATCCAGAGCGCCATTGGGAACAACAAAGCTTGGCTAGCGCCTTGGGCCTCCAGAAAAAAAAAGAAATTTCGATCTGGCCACTTTGCGACTCCAGCAATACTCGCCTGCTGGAAGACAGCGGGCTACGTCTGGGCATCGCCGAGGCACAGTGGTCTGGACATGGTAGACGCGGCCGGGCTTGGCACTCGAGCTTCGGGAAGCATCTCTACTGCAGCATGGCCGTAGAAATTTCTGCCGAGCAGGCGTCTGTGTTGCCGCTGGTCGCGGGCCTCGGAATCTACCAAGTGCTGCACCAGCACCTCCCCACACTCTGGCTCAAATGGCCCAACGACTTGTGGATTGAGCAACAGAAGGTCGCTGGTTTGCTTCTGGAAGGTCGCCACGGGGCGAGCGGACAACACTGGGTACTGGGTTGTGGAATCAATGTGTTGGCCGACCCAGAGCTGCCTGCCGAAGCGACCAGCCTTGCCCATGCAGGCTACACGATCGGTCGCCAACAGTTGCTGGTCGCGATTCTTCAGCAATGGCAAGAGGATTTCGCACGCCTGCGAAAAGACGGATTTTCTGCTTTTCGCCAGCGTTGGCAGCAGGCGGATCGTCTATGTGGCAGCTGGGTGGAACTGGAAATGGCCGGAGAAGTGAAACCTTGGCGTGTCTTGGACGTGGACAACGATGGTGGACTGCAGATCGACGATGGTTTCCAGCAACAGGCCATTCATGCCGGCGAAGTTCGTCTGCGTCCGCGCCCATGATTCTCATCAGCATCGGCAATACCCGTACCCTCCTGGCCCATACCAGCGATGGTGAGCTATTTACCAGTGAACGATTCGCCACGACACGCAGCCCCGCACAAATTCGCGCCGGCCTGCCCGCGTCTTGGGCAAAATGGTGGCGGTCAGAAGAAATTTTTCTGGCTGGCGTGGTGCCGCAGGCACAACAAGCTTGGTTGAAAGAACTACAGGATTGCAACTTGCCCGGCTGGGATCCCAGTGTTTTCCATCAAATCCTGCCCAATGACTACCAGCCACCGGAATCTCTGGGTTTCGACCGCCGTTGTTGCCTGCTGGGCGCCTGGAAAGAGGTGCATAACGACGCCGCACTGGTGATCGACGCAGGCACTGCCATTACCATCGACACCCTGGCGGCGGGTCGCTTCTGTGGTGGCAGAATCATGCCCGGTTTACAGAGCCAGTTGGACTGCCTGCAGCGACAGACCGCGCTCTTGCCCCAAATAGACCTGCGCCCAACCCCAGAGGCGCGGGCAAACGACACCGTAAATGGCATGCTGGCAGGAGTCTGGTATGGAACTATCGCGGCCATCCGGCAAACGATTGTGGATTTTCAGCGGGAACACCCGGCAGGCAGAGTCTTTCTCACCGGCGGCGACGCAAATCTCCTGCTTGCGCAGATCGCCCCCGTTACCTGCGATCCACTGCTGTTACTGCGTGGCTTCTTCCTACTCGTTTCCGAGAATCGTTTTACATCAAAAATATAACGTAACATACTGTTTTTTATTATATTTATCAACCAATTGATTTTTATTGACAATTTTGGGATAGTTCTCGCCCCAAAAACAGTTATCTTGGGAGAAGGTGTCTGCAGGCACCCTAGCCGCTGAGAAGGCCCTGGGATAGAAGGAGATAGTTGCTTTGCTCGAAAAAATTGGTATGGGTATTTCCGTAGCCCTATTGGCAGCGGTCATACCGAATGCGCTTTCCTTGGCACAGCCAGAATTGCCCATCACCTTAGTGCATCAGGCCATGGACAAGCAAAGCGCAGAACTCGCAGCTACCAAAGCACAGTTAGATGTACAAAGCGATACCACGACCCCGATTAACGGTACGCTCATGCTCGGGCATCGTTTGATTTATCTGCACCGGGTGACTGCCTACAACGCGGTTTCCTGGCAAACCAGCAGTGATCCTGACATGTCCGCCTGCGGCCCTACTCGCCCCAATCAGATTGCCTTGTCGCAGGATCTGTTTGTTCGCCGTAATGGCAGCACACGCTGTGGCGAGCACGTGGATATCCTGCTGAGTTCAGGACAAGTCATTCACGGCGTGGTATGGGATATGATGAATCCGCGCTACCACATGGCCGCAGATATTCTGATGAATAGCATACAGCGGGCCGTGGACTTTGGCGTGCAGCGGGCCGAGCTGCGCATCCTTCCCAAGGACCAGCCCAAGACCATCGATTCCTAGCAGGCACCGGGGGTTACCGCTAACTCTACCCCCACCCGCCGGCCATCAGACTCTCAATCTCTTCTATCTCCTTGGGCACGCCAGCACTCAGAATCTCTGGGCCGTCTGGCGTAAGGAACAGGTCATCCTCAATCCGGATGCCAATCCCCTGGTAGGCCTCGGGCACACCGTCTTGCCCCGGAGCGAAATAGAGGCCAGGCTCCACCGTCAATACCATACCGGCAGCGAGCGGGCGCCAGGTCTGCTCCGTGCCTTGGCGATAAGCGCCGACGTCATGCACATCCATGCCTAGCCAATGACCCGTGCGATGCATGTAAAAAGGCCGGTATAGCTGCTTATCCAGAATCTCTTCGCGACCCTCGCGCAGAATTTTTAGCTCGCGCAGGCCATCCACTAAAATCTCGACCGCAGCATCGTGATAATCGCTCACTGGTCGGCCAACCTGTACCGTGGCGATTGCTGCCGCTTGGCTAGCGAGAACCAAGCTATAGATGTCCCGTTGCGGGCCGGAAAAACGGCCGTTGACCGGCCAGGTACGGGTGATGTCACCGGCGTAACCGGCAATTTCCGCGCCGGCGTCAACAAGGACCAGGTCGCCATCCTGCAACACCGCGCGATTCTCCACATAGTGCAGAATACAGCCATTCACGCCACCACCCACGATGCTGGAATAAGCCAAACGCGCCGCACCCTGCCGCTGAAAGACATACTCAATTTCGGCCTGGAGTTGATATTCCATCATCCCCGGCCGCGTTTGTCGCATGCCATGGCGATGCCCGGCAGCACTCACCCCAGCTGCCGCCCGCATCAGTTGCTGCTCCACAGCATCCTTGTGCAAGCGCATCTCGCCGAGAAAATAGCTGCTGTCGACCAATTCCATCGGGTAACCAATACCCTGCCGGCTGTGGGCGCGGGCCTGATTGCGCCAGAGCTGCACACGGGCGTCAAAATCCGCGCCCAACCCCATGGGATAGAGGAGTACTTCGCGGTTCTCCAACAGCTTGGGCAAAATACTGTCCAGCTCATGGATCGAGTAACACTGATCGACCTGGCACAATTCTTTCGCCCCTTCTATACCAGCGCGGCGACCGTCCCAGGTTTCGCGCTCCGGGTCACGCGGACGGCAAAAGAGTATTTGCTCCCCTTCCGCATGCCCCGGTGCCAGTACCAGCACCGCCTCGGGCTCCGCGAAACCAGTCAGATAAAAGAAATCAGAGTCTGGCCGGAAGAGGTAGGTCACATCGCGATTGCGAATCTGCTCGCGCGCCGTAGGAAGAATCAGAACCCCCTTCTCACCGATTTGCGCCAGCAAGCGATGACGGCGAGCGAGGGTATCGGGGCACGGAAGATCGAGATCAGACATAAGCACCTGCATTGTTTTGCGAAAGATGACAGTATGACACAGAACCCACGGGGGCTACCTCCTATGCTAAACTGCCATTGCATATTCGCTTAGCGAAGGATTGAGATTGCGATACTTGGGACACCTGCAGCGCTCCGATCCCCTCTATGATCATTTGTATTTCAAGATCTTCATTGGCGAGCTGGGAATTACGCCAGACAAAGGCTTTCGCGTCTTTGCCCTGAACGGCTCCAACGCCGTGTACCTGTACGAAGATCGCCGCCATCAGCGGCGCGTCCTGGGCAAATTTTTCGATCGCCACAGCGGTCACAACAACGCGGCAGCCGCACAACACGAGTTTCAGGTGTTGTCGCTATTGCACGGCAATGGTCTCGGCCAGGGGCAACACCGGGTGGTCGAACCCTTGGGCGTGAATCCGGATTTTGCCGATGTCCTCTTCGAATGTTTCGTGCTGGGCGAACCACTGCATCGCATTTGGGCACGCAGCCTGCCCGGGCATGACGATCAGTTGATGTACCATAGCCTATCGGATCTCGCCTACTTCCTCGCGCGTCTGCACAACCACAATGTGCGCGGTGACCCCGTACGTTTTGTCGAAATATTTCCGTACTTCGACAAGATCATTGCCCGTCTGTGGCGCCGCGGTCGCGCCAGACAACAGCACATTGATCAGCTCTACTATCTGCGTCATCTATGGGAGAACGATGGCGCGATGTACTCCGACCACTGCGTGCGTCTGCACGGCGATGCCACTCCGGCCAATTTTTTGGTCACTGGACACCATCAGCTTACCGCCATCGACTTTGAGCGCTCACATTTTGGCGACCGGGTATACGATCTCGGGATGATTACCGGCGAATTAAAACACTGGGCGCTACGCCAACATGGTGATGCCAGTGCGGCAGAAAATTACATTGGCCATTTCCTCTGGGAATACAGCCGGCATTTTCCCCATCAGCCAGCGGCTTTCCAGGCCATCACCCATCGTCTACCTTTTTATATGGGGCTAACCCTGCTGCGCATCGCGCGCAACAGCTACCTCGGTGATCACTACGCCCACACCCTCATCCATGAGGCCATCGCTTGCCTGGGGAGATAAATCATGAGCATTCGCGCTGTTCTTTTTGACTTGTATGGCACTCTTATCCATATCGAAACCGATGAATCCCAAGGGGAAATCTACTGGGCGATGGCGCGCTACCTGAGTTACCACCGTATTCACATCAGCCCGGATAGCCTGCGGGAGCGCTACTTTGACCTCGCCAAGCAGCAAAAGCGCAATTCCTCCGAGACCTATCCCGAGCTGGACGCCCGCGGCGCCTGGCGCGAGATTCTGCGCACCGGCAGCAAACATTTTCGCCCCGAAAGCGTGGCCAGCGAGGGCGAGCACCGCGTAAAAGAAGTTGAGAAGCGCCGCGATCATCTGGCCAAAGAGCTGGTGCGCCTACATCGCGCCCTGTCGCGCCGCAGCATCGAGCGCTACCCCGGCGCGAAAGAGCTGCTGCAGAGCATTGCAGGCGAGTTTCATCTGGGCATTGTGTCCGATGCCCAGGTAGAGTTTGCCAAACCGGAAATGCGCATCACCAAAATCCGCAAATACTTTCCTGCAAAGACCATCTCCAGCGCCTACGGCTTCCGTAAGCCAGATCCGCGGCTTTTTACTGAAACTTGCCACGCATTACAGGTGCGCCCGGAAGAGAGCATCTATGTGGGGAATGATATGTACCGAGACGTTTCCGGCGCACGCCAGGCCGGTTTGAAAACGATTTTGGTTTGGTCCGACCAAGGGCGCAAGGAGTATCGCGATGTGCGCGCCGACTATGACGCGCGAGATCTCTACCAGGTACTGGAGGGCGTACGTTTTCTCGCGGAGCGGCACTGATCATCAGCAGCATTGCCCAGGCACAGAAAGGCAGGTAATTTAGCAAGCCATGAAACGGCACATCCTCGTCACCAGCGCCCTCCCCTACGCCAATGGCCCCCTCCACCTGGGCCACTTGGTGGAGTACACCCAAACCGACATCTGGGCGCGTTACCAGCGCCTGCGCGGCCATGACTGCGTGTATTTTTGCGCCGACGATGCGCACGGCACCCCCATTATGCTCCGCGCCCAGTCCGAGGGCATTACCCCCGAGGCGCTGATTGGCCGTATGCACGGCGAGCACCTGCGCGACTTTACCGCATTTGGCATCGGCTTCGATCTCTATCACAGCACCCATTCGCCGGAGAATTTCGCCATCTCCCAAGACCTCTACCGTGCCCTGCGCGCCAACGAGCACATCACCGTGCGCGAGATTGAACAGGCCTATGATCCGGTGGCGGAGATGTTCCTGCCCGACCGCTTCATCCGTGGCACCTGCCCGCGCTGCAAGGCGGTCGATCAATACGGCGACAACTGCGAAGTCTGTGGTGCCACCTATAGCCCCACCGACCTGATCGAACCGCGTTCCGCCGTCTCCGGGGCGACGCCGGTACGCCGCAGCTCCGAACATTATTTTTTCCAATTGGGCGATTTCTCCGCCTTCCTGCAGCAGTGGATCCACAGCGGCACCCTGCAGGAGGAAATGGCCAACAAGCTGGACGAGTGGTTTGCGGCGGGGCTTAGCGACTGGGACATCAGCCGCGACGCGCCCTATTTTGGTATCCCCATCCCCGATGCCCCCGGCAAGTTCTTCTATGTCTGGCTCGACGCCCTACCCGGCTACATGGCCGCAACCCAGCACTGGTGCCGCGCACACGGACGCGACTTTGACGCGTTCTGGGGCAAGGACTCCAATGCCGAGCTCTATCACTTCATCGGCAAGGACATCATCTATTTTCACGCCCTGTTCTGGCCCGCCATGCTAGAAGGATCGGGGCACCGCCTGCCCACGGGGGTCTTTGCCCATGGCCATCTCACCGTCAACGGCGCCAAGATGAGCAAGTCCAGGGGCACCTCCATCACCGCCCGCCAGTATCTGGAGCACTTGAACCCCGAGTTCCTGCGCTACTACATCGCCACCAAGCTCAACAGCCATGTGGAAGACATCGACCTCAACCTCGAGGATTTCCTCCTGAAGGGCAATGGCGACCTGGTGGGCAAGGTGGTGAATCTGGCCTCGCGGGCGGCGGGCTTCATCCACCGCTACTTTGACGGGCGTCTGGCCAGCAACCTCGGCGCCGACGCGGCATTTTATGACACCCTCCTCGCCCAGCAGGAGGCCATCGGTGCCGCCTACGAGGGCCGGGAGTACGGCCGCGCCATGCGCGACATCATGGCCCTGGCCGACCAGATCAACGCCTATGTCGATCAGAACGTTCCTTGGCTGCTGGCCAAAGACCCGGAGCAACGGGCGGCCCTGCACCGGGTGGCAACGGTCACCCTCAACGGCTTTCGGGTGCTCATCACCCTGCTGAGCCCAGTGCTCCCGGAGCTGACCCAGAAGGCGCTGACCTTTTTACGCAGCCCCCTAAATTGGGACGGCCTGCAGCAGCCCCTGACGGATCACGTCATTGAGCCCTACACCCATTTATTGCAGCGTATGGAAAAACCCCAGGTGGACGCCTTGATTCAGACCCCCACACCCGCCCCGGCGCCTGCCGCAGCCGCCGCACCGGCCCCCAGTCCGGCACCCGCAGTCGATACCCCGGCAACCATCAGTATTGACGATTTCAGCAAGGTGGAGCTGCGCATCGCCCGTATCGTTGCCGCCGAGGGCGTGGAAGGCGCCGACAAGCTCTTGCACCTCACCCTGGACATTGGTGAGGCCGCCACCCGCTCCGTCTTTGCCGGTATCAAAAGCGCCTACGATCCCGCCACCCTGGTGGGCCGGCTCACGGTCATGGTCGCCAACCTCGCCCCGCGCAAGATGCGCTTTGGCCTTTCCGAAGGCATGGTCCTGGCCGCCAGCGGCCCCGAGGGCGGCCCCTTCCTGCTCTCCCCCGACAGCGGCGCCCAGCCGGGGATGCGGGTGAAGTAAGCGGCTCAGCCACTGCAGAAAAAGCCGGGGCCGAACCCGGCCTACAACAAGCGGGCAGTTATAGGCAAGATGTCATTCGGCGCTGGACTGCGCGGCCGCCAACAGGCGACGGTCCTCGTAGGCCTCTCGTGCCAAACGCACATCTTCTAGGAACCACGGCAGCTCCTTGAGCAGTAGTGCCTGCGGGCCATCCACCAGAGCCGTGGCCGGATCCGGGTGAAAATCCACCAAAACCATATTGGCACCCGCCACTACCCCCTGCGCGGTCACATGAAAAACGTCCATGATACCGTCCGGGCCAACGTCCCGGCTGCCCACAGAGTGGGACGGATCAATGCAGACCGGCATACGCGTCAGGCGTTTCACCACCGGCACCTGGGCAAAGTCAATGAAATTGCGATGTGGATCTCCCAGATTGGTTTTCATGCCGCGCAGGCCAAACACTACGCGGCTGTTGCCTTCCGAGGCCAGATACTCGCCGGCGTTGAGGGATTCCTCCAGCGTGATACCGAAACCGCGCTTGAGCAGCACGGGAAATTGTTGTTGGCGCCCCACGGCCTTGAGCAGCTCGAAATTCTGCGTATTGCGCGTGCCAATCTGCAACATGACCCCGGTGGGATGGCCGGTTCGCTCCAACGCCTCGCGAATCTCGTCCATGTGCTGCTCATGCAGGATCTCCATCGCGATGACTTTGATGCCGTATTTTCCCGCCAGCTCAAAAACCCAGGGCAAACATTCCTTGCCATGCCCCTGAAAGGCGTAAGGACTGGTGCGCGGCTTGTATGCGCCCATGCGCGTGCAGACCTGGCCGCTGTCCTGCAAGGCGCGCAGCATTTGCTCGACATGCTCCGGGGTGTCTACGGCACAAAGCCCGGCGAAGACGTGCAACGTATCCTGACTGAATTCCACGCCGTTGTAGGTAAAGCCGTTGGCGCGCGCGTCGTCCTGATGCCGCCCCAGCACCCGGTATTCCTTCGACACACGAATGGCCTTAGCCACCCCCGGCAGAGACTCCATCTGCTCCAGGTCGAGGGCCTTGGTGTTGCCAATCAGGTAGATTTCGCTGAGCAGTTGCTCTGCTCCCTGCACCCGATGCACGCGGTACTCGATGCTATCCAGCCCATCCAGATAGCGCAGCAGGGCCTGATATTCCGGCGCACTCTCCTGCAAATCCTCCTGAAGAATCAATATCATCGTCTTTTCCTTTCGTCGCCCAAGCTATGCTCTATCCGGCGCCAACATCCGCTCCGGACGCAAAATTTCCTCCAGTTCCGCCGCCGTAATCCAGCCCGTCGCGAGTGCCGCCGCACGCAAGGTCGTGCCCTCCTGGTGCGCACGCTGGGCAATCTTGGCCGCGCGCTCATAACCCAAACTCGGCACCAGGGCAGTCACCAGCATCAGCGAGCTATCGAGATGGTCGCGCAGCTTTTCCTCTCGCGCCTGCAGATCGCGCACGCAATGCACCGCAAAGGAATGCATGGCGTCCGCCAGCAGCGTAATGCTCTGTAACACATTGTAGCCTATGACGGGTTTATAGACATTCAGTTCAAAATTGCCCTGCGAGGACGCAAAAGCCACCGTCGCATCATTGCCAAAGACCTGGGCGCAGACCATGCTCAAGGCCTCGGCTTGGGTGGGGTTGACCTTGCCTGGCATGATGGAAGAGCCGGGTTCATTTTCTGGCAGGACCAACTCTCCTAGCCCAGCGCGCGGACCGGAGCCCATCCAACGGATGTCATTAGCGATTTTCAACAAAGACATGGCGAGACTACGTAACTGGCCACTGAGCTGGCAGAGCGCCTCCTGCCCGGCCAGGGCCGCAAAAGGATTGTCCGCCGGCCGTAACGGTAGGGCAAACTGTTCGCTAAGCGATGCACAGACCCGCAACGCGAATTCTGGATGGGTATTGAGGCCGGTACCTACCGCCGTCCCGCCCAGGGCAAGTGCATACAGCGCCGGCAACACGGAACAAATCGCCTCTTCCCCCTGGCGCAGTTGATCAACATAGCCCGAGAACTCCTGGCCAAGACGCATGGGCACTGCGTCCATCAAATGCGTGCGCCCGATTTTCAGAATCCCGGCGAACTCCTCACTGCGTTGGTGCAAGATCTCTCGCAATTGCGTCAAGGCGGGCAAGAGCTGCGCGTGAACCGCCTCGGCAATGCTAAGGTGCAAAGCGCTGGGAAAGACATCGTTGGAAGACTGCCCCAGATTCACGTGATCGTTGGGATGTACCGGGCTTTTGCTACCGCGGGCGCTGCCCAGACGCTCGCTGGCCAGATTGGCAATGACCTCATTGACATTCATGTTGCTCTGGGTGCCACTACCGGTCTGCCAAACACGCAGGGGAAACTGTACATCCCATTGGCCAGCGGCAACCTCCTCTGCGGCCATCGAGATGGGCATAACCAGTTCTTGCGGAAGTACACCGAGCTCGCCGTTTGCCTTTGCCGCCGCCGCTTTGATCCGCGCCAGGGCATGGATGATCGGCAAGGGCATGCGCTCTTCGCCAATGGCAAAGAACTGCAGGGAGCGCTGGGTTTGTGCGCCCCACAGCGCATCATCAGCTACATCGATTTCCCCGAGGCTGTCGCGCTCCCGCCGCATCAATGTGCCCCCGCCAGACGCTCGGCCTCGGCAACCATACCTTCCAGGTAATCCAGGGCGCTATTCCAGATCTGCGGGTCATCCAGGCGCACACCTGAGGCCGCCACCACCTCTACCGGCGAGCGGCTACCCCCCAGGCTGAGCATGGCGTGGTACTTGGGCACAAAAGCTTCGCCCTCGGCCCGGTAACGCTGGATCAGCGCCAGGGTCAGGAGTTCACCAAAGGCGTAGGCATAGACGTAGCCGGGGGAGCCGATGAAATGGGGGATATAGCTCCACCACCAGCGATAGCCCTCGGTGAACTGTATGGAGCCATCGAACTGTTCTTCTTGGGTCTGCATCCACAATTCCGCCAAGCGTTCCTTGCTCAGTTCGCCCTCGCTACGTCGTGCCCCATGCATCAGCGCCTCAAAGCGATGCATGGCCATCTGCCGAAAGACCGTGGCAAAGGTGTCCTCAATCTTGCCGCAGAGCAATGCCAAGCGCTTACCTGCATCGGGCTCATTGCGCATCAGGCGCTCAAAGGTGAGCATCTCACTGAATACCGATGCCGTCTCGGCAGTGGTGAGCGGCGTGTCGGAGTTGAGAAAGCCCTGCTCCCGCGCGAGATACTGATGGATGCCATGCCCCAACTCATGGGCGACGGTCATTACATCGCGCACGGTGCCGGTGTAGTTGACCATCAGGTAAGGATGCACATCCGGGGTGACGGGATGGGCGAAGGCACCACCACGCTTGCCCGGCGCCAGGGCGGCATCGATCCAATGTTCGTCAAAGAAGCGCTTGCCGATGACAGCGAGTTCTGGGGAAAAATCCTGAAAGGCGCCGAGTACGATGGCCTGACATTCTTCCCAGGGATAGGGCCGCGAAGAGCCGGGTAGGGGCGCATAGCGGTCGTAGTCCTGCAGAGGGCTGATATCCAGCAAACGCGCCTTCAGGCGATAATAGCGCCCGACCAGGGGATAGCGAGCCACGACCGCAGCCTCCAGGGCCTCGACCATGCCATCATCAATCTCGTTAGCAAGGTTGCGGTCCGCCAGCCAATGGGGGTAGCGACGCAGGCGATCGTCCAGCGCTTTGTCGGCAAGCACGGCATTGAAGCAAAAGGCCAAGGTATGCATACGGCCCTGCAAGCCCCGGCTCAGCGACTCCGCCGCGTCTTTACGCAAGTTGCGGTCTGGATGGGAGAGCTTGCTGAGCAGCTCCTGCTCGCTCAATTCCTTACCACGCAGGGAGAAGCGCATTTCGGTGAGGGTTTCATCAAAAAGCCGCTCCCACAAACTACGCCCGGTGACGCTTTTTTCGGCAAGGATCTGTTCTTCCGCTTCGTTGCGCAAATGTGCGGCGTAATTGCGCCAGTTGCGCAGAATGTGCACCCAGTGCGCCAATTCCGGCGCCTGCAACAGGGCATCTGCCTTTTCTGTCGCCAGGCCATTCCAGGCGATATCGAAAAAGACCAGTTGGTTACCAATTTGCGTCGCCTGTTCCTGGTACTGCTGCAGTGCCGCGCCATAGAGTGGATCATCGGCGTGGGTGACATAGCTCAGATAACGATAGGCACCGACGCGCGCGAGACGGCTGCGTAGCTCCTCCAGGTTCGCCATCGCCTGTGCCAACTCGGCGGCGCTCAGGGTAGCGAAATCAACACGATAGCGGCCAGCAAAATTTGTAGCGGCACTTGCCGCCCAGTCCATATCCGCGCGTAGGCGCGGGTCTTCCCGGCCGACATACAGATCTTCCAAATGCCAATGCACCGATTCCGCGCCCGTTTTTCCTTCCGCCATCTAGCCTCTCCTCACGATTTCTTGCGCCCCTCAGCCGCTTGCATACACGGCAGCAGGGCATCCAATTCCGGTTCTCGACCGGCGCGCTGCGCCTGCCAAATCAGTTCTCCCAGGCAGTCGACCACCAGATGCTGGGCGGCCATTTCCCCCTGTTGCGCCCGCAGACGCTCATAAGCATGCACGATACCCGGCGGCTGTCCTGTCGCCAAGAGTTCCAGCAATGCCACATGCAACGACATATGGGCGAAGGGGTTACTCTGCCCCAGTTCCGGTGGAAAGTCTGCCTCCAGAGCCAGATCGGGATTTTCTAACAAGGCATGGTACTCTGGGTGCACACGAATAACGTCTACCACCCGCTGCGCCATGGCGTCGAGGGGTTGCCCAGCGCGAAACCGCTGCCAGTAATCAACAAATAACTGACGATAGGTTTCTCTCCTGCTTCCATAAAGCATATTCATTACCCATCTGCATCAGATTCTTCCATCATACGTCCCCGTAAAACTGGGGCAAGAAGCACGCGCATTCCAGAGTTCCGGGCTCGGCAACTGGAAAAATAGCACTTCTTTGTGTTAAATAAGCGTGGCTCGGCCAATTTAGGCTTGGATCAGCATCATTCAGCAGGAGATGAATACGTCATGGCCAACGGAAATGCAGCAGCGGAAACAGTAGTGGCTCTTACCCCCAAACAGTGGGAAGGACTCGGTAAGGTGGGGGATGCCGCCCTCCAGTTACAGAGCCTACTGCAAATGTTCCGCGACGTGCTCAACGAACTTCCCAACGCCATTGATACCGACAAGCTCCTTAGCAAATACCAGCCGCAGCTCGACGCCCTACGGGATACTGCCGAGTCCCTGCAGGGAATGCTCACCGTCGACGGCGGCGTCGATCGTCTGAAGCAGCTCCTCGGCGAGGTCAAGGACGCTCAGCTCGACAAAACCATTGGTGAGCTGCTAACCATCCTCAATAACCTGCAAAAATCTGGCTTCTTTGGCTCTCTGGCCACCCTGAGCGGCGAGCTCAAATGCCCCCTCATCGGCGAAAACCCCGAAGACATGGTCAACAAGCTGCGCGGGGCCGTGGAGAACCTGCAGTACTACTGGGCGAGTGCCAAACAAGGCGTTGGCGTCATCGGCAATATGGCCGGCGAGCTCGACCTGCCAGATCGCCTCGACGAACTGCAGGAAATGGCCGACCAATGGCTGCAAATGGCCAAGCGCGCCCAGAAGTTGGTTCAGGGCGACGCGCCCAGCGTGCAGGCCCGCTTGGAAGGGCTGCTCGACATGGCGGAAATACTCGGTGGCCAGATGAGTGTGGCCTTGGGTACTCTGAAGGATACCGCCCCGGAGCTGCTCAACAGTGCCGACCTGAGTGGCGCCATTGGTACCGTGGGTGTTGCCGGCAAGCGTTGGCTGCAGGTGGCCATGCGGGTCAAGAATCTGGCTGCTGGCCCGGATGGTGACTTGGTCAGCCGTGTGGAGATGCTGCTTGGTCAAGTAGAAAAGGTTGCGGGCCTCGCCGGTAACGCTGGTTTCTTCCTGCAGGCCGGCAAAGACGGTTTGGGGGCGGTGCAGGGAATCCTGACCGATCTCGACCTCCCGGATAAGCTCGACATCCTCGCCGAAGAGGCAGAAAAGTGGGCCAAGATCGCCATGCGTGCCAAGAAGATCGCGCTTGGCGACGCCAAAGTCGGTGATGTGGCAGACCAGGTCAATGGCCTGCTTGATCACGCCGAAACCATTGCCGAGACCATGCGCAACCTCGCCTGCAACCTTGAGCGCCAAGGGATTCACCTGGGTGACATCCTCTCCCCCCGCGGCGACCTGAGCATTGCCGCCTGCACCGCTACGGATTTCCTCGGTGAAATGTGGCGCGACGGCACGGTCAAAAATATCGGCGCAGAGATCAGCCAGGGTGCACTCGCGTGGATGGAGATTGCGCAATTAGGCATGGCGATGGTCAAGGGCGATGCGCCGGACATCACCACGCGCGTCAAAGGATTGGTAAAGGATCTACATCAGGCCAATTTGATGGACATGGTGCCCGAGGCCCTCGCCTTGGTCAGCAAGCTACAAAAAGCCGGCTTGTTGCACAAAGTCAATTTGGTCTTCGACAAGGCCCTGCCCCTAATTCCTTCTGACGCGGTCTTTGCCAGTGGTGTAGACAAAGCGGTGAAGGCCCTGGAGCAGACTCAAGTGGAGATGAAGGACGAGGCCAACAAGGGCGGTGGCATCTTCGGCTTGGTGAAGATCGTCTTCGCCAAGGATACGCAATTCGTGCTGAAGTTCGCCGTGCGTTTCGCCAGCATCTTCCTAAAGGCGTGGAAGCAGGCGTAAATCTGCGGTTTTGCTGCACAGCACAGCGAAAAGGCCGGGACGTGAGTCCCGGCCTTTTTTACTACCCTACCGGCAGATTTTACTCAGCCGCAGGCGCTTCGGCAGCAGCAGGAGCTTCCGCCTTCTTCTCTGCCTTGGCGGCCTCGTGCTTCTTCACGTGGTGGTGCTTCTTGTAATGATGCTCCACCTTCTTCATCGGGGCCTTCTCCACAGTCTGCTGTGCCGCAGGGGCAACTGCACCAGCGGGGGCTTCCTCCGCCGCAAAGCTGGCGCTGGCAGTCAGGAAAGTCAAGGCAGCCGTGAGGGCAACAATCTTCTTCATAACACACTCCTTCCATAGGTATAGAAATCCGCTCGCGCGGGCTGAGTCAAATTCAGCAATGTTTTCTAAGCATATTTCATGCCACGTTTTTAAATTTATGTATTCAATAAGTTATACTTCTATACGGTTTCCACAAGCCAAAATCTGTCGGGAAAAAGCGAAAGGGAAAGCTACCCAAAAATAGCGCCACAGCAGGAAGTATGGTCAGTTAACTGGGCTATCTGCTTGATCGGCCGAGATCTATACAGGAGCAAGGGCAACACCTGGAGAACGGAGCATGCCCCTTCACCTGTCGCGTAGTCACGACAAAAACAAGCTTTATTTACGCACATCGCTTTCTGGCGACCGCATTCCATTGCCGTAGAGAATGTCATTCCATCGCAGTTCCAGAAAGACGTGCTGTCGGTAATGCACGGGCGATAGAAATTTTGCTGCCGAGCAAACACAGAAGGTCGGCACAATAGTGCCTCGCCAGACAGCGAGCAACAGCCTTGGGAACGCTGATAGCTATGCCAACTACATCGGCGCACACAAATGGGCCGGGATAAGCATTCCCGGCCGGAGAAGGAAAACATCCATTGGGTAGGGGCGATCTATCGCCCCAGGGAAAAGTCTTTAATGAGTAGCGGGACCACGGCCCATACCAGCCCCTCCCATCATGCCGGCACCACCACCAGCTCCACCCATCATGCCAGAACCTCGCATTCCCCCCTGATGCATGCCCGTGGATGGGGCGTTCTCGGGGAGCTTAAGTCCTTTCTCCTCGGCACGCTTCTGCATGGCCTCATGTTTCTCTGCACGGATCTGCTTGCGCTCCTGTTCCGTTTTCGCAGATTGCAACTTGTTGCGATGCTCCGCGCGTTCCTGCTGCGTCATGAGTTGGCTACCATAGGCAGTCTTCCCAGCTGACTGAGAAACTGCAGGCGCTTCTTCCGCCGCGAAGCTAGCGCTTGCCATCAAAACCGTGAGGATAGCTGTAAGGGCAACAATCTTCTTCATAGGACACTCCTTCCATAGGTATAAATCCGCCTGAGCGGGCTGATACATTTTCAGCACTGAAGATACAGCACATTTCGTGCCATATATATTAGCCATTGAAAACTAAAGAAAAAATTGGTTTCGCGCACTGCGTCCACGTAAGCAAGCGTCGCGCAAAAGCGACAACGAGAGGGGGTGTATCGGAGAACGTGCGTGCTACCGTTGCCACTTACGGAGATATTACGATTTATTAATCTTATTATACAATTTCTTAGCAACCGGAAGAGCAAAAGCGGGGGCACGAAACCAACCCCTCCCTGTTGTCGCGAGGGCACGACAGTTCAATCCTGCTGCGGGGGCACAAATCCTTCCGGGGTCTGCGCCCCTTCACCAAAGAAAAAAGCCTCCATCTGTTTTTCCAGAAAGGAGCGTGACTTGGGGTCGATTGGCGACAGGCGGTATTCATTAATGAGCATGGTCTGGTGCTTGAGCCAGGCCTGCCATGCCTCTTTGGATACCTCCTGATAGATACGAACGCCCAGGGGACCGGGATAAGGCGGACGGTCGAGACCTTCGGCTTCCTTACCCAATTTCACACATTGCACCATTCTTGCCATACCGAATATCTCCCAAAAAACCATACCAATCTGAAGTCATACCCCAATCAGCCCGCAGGGTAGCGGTAGCCCCAAGGGATGTCCAGGATATAGCACTCAAGAAAACAAACGACGCAAGGGGCTGGGCAAGGCAAGCTGCGCAAGTTGTTCCGGTGCATGGAGTGAGGCTGCCCTTCTCGCCTCGGCAACAGCAGATCCAGCCATGCGCGCCACAACAACACGATAATCCAGATGAAAATGGGTAAAGCTATGGCGCTGCCAGGGTTGCAGCTCTTGCATTTGCAAGCGCAAGGCATACTCCTGCTCTGCCCAATTACGGAACCCTGCCAGCAGCTCTGGAGATTCCTCTCCAGCAGGCATTTCATACCAAGGCAAAGCCCAGAGCCCTCCCCAAATTCCCTTGTGCGCGCGCCTCTCCAGTAAGATTCGGTCATCGTCAGAACGTGCCAACAAAAAATAGGCGAAACGGGTTGGCTTTTCTGTACGCGATTGACTCGTTGTCGCGCCAGGACCAGCACACGGGCCTTGTAACGGGCATTCTGCGCAACGGGCTTTGCGCGCCACGCAGAGCAGCGCGCCCAAGTCTTGAATTGCCTGGTTATAATCATGGGCCTTGCTGGGCGTTTCCTGTTCCGCTAGCTGCCAGAGCAAACGCTCATTCTGCGGGCTACGCGCCGCGCCAGATAATTCGTGGTAGCGGAAGAGGACGCGCCGCGCATTGGCGTCGAGGATGGCTTGCTCTTGCCCATAGGCACTCGCTAGCACTGCCGCCGCAGTACTGCGCCCCACCCCTGGCAGCTCCAATGCCTGCGTCAGCTCCCTGGGAAACTCTCCGTGAAATTTTTCCACCACCATTTGCGCGGCGGAGTGGGCATTGCGTGCTCGAGCGTAGTAACCCAGGCCGCTCCATAACGTCAGCACGTCGTCGATAGGAGCGTCCGCCAATGCCTGCCAACTGGGGAAGCGGGCAAGAAATCGACGAAAATACGGTTTCACCGTCTCCACTCTTGTTTGCTGCAGCATGATCTCGGCAAGGTACAAAACATAGGGATTGCGGCTCTGGCGCCAAGGCAAATCATGCCGCCCAAACTGCCGATACCAAGGCAGGAGGCGACTGGCAATACTCGGTCGCTTCACTGCTGTGCCGCCTGTAGACGAATCTGGAGATCGCGCGCCTGCCATTGCCCCCAGCGCAGTTCTCCCACCTGCAACTTTCCCCGTAGCGGTGGCCAGCTTTTCGGCAATGGCGGCATGACCAGTTGAGTTGCGGCGCCAGGGCGGGAAGAAGGCAGCCAGGGATTGAGATCCAAACGCGGGATAACCGCCGAAATCTGCCATGGCCGCTCAGGCTCTATGCGTGCCAAGGTGCCTTGAAAATGGGTAGTCCCCAATACGCCGTGCAGATGATCGAGATGAACAGGGCCATTCTGGGTCCAGAGCAGGGCCCCAGACAAAGCCGCTGGCCTTAGTACCTTTTGCACCTTGATTTCAGGCAACGCTACGCCTGCCAGGCGCAACCAATTGAGCAATTTTTTCGATTGCAACTGGAACTGGCTGGATACCGTAAAAGCGTGCTGCCACTGCAGCAGAAGATTCCCATGCCCTTCCAGCTGCGGTTGCCCCATCAGGTGCCATGCTGCAATCGTCAGGCTGTGCTGGGCCGAGGCATAGCGCAGCCCCGTCCAAGCCAAGTTGCCATTGATCTTCTTCCACACCAGTCGCAATGTGCCATGCGGAATTTCGAGCGTGTTTGCGCTGGGCGCCGTACATTCTTCCACGCGGAGATCCACTACACCGTCGCGAGCTCGCGCCAGCAAGGACGCCACGCCTGGTCGTCCGGGCTGCGGGGCACGATAGGCCCCATGCAAGGAAAACTGCTGTCCGGCATAGGCTAGCTGACTGATAACCGTAGCACCCTGCCCAGCGCGATAGTTCGCCTGCAACCCTGAGATCACCAGAGGATATTTGCCGATTGGCCAGCGCACGGCACTGTCCCGCAGCACAAAATTCTGCGGCAGAATGATAGCAACTCTCTTGCTACTACTAGAAACCGTCTTTGGCCAGGGGCCTTGCAGATTCAGGCCATCAACGAGCAAACCCATGTCTAACCAATGACCAGCGCGCAGGGCCGCCCAAGACCAGTTTGCATCGATGCGACGCACCTGGAGCAGGTGCTTGCCGATTTGCAGGCCGCGAAGACCAATGCCAACGCGGGAAAAATTCAGTGCGATGCGCGGATTTTGCGCTAACGTAACCGGCTGTCCCAGCTCAGCACTCAGCGCCCACGCCAAGAGTAAGCGCGGTAGCCCAACCAAGACGCATAAGTAGGCGAGCAGGGCCACACCAAGCAGGCCCAGCGCCAGCCAGCGCAGACGCTTATGCTTCAACGTCGTAGGTTTGGGTGAAGAGGTCGGACGTACCCGCAAGTGCTGCCAAGGCGATGACTTGCGCCTCATCGACCACCGTGTGGCGAATTGCTGCCTTCACCTCCGGAATGGCACCCGGAAACATACTGAACTGGCGCAAGCCCAAACCCACCAGCAAGGGGGTCCACTGTGGATTCGCAGCCATCTCACCGCACATTGCCACGGGAATACCGGCTGCCTCACCAGCCGCAATCGTGTGCTGGATCATCGACAATACGCCCACATGCAGTGGATCGAAGAGTCCGTTGACATCATCATCACCGCGATCTACCGCGAGGGCGTATTGTGTAAGATCATTGGTGCCAATAGAAAAGAAATCGGCGACCGCAGTGAAGCAATGCGCCGCCATCGCCACCGCCGGAACCTCAACCATAATACCAACGGGTAGACGCTCGGCCACCTTGTACCCCTCGGCGCACAACTCCGTGCGCAACTGCTCAACGAGCTGTCGCGCCTGATGCACCTCATGCACGGTGCTGACCATGGGCAACATCAAACGAATGGGGGCGATGGCAGAAGCGCGCAGGATCGCCCGCAAATGCCGACGAAACCAATCCGGTCGGCGCAAACACAGACGCAAACCGCGCAGTCCCAGGGCAGGGTTGAGGCCAGTGGCGTGTAATTGTAAGTCGCTGTCGGCAAGGAGTTTGTCCGCACCCACGTCTACCGAGCGAATGGTGACCTCGGCCCCCGGCAAGCCGCGCAAGACTTTGGCAAAAGCCTGGAATTGCTCTTCTTCGCTGGGGCTATCCGCCCGGTTCATAAATAGAAATTCGCTGCGAAACAGGCCAATTCCCTCTGCATTACTGCGCTGCACCCACTCCACATCTTCGGGTAATTCGATATTGGCGAAGAGGCGGATAGCAGTACCGTCGACCGTGATCGCCGGCAGGTCGCGCTCTTCTTCCAAGAGCTGCCGACGCCGCTCCCGACGTGCCTGCATCTCTCGATACGCAAGTAAGAGCTCTGGACTGGGGTTAACCAGTACCGTGCCATGCTCGCCGTCAACGACCAGTTGGTCGCCACTACGCAGCAGGCGTGTCGCCTGATGGGTACCCACCACCGCCGGCAAGCCCAGGCTGCGCGCCAAAATCGCAGAATGGGAAGTAGCCGCGCCAAAGTCAGTCACCCAGCCAAGGACCGAACCGTTTTTGAGCATGACGGTATCCGCAGGGCTCAGCTCAGAGGCAACGATGATACGATCTGCCGCCGCCGTGAGACTGGGAACCTGGGCACCGAGCAAATGACGCAGAACACGGTCGGTCACTTGCAAGATGTCCTCGCGCTTGCCGCGCAAATACGGATCTTCCATGCGCTCAAAGATCTCTACCAGGCGCTCCCGTTCATGATGCAGCGCCCAGGCGGCATTGCGCCGTTGTTCACGGATCAAGCGAATTGGCCGGTCCCGGAGGGCGGGATCATCCAGCATGAGCAAATGGGCATCAATGAACAGGCGGGTATCCTGCGGGGCATCCTTGGGGATGGCCTCGCGCACCCGCAGGAGCTCGTCACGCGCCAGGGCAAGGGCTGTACGCAGCCGTTGCTCCTCAGCGTCGAGATCGGCAATGGCAACGCTATAGTCGGGAATATCGATGCTGGCCGGTTCGAGTACAACGGCGGTACCAATGGCAATACCCGCTGCCGCCCCGATGCCAGCAAGCTCGAAGGTCACTCGCCTTCTCCAAAATAGTCCGCCGCCAAAGAACTCAGAGCGGCGCTGCACTCGGCTTCTTGCTCGCCCTCGGTCTCCAGGGTAAGCACGGTGCCCTGCGACGCCGCCAGAGTCATCAAGCCCATGATGCTTTTGCCGTTGACACGCTGCCCATCACGTTCAAGCCAGACTTGGCAGGGAAAGCGCGCAGCAATACTGACAAACTTCGCCGAGGCCCGGGCATGCAAGCCCAGACGGTTAATGATGGGATAGTCGACTTGCATAAACGGTATTCCTTTTGCTGAACGCTATTTGCGAGGATAGCGCCGCGCGGGCAAAGGGCCAAGTCGCCCGATCATGTCGCTTGTGAAATAATCACCATTGTTTCCAAACTCGACGAGGATCGCGCTCTTTGGACCAGACATCTATGTTTATGGATTACGCCTCTTTCGGGCCGGTAATGTTGATAGTGATGCTTTTTGCAATCGCCTTGGCTATTGTCATCTACTTCGTTCCGAGCATTGTCGCCTACTCTCGGGGTGCACAGAATTTTCTCGCCATTTTCCTGCTCAACCTCTTTCTCGGTTGGAGCCTGTTGGGCTGGGTGGGTTCGTTGATTTGGGCCTTACTCGACGAAAAAAAGGGATATCCATGCGTACCATTCCCGCATGCGCCAGCCGCAACCAGCCCGCAGGCCGTTGCTGCCCAGCCGCAGGCCCTCGCGACAATAGCAAGCACGTCAGAAAAATCGATCGCGTTTTGCTCGCAGTGTGGTCAGACTGTCGGCCCGGATGATCGATTCTGTGCCCACTGCGGTCACGCCCTACAACCGGTTCCATAAGGACAAGGATTTCCATGGCATCTTTTGCTCGGATCTTTTTGCTGGGGAAATATCGTGACAGCGAAGTCATCCCCTCTCTGGTCCAGCTCGCAACTTCCTTGCAGAATTGGGGTTGCGACCTGCGCATCGATGCTCGCTATCACAGCCAATTTCCCCAACTCCTTTCTTTTGTTTCCCTAAGCGAAGCAGTGCCCGGCGATCTGGTCATCGCTTTAGGTGGTGATGGCACCCTCCTCAGCACTGCCCGCGAGCTCGCTGGGCGCAATGTTCCCGTGTTAGGTATCAACATGGGGCGCTTGGGTTTTCTTGCCGACATCGCCTTCGAAGCCATCGGCCAGACTCTCCCCCCGATACTCGCGGGCGCTTACGTCGAGGACCGGCGCAGCGTTTTGCATGCCGAACTCTGGCGCGAAGGCGCCTTGATCGGCTCTGGACTCGCCCTGAACGAGGTCTTTGTGCATAAGGGCTGCGGCGAGAGCATGATCGAGCTTGGGGTACAGCTGGGCAGTCGCCAGCTTTACACCGAACGTGCCGATGGACTCATCCTGTCCACTCCCACCGGCTCCACTGCCTACGCCCTGTCCGCTGGCGGCCCCATCCTCACGCCCGAGCTACGCGCACTCCTGCTCGTACCGATTTGTCCGCACACCCTGAGCACCCGCCCCATCGTCTTACCGGATCACCTTCCGCTACGCTTTAAACTGATAGCGGCGCGCTTCCCGGCGGCCCTCAGCCTCGATAGCCATAGCTCTTTTCCCATGGTCTGTGGTGACGAAATCCACGTGCGCCGCGCCAACTGCGATGCCCTATTCATTCACCCCCAGGAGCAAGATTTCTTTGCCATCCTGCGCAGTAAACTCCACTGGGCCGAGCCCCCCGGCGAGGATTGATGTTACTGGACCTACAGATACGCGATTTTGCCCTGATTCGCAGCCTCGATGTTGCGTTTCACAGCGGGCTTACAGTACTAACGGGAGAGACCGGCGCGGGCAAATCCATTCTCGTCGATGCCATCGCCTTGTTACTAGGAGACAAAGGCAGCCCGCAGATGGTGCGTCATGGCGCCGAGCAGGCAGAAATCATCGGCAGCTTTTCCGGCGGAACAACAACTGATCATTGGCTAGAAGAACAGGAGCTCACGGCAGAGGACACTCTCATCCTGCGCCGCATTCTGCCTGCCCAGGGGCGTAGCCGCCTCTTTCTCAATGGCCGTGCCATAAGCAGCCAGCAAGCGCGCGAGCTCGGTACCTTGCTGCTCGACATTCTCGGCCAGCATGCGCACCTTCAACTACTTAAGCCCGATCGCCAACTCGCGCTGTTGGGCCGATTCGCCAACTGCGAAACTCTGCTCCCCGCCGTTGCCCAACATTGGCGCCGCTGGCAGGAGGCACAGCAAAACTGGGAACGGCAACGCAACGCGCAAGCCACGGACGCCGCACAACGGGAATGGCGGGCATTTCTCCATCAAGAACTGCAACAGGCGCGGTTGCGTCTCGGAGAATGGGAAGAGTTACAGGAAGAAGAGAAACGCCTGGGAGCGGTCGAGCAGATTCGCGCCGGGGTCGACCTGGCGCTCAATGCCCTGGATGAGGAAGGCGGGGCCTTGAGACATCTGGCAGAAGCCCAACGCGGACTGGTGCAGGCAACACAAAAAGATTCACGCCTGGAAGATTCGCTGCGGCTCCTCGATGCCGCTGCGATTCAGGCGAATGACGTGGTCGAAGGACTGCGCGCCTACCTACATCATTTGGAGGCAGAACCCGAGCGCCTCGAACAGGTCGCTCGTCGTTTACAGGAGTTGCAAGATCTACAACGCAAGCATCGCAGTGACATGGACGGCCTCCTTGCCTTACGCGAGCAGTTGGCGATGGAGTTTGCCACAGATGGCGTAAATAGCGACCCGGTGGCCCAAGCAGCAGCAGTGCTGGAAGGTTGCCGGCAGGCATACGCACAGCAAGCAGAAATCCTTAGTGCTGCGCGCCAAGAGGCGGCACCCCGCCTAGCCAAAGCGCTGCAAGAGCAGATTCGCTCACTGGGCATGCAACATGCGGTCGTAGAGCTTCGTCTGCAGCCCAGGTCAGAAGAAAAAACTTGGACGAGCCACGGCTGGGATCAGGCCGAATTTTGGATTTCCGTAAATCCCGGTCACCCGGCGCAAGCCCTTGCGCAGGTGGCATCTGGGGGCGAATTGGCACGTATCAGCCTCGCCCTGCAGGTACTGCTCAAGCTGGAAGGAGTCGAAACCCTGATCTTTGACGAAGTCGACGTTGGGGTCGGTGGTGCCGTCGCCGAGCGCATTGGCAAATTGCTACGTCAATTGGGCGCAACCCATCAGGTTCTCTGCGTCACCCACCTGCCCCAGGTGGCGGCCCAGGGGCATCAGCATCTACAGGTAGAAAAAACGGTAGCCAACGGCCAAACCGAAAGCCGCTTACGGCTACTGCAAGCGGCGGAACGGGGCTACGAAATCGCCCGCATGTTGGGTGGCAGCGAGATCGATGCCAGCCTGCAGATAGCCGCGCGAAAACTCCTGGAAGATGCTGCGCGTGGCTCAGGCAGCACGCAGGGCGCGTAGCACGGATAGATCAACCACCTTCTCAGCAGTTGCGGGAAACGCCCAGAGGCGACGTCGTCGCGCGCCGTGTTGTGCCAAAATCTTGCGCCCCAAATCATCTCCGCGCCAACGCCCGCGCGCGTCGCGCGCCGCTCCCAAAAACAGGTAATCATGCAGTGCAAAGGCCCACAAACCACTGCCCATAGGCAACAACTGCAGCAGATGGCCGGCGAATCGACGGGGTGCCAACGCCGTAACATCAGCCTCTGGACTCAGGCTTTCCGCCTTCGGCAACAACAGTTCCAGACGCTCACGCGCCGCGCGCAGCGCCGGCTCCTGACGCGTTTGCAGAATCATCACCCGCTTTGGCTCAGGCAGAGATTCCAAAACCGTATCTAAATCGTCTTCCAGAGTGTCGCAGTGAAAATCGATGAGCAACACCTCGTCTTTGCTGGTGACGATGGCGTAACGGTTGGCATAGCCTGTTTTCTGTAAAATGAAAAGACGCATGGCAGACCTCCTGGTACGCATGAGAATATGCAATTATTCTAATGCAACTCGCATGCCACTGCCTCGCAAGCATACAGATCAACGAATTATATTTTCCCATACCCTTCCTGCCGTGGCCAAAAGGCTACAGTGGCGGAAAGCTAGCGAACGGGTAGACTGTCGAATATGCAAGATCTCGAAGCATCCAGTATCTCCACCATGGTCAGCGAACACACGACGACGGCGAGCTCGGACGCAACTCCCCCACATGGCTCGTTACTGCGGCGGGTACTCTGGTTTGCTCTCGCCATTGTCATCGCGGTGACCACCATCAGCGCACTCGCATTGCAAGCGGTCCACACCTTGCAGGAAAGTAGCAACACCCTGCTCCAAGTAGCCATTCCGCTACAGCGTGATGCGTTGCGCATAAGTGCTTTGCAACAGCAGGCGGAGTTTTATGAACGTCTGGCGCAGGTTCTACCCCAACAAGGCTACCATGAGACCAGTACGCGCCTGCTGCAGCAAGAACAGAATCAACTGGCACAGCTATTGCCCAAATTGGTGGAGCATCCACAGATCGCGGCTGACGTCCGCGCCATTCAAGCGCAATTGCAGAGCTTCGGCCAGGCTGATGCCGAACAACTACATCCACTGCAGACAGCACTCGATGAACGTTTAGCAAAACTCAGTGCCGACCTGCAACAGATGTTTCAGCAAGAAGCAGATCGAGCCGCAGCGGCACGCCAGCATGCCACTTGGCTGATCCTGGCACTGGTCGGTTTTAGTGCAATTCTCGCCATTTTGGTGAGTTGGCGGGTAAAAGTCAGCCTTACCCGTCCACTCCGTTCCATTTCTATGGCGTTAGAGGAGATCGCTGCCGGGAAAAGTGCCTTGGTCGCCGAGGCTGGACCACCAGAATTGCGCGCAGTAGCAAAGAGCATTTCGCTCATGCAACAACGCTTGGAGGAAGAGGAAAAATTGCGCCATCTCTTTCTGAGCCAGATTTCCCATGAGCTAAAGACCCCTCTGGCATCCGCCCGTTCCGGCGCAGACCTGCTCCTCAGTGAACGTTTTGGCGCGCTGGACACTCGGCAGCGAGAAATTCTTGAGATCATCACCCGGCAAATGCATGAGCTCTTCCTTGCTATTCAGGAAATGCTCGACCTGCATGCCCTGCGCGCGCGCAACCTGGATTATCATCTGGAGTCAATCGAGCCCGCGTCGTTGCTTCGGGAGTTTGAGCTACGTTTTCGTAGCCTCCTCGAACAGAAAGGCCAAAAACTACTAGTCAACTGCCAAACGCGCAAAAAGGTAAGCGCCGACCCCCAACGTCTCCTACAGATCTTGAGCAATCTCGTCACCAACGCCTACAAGTATGCACCGGCAGGGAGCCGGATTGAGATTACTGTTGCGGAAGGTCGGCACCGAGTACACTTTCGAGTGCGTGACTATGGCAAAGGAATTCCTGAATCCTTGCTTGAGAAGGTATTTGAGGAATTTTTTCAGGTGCGAGAGAAAGGGGTGCTCAGCAAGGGTACCGGTTTGGGTCTACCCATCACGCGGGAGTTGGTCGAGGCGCAGGGTGGAAAAATCTTGTTACGCAATGCAGAACCAGGGCTCTTGGCAGAATTCTGGCTACCCTACGGTGATACCGATGCCTAAGCATTACCTGATTAGCACGATGATTCCGCTGCATTTTCGGTTCGGTGCGCCGTTGTGGTATAATGCGTTGATTATTATGGCATAGAGGTGTCCCATGGCGATGAATCGTGTGCAGTTTCAGAAAGGGTTGTCTCTCCCCGAATTCATACAGCGCTTTGGTACGGAGGAGCCGTGCGCTGCGGCACTGGAAATGGCCCGCTGGCCGGACGGATTTCATTGCCCCCAGTGCGGCGGTACCCAGCATTCTGTTCTGAAAGGCGGTTCGCGCAAGACGTTTCAGTGCAGCCATTGTCGTCACCAGACTTCCCTGATTGCCGGAACCCTCTTTCAAGGTACCCGCTTGCCCCTGACGACTTGGTTTCTGGCACTTTATCTGATCAGCCAGGCCAAAACGGGGCTGTCCGCACTGGCGCTGAAGCGCCAATTGGGCGTCAGCTATCCCACGGCCTGGCGCATCCATCACAAACTCATGCAGTCCATGCTGGAGCGGGAAGCGCTCTACACGCTCCAAGGCGCGGTACAAGCCGATGATGCCTATCTGGGAGGAGAAAATCCCGGTGGCAAGCCTGGACGGGGCTCCGAGAACAAAGTGCCCTTTGTCGCCGCGGTCTCGGTCGATGCAAAGGGTCATCCCGTCTACGCGCGATTTACCGCAATCAAGGAATTTACCAGTACCGCCATAGAAGGCTGGGCACGCAGCACATTCGATACGGGCTGTCAGGTCCTGACCGATGGTCTCCCTTGCTTCAACGGGATAGCCGATGCGGGGCGTTCCCATGCGGTGGTCGTCGCTGGTGGCCGCAAACCCCGGGATTTGCCCCAGTTCGGATGGGTCAATACCGTGCTGGGCAATCTCAAAACCGGCCTTTCCGGTGCTTACCATGCCTTTAAGTTTCGGAAATATGCGCAACGTTATCTCTCCACCATGACTTACCGCTTCAACCGCCGTTTTAACCTGGCAACATTACCTATGAGCTTGCTTCGTGCAGCCATCAACACAGGACCCCGGCCAGAGCGCTGGCTACGCGCAGCGGAATCATCGTGCTAATCAGGAAGCATTATGTCGCTCTTTTTTCTGTTGGTTTATCTCTGTTGCTGAGTGCTTGCGCACAGCAACTACCTCTATCGACCACGTCGGCGCCTATTCCAGCCAATAGTGAAAGAGCGTTGCTCCATGCCCTCGGCAACTGTGGCGCGGCAAATTCGCTAGCGTGTGCACAAATTCATCTCGCACTGGCCCAGAACTACCTCCGCCAGCAACCACTCAGCCGATCGAATGTCGCGGCGGCACATTCGGAGCTACAAATGGCAGCGCAAAATTCAGACCTGGTGAAACAAGTCCAAGGATGGCGCAACCTAAGTGCTTCCTGGTTACAACTTGCCGCACATTCAGATTACCCAAGCGCACACCAGCGCGTTGACACGCCTGTACTTGCTGAGCAGATGGAGAAGCTAGCCGCAGAAAATGCTGCACAAAAGGCCAAACTCACACAGCTAAATTCTTTGTTACAGTCCGAGGCTAAAAAGAGCCTGCAGGAGAAAGCCAAATGAAGGAAGAGCCTTACCTGGCAACGATCTATGTGGTCGATGATGATCCGGATTTTTTGCGTGTACTGGGCTTATGGCTAGAAAGCGAGGGACATCAAGTCGTTACCTTCGACCACCCAGCAGCGTTACTCGAACAGCTAGGCAAGAAATTGCCCGATCTACTGATCAGCGACCTACGCATGCCGGAGATCGACGGTATGGAGCTCCTCGAGCGTGTGCAAGAGCAAGACCCAGACCTTCCCGTACTATTACTTACGGCACACGGTAGTATCCCCAACGCCGTGGCCGCCATGCGTGCCAATGCTTTTGGCTACCTGGCCAAGCCATTTCGCTATGAGGAATTGCAAGAGCTCATCCAGTCTTCCCTAGAGCAATGGCAGAGCAAACAGGAAAGCCGACATTTGCGCGAGGCCATACGCCAACAGGCAAATCGTTCCCTCCTCTATCGCAGCCGAGCGATGACGGAACTCATGGAAGACGTTGCGCGCGTGGCCGCTACCCAGGCGAGCGTATTCCTCTCTGGCGAAAGCGGCGTTGGCAAAGAGCGGGTTGCACGCGCCATCCATGGCGCCAGCCCACGCAAGAGTGGGCCATTTCTGGCCATCAATTGTGGGGCAATTGCTGCCGATGTCGCCGAGAGCGAACTCTTTGGCCACGTGAAAGGATCCTTTACCGGCGCTAGCTCCGACCATCCCGGATTAATTCGCAGCGCACACGGTGGGACGCTGTTTCTCGATGAGGTAGCCGATCTCCCCCTTCCCTTGCAGGTCAAATTGCTCCGGGTATTGCAAGAGGGACGGGTACGGCCCGTCGGTGGACGGGAGGAATACCCTGTGGACCTGCGCGTTATTAGTGCCACTCACCAGGATATTCATGCACTACTTAGCGGCGGTGGCTTTCGTGAGGATCTCTATTATCGTTTGCACGTCATTCCCTTGCGCGTCCCCAACTTAGCCGAGCGCCCCGAAGACATTTTGCTACTCGCGCAGCATTTCCTTGATCGCGAGGCCACGCGCCTCGGCAGAGAGATACATGGCTTTGCTTCCGAGGCAATGGACAAGCTCCTCCAACGCCCCTGGCCTGGTAACGTTCGTGAATTGGAAAATGTCGTTGTGCAAGCCGTGGCCCTGAGTAACGAAACCTGGATTCCGAACGGCGCCATCCCTGATTCGGGGCGCGGAGCAGCAACACCCGCCTTCACTCAATTACAGGAAGCCAAGGCCGAATTTGAGCGCGACTATTTGCAACGCTTGTTATGTAGTACCGACGGCAACATATCGAGAGCCGCGCGCATTGCCGGACGACACCGCACTGACCTCTATAAGTTGATGCGCAAACATCAATTACGACCGGAGGACTTCAAAGATGCGGCAGAGGCATGACACGCCAACTGCGGGTGATAAACTGTTGCAGTCGCGGGTATACTTGTCTGCGAGTTGCTAATTGAGGCCTTCATAACACTATGCTGCCAATGCCGAACCCCAAGGTGACCCTGCAGCGGCGCTGGCACCCGCGCCGTTGGTTCATCCAGGGCCTGCTCATTTCCCTGCCGATTGGCTTGACCATCTATGTCGTCCTCATGGTGGGTGGCTGGGTGGACAGTATCTTTGCCGCGCCTATCCAGGCCATCTTCGGCATGGATATCCCCGGATTAGGCATTATCCTCACCTTGCTCTGCATCTTTGCCGTGGGCTTCTTGGCATCCCACGTACTTACCGCCTGGATCTTCGAACGCATCAATATGTTGCTCGAACGAATCCCGGTATTACACAGTATCTACAGCACCATTCAAGAAACCGTAGAACTCCTTTTTGGTGGCAAAGAACGCGGTTTCCGTAGCGCGGTTTTGCTGCGGCAGGGCGGCGATATGGGTTATCTGGTGGGGCTGATTACCCGCGATCATCTGGCGGAGCTACCCACGATTGCCGACGAGGATTGTGTAGCAGTATTCATCCCCATGAGTTACGGCGTGGGCGGATTTACCTGCGTAGTGCCGCGCAGCAAGATCATCCCACTGCCAGATCTAAGCCCGCAGCAAGCACTGCGCTTTGCCATGGCAGGCGGAGTAGGTAGTGGACGAGCGGCACGCGACAAGGCCCTGCAAACGGAAAATCCGGAACAAAGTTAATGTTTTCATCATCCCAGCGGAGGTAACATGGATCGTGTACGCAAAGCAGTCTTTCCCGTAGCTGGTCTCGGCACCAGATTTTTGCCAGCCACCAAGGCCAGCCCCAAGGAAATGCTACCTGTAGTCGACAAACCTCTCATTCAATACGCCGTCGAGGAGGCAATCGCTGCGGGTTGTGACCAGATGATTTTCATCACCGGGCGGGGTAAACGCGCCATTGCCGATCACTTCGATGTTTCCTATGAACTTGAGGTGGAGCTGGAAAAAAAGGGAAAACACGCCTTGCTCGAGCAAGTGCGAGCGATCGTCCCGAGCAACGTCAGCATCATTCATCTGCGCCAACCTTACCCCCTGGGGCTCGGTCACGCCGTCTCGATGGCACAGCCTGTGGTGGGCGATGAACCATTCGCAGTGCTATTAGCTGATGATCTTATGTTGGCTAAAGAACCTGTGTTGGCACAGATGGTAGATCAGTACCATCGTTATCAGGCTGGCATACTGGGAGTGGAGGAAATCCCCTATGAGCATAGTACGCGCTATGGCGTTGTCGAAGCGCGTGCTTGGGACGAACAAATCTATCAGGTCAGCCGTATCGTGGAAAAACCCAAGCCGGAGGAAGCACCATCCAATCTTGGCGTCGTTGGTCGTTACATCTTACCAGCGCGTATCTTTCACTTTCTCGAAAATACCGCAACCGGTGCGGGAGGCGAGATCCAGCTCACTGATGCCATTGCCAAGTTGCTAAGCGAGCGTCAGGTCTTGGCCTATCGCTTTCAGGGACAGCGCTTCGACTGCGGAGACAAACTGGGGTACCTCGAAGCCACTGTAAATTTTGCCTTGCATCATCCAGAAATCGGCCGGGGATTTGCAAAATATCTGTATGAAAGCGGGATGTGTCAAATGGTGCAAGAAAAAATTGTGGAGTGATCCGGCGGTGATCTCGCCCCCAGGTTTTTCGCTCCGGCGCCTCTTGGGTTATGCTATGCCGCGCTGAAGAGAAAGGGGGCGTAATGATCATCATTGAGGGTGTCAATGACAAGGGCGGCAAGTTCCGCCCCTCGGCTTGGGCAGAGATGCTCATCGAAGGGGTAGGCCTTGCGCACTTTGGCAGTGACCACAAGATTCACTACCTACCGATGATCGAGCCGGCCACCATCAACGGCAATGCCGCGATCATCATGGACGAGGCCCTGGAGCAGTTGCGTCCCGAGGCGTACAAGGAGATCCTCCATTTTGCCAAGGAAAACCGCTTAATGATTCATTACGAAATTGGCACCCTGGCGGAGCGCCGCGCCGCACAGAAAGCCGCCAAACAGGCCGACTCCCGGCGTTCTTCCTGATGACTCCTAACCAAGCCGCACGGCGGCGTTTCGCCATCTTCCTTTTTGCGGCGATTGGCCTGTACGGAATTTTTGCAATCATCCTTAGCTGGCAAGTCATCCAGAAGCAAGACAGCGTGCGCAACAACCTCAGTATCGCGCTGAACTCCATTGATTTCCTGCATCAGCGCCAACTGGATCTGGATACCAACCCGAGCAGTCGCCAGGACATCCTATCGGCTTGGGAAAACCACCGTGCCCTGTGGGTGGGCAGCAATGCGCAGCGCTGGAGCCAAGCCTTTCTCAGCGAATGGAACAACGCAGCAGTTCCACCCGCCTGCGGGGCAGCGGGAGCGGCGTTCATATTAGGCAAGGTGCCGGCGAACAAAAGCGCGCGGGCTTGCCATGTGTATCTGGCAATTGTCGATGGCCGCATCCAGGTTACCGGATACGACACGCAGGGCGCGGCAATGGATAATTTCTACGAGTCGTTGTATCCCTTTCGCGTAGACAGCAATCCCACACACTAACCGTTACAAACTCCGCCCTTGGCCACGCCACCAAGCCTGTGCCTTGGCCGCGGTCTCTGTTGCGCTGGTGGGGTCTTTGAGCCAATCCCGCGCCTGCTCAACAATCTCTTCATTTGTTGCCGCATAGCGAGCGCCGCCGGCCTCGAGTAGGCCGCGTCGCTCAGCGCTGTCCGGCATTTGGGGTCCGAGGAGAAGTGGACAGCCAGCACGAATAGGGCTCTCCAAGTCCACTGCACCCCCATTTAAGGTGCCACCAGGCACACAGAAATCGGCACAGGCGTAAAAGGCATCGCGCATGGCAATCGTCTCGACAAAGTACACCCGCGTTTTGATCGGCACGTAACTGGTGAACAAGCGACTATGGCGAATGGTTTGTAGATGGTATTTGAGGGCATCGCGGTAGACCGGCTCGAAGCGCTCTTCGCGGTCGGGAGCAAGAATCATGATCCCCATCTGTACCCGCATCATGGCAAGAAAGCTACTGTAGGCCTCAGGCTCTTCTTCGTTGTGGGTGTTGGGGAAATACACCACGCAACGGTTGCGGTCGCGAAATTCCTTGAAGCGCTCACAGACTTCCATTTTCGTCTTCTCCGGTTTTGAAATTTAGCTTCCGGCATACTACGGCAGGCCGGGAGAACTTTCAAAATTGGCGCCGATAGCTGGTAGTGTTATTTTCACCACAGTTTTTACTGGTTGAGGAGTGCAGTGTGCGTGTTCTCTTTCTTGCCTCGGAGATGGCCCCCTACGCCAAAACTGGGGGGCTCGGTGACGTAATCGGTGCCCTTCCCGGACAACTGCGGGCCGAGGGGATCGAAACTTGGGTATTACAGCCCTACTATGGCAAACCAGAAATACCACACCTACGCTACTTAGGCAGCTTCACCCCTCCCTATACCGAGCACCAGGGAGAGATCTGGTGTTTGCCTGCGGAGCCGAACACGCTGTTTTTGCGCGAACCTGGCTACTACGAGCGCGGCGGCATTTACCAAGATCTCTATGGACAGGATTGGCCAGACAACGCTGAGCGCTACGCCTATCTCAATCGCATGGGCGTGGAACTTGCCCAAGGTCGTATCCCCTTTTTGCCGGGGCGCATGGACCTACTGCACGCGCACGATTGGCAGGCAGCCTTGGCACCTTATCTCCTGGCCTTGGAAAGTCGTATTGGCGCGCCACGCCCGGCAACCCTGCTCAGCATCCACAATCTGGCCTACCAAGGGCGCTTTTTGCCGTCGCTACTTAGTGCCTTGCACCTGCCAACGGAAGACTTTCACCCGGCGGGTACGGAACTCTATGGCAGTTTTTCTTTCCTGAAAGCGGGACTGATCTACGCCGACGCCTTGAGTACCGTCAGTCCGCGCTACGCCCAGGAGATCCAGACGGAGACCTTTGGTATGGGACTCGCCGGCCTCTTGCAAGCACGCAGCGGGGACCTAACCGGCATCCTCAATGGGATTGATGACACCCGTTGGAATCCTACGGCCGACCCCTATTTGGTCGCCCACTATGACACCGACAATCTCGCCGGCAAGGCGCGCTGCAAAAGTGCCCTGCAAAGCCAGCTAGGGCTCTATCCCGATCCCGAGGTGTTGCTCCTTGGTGTCATTAGCCGTTTCGTCGAGCAAAAAGGCACCGACCTCATACTGCAGCTTGCTCCAGAACTTCTGCACGAACGTATTCAGTTGGTCCTGCTCGGCAGTGGCGAGGCGGACTATCAAAATCGGGCTCGACAGTTGGCAACTGAACATCCCGGACAGGTGGCAGTGCATATCGGATTTGATGAGGGACTCGCGCACCGTATCGAAGCGGGCATTGATGCCTTCCTCATGCCCTCGCGCTTCGAACCTTGTGGGCTGAATCAGATGTTCAGCTTGCGCTATGGCAGTCCGCCCATCGTTCACGCGACTGGAGGGCTTGCCGATACGGTACGCGACATCGATGAGGATGCGCGTGCGGGCAATGGCTTTGTCTTTGCTCCAGCAGACATCGAGGGTTTGCGCGATGCCATCCAGCGGGCCTTGCGCCATTTTCAACACCGAGAACACTGGCGAGAATTGCAACGCCGAGGCATGCGAGGCGACTACGGTTGGCAACATGCAGCGCGGGAGTATGTAGCACTTTACAGACAACTGCGGCCCGGCGCATGATCAAGAAAAGACGATAACAACGAGGAGAACTCATCATGGAAATTTCCTTTCACGGCGCCGCCGGCGGTGTTACCGGTTCTTGCCATCACCTGCAAATTGGTGAACAACAGATTTTAGTGGATTGCGGTATTTTTCAGGGTGAGGGAGACATCGCCAAAGAAAATGCCGCTGATTTTGGTTTTGATCCCAAAGACATCGATTACCTATTGCTCACCCACGCGCATTTGGATCATTGTGGGCGCATCCCCCTGCTCGTAAAGCGTGGCTTCCGCGGCGAAATTCTTTGCACGGCGGCAACCCGTGATCTGGCGCGATTGGTAATGCTCGACTCTGCCGGGCTCGCCGTCGAAGAGGCGAAACGCGCCAATCGCCGCTTTTCACGTCATGGAGATGAGCTACAGGAGCCACTGTATGAGGTACAGGACGTACTCGATGCCATGGATCGCTTCGGTCGTCTTGCCAACTATGACGAAGTCATCAAGCTCTGCCCAGACATCAGCGTGCGCTTTGGTGATGCCGGCCACATCCTCGGCTCGGCCTGGGTGTACATCGACGCTACAGAAGGTGACAAACGCCAGCGTTTCGTATTTTCTGGCGACTTGGGCAACGCCGGCAAACCCATTATCCGTAGCCCCAGTCCAGCGCCCGAAGTAGATGTTTTGGTGATGGAATGTACCTATGGCGATCGCTTGCACAAGGCCATGCAGCCCTCCATCGGTGAGTTGCGTGACGCCATCCTCGACACCATGCAGCGCGGCGGTAACGCCATCATCCCGACCTTCGCCCTCGAACGTGCCCAGGATCTACTCTATTTTCTGCGCGAGATGATTGAGGCGGGCGAACTACCCAAACAGCTCCCAGTATTTCTGGATTCTCCTATGGCCATCTCCGCTACGGAGATCTTTCGACGCCACCCCGAGTGCTTCAACGAAAGTACCGGCCAGATTTTCCATCATGGGATTGACCCTTTTGCCCTGCCCAATCTGCACTTCACCCGCGAAACGGCGGAATCGATGCAGATCAACCAAATTCACGGCGGCGCAGTAATCATGGCAGGCTCGGGCATGGCGAGCGGCGGCCGCGTTACCCATCATCTCAAACATAATCTCTGGCGCGCGGACAGTAGCGTCATCTTCGTCGGCTATGCGGCGCAGGGGACATTGGCACGGCGCATCATCGACGGCGCCAAGACCGTACATATCTTTGGTGAGGAAATCCAGGTGCGCGCCAAGGTACACACCATCGGTGGTTTCTCGGCCCATGCCGACCACGACGAATTGCTCCGCTGGTACGGTGCCAAGCAGCGTCCTGCGCATACCTTTTTGGTTCATGGTGAGGACAACGGCCGCGAGGGCATCGCCAAGATTCTGCGTGAGCGTGATCTAGCGTACCACTGCCCGGTCATTGGAGATCATTATTCCCTCTAAAAAATCCCTAACTATCCGCAAAAGCGGGAAGCAGTCTATAATCACCCAGTTTTTCCGCACATAGGAGCAGTCCATGGCAGGTCATTTTCCGTTCTCTGGTAAAGCCAACCGCGTTTCCGTTTATGCCTTCTTTGAGGCGCATGACTGGAGTTTGGAAGCGCAGGAGAAATATTTTGAACAGTGGTACGAATGGACGAAGAACTACGTTCTCAGTGATACAGATCTGAAAGCTAGCAAAGGTGTGCTCTTTACCGGCGAACATTTCCATTTTGGCACTCACGCTGACCACGACTTCCATCTCCATGGCTATGCCGTTGCCACCCGGCTATTGGATCTCGGCGAGTTCATCAAGGGCGCCATTTTCCCGAAGATGGATCACGATGCCATGCACGCGTTAGAGCACGAACACCACGAGTGGGTAAAGGCAACGGACGCTGTCGGTGCTGAACATCCCCGTCCCGAGGCACCAGAAATCGGCCGTTACCGGCACGTCTGATAGATAGCATCCCGCAGCAAGCGCGGGATCTGTGATGGACCAGGAGTCGATAGCACATTGTTTTGCCGCCCTGCGGGCCGCAATTCCGGAGCCGCGCACGGAGTTGCACTATGCCTCTCCCTTTCAGCTCCTGGTTGCTGTAGTGTTGTCGGCGCAGAGTACGGATAAAACGGTCAACCTCTGCACCGCCAACCTCTTCACCGCCGCGCCAGATGCACAAGGCTTGTGGGATCTGGGAGAAGAGAAAATCCGTGAATTCATCCGTCATCTCGGTCTCTTCAATACCAAGGCGCGCAATGTACATGCCTTGGCCGGGATCGTGCTGCACGAATATCATGGCGAGGTGCCGCGAGACCGACAGGCATTGGAGTCCTTGCCGGGAGTTGGGCGCAAAACCGCCAACGTCATCCTCAACACGATCTTTGCCGAGCCTACGATCGCTGTCGATACGCACATTTTCCGCGTCGCCAATCGGATCGGCATTGCTTCAGGCAAAACCCCCCGTGCGGTCGAAGACAAGCTGTTGCAGGTCGTACCACCAGAATACCTACTCGACGCCCATCATCTCTTGATCCTGCACGGTCGCTACACCTGCACGGCACGTAAACCGCAGTGTCGCGCCTGCCCACTACAAAGCTGTTGTACCTGGCCCGACAAAAATCTTGGCTGAGGACGCCGTTCAATCCGGCTTTGCGATAGGCAATCGGGGGCCAGAGTCTCTCCTCAACGAAGCGGTGGAAATGGCCTTGGGCAGGATGGCCAGACCGATCAGCGGCGCGCTCATTGCTTTCAGCCCCAGCCACCTGCCGCTCCCGCATGCTGCCTTACAGCAGCTTGCCGGGCGCTTACGCTGTCTACAAATCCGTGCCGCCTCCTTCCCTGGAGTGATCAGCGACCAAGGCAGCACAGTGGGGCAAGCCGCCTGTGCCGTCTTGCTGTTTTCCCCACCGCTTGGATTGGCTGGCCGAGGCGCTAATACGTTGCTCTGGGCTGGGCCACAGCAATTAGTAGACGGCGAACTGAGCGCAGAGGCGCGCGCAGACTGCGGCCTCATCAGCAACAAACATGCGTGGTTTTGGCAATACCGCGAGCAACAGGCAATGCTGCGCAGCACCTTTCTCGGGCCGCTACGACATCGACAATTCGTATCCTCCGGCATCAGCCCCCTGACCCCACTCTTCCCCTATGTTCGCCAGGAAGGCGCCTTACTCCTGCAATTGGAACGCTATTCCGCTCTTCCTCTTTTGGCGCGCAATATTCCCTTTGCGCTGCGGGAGGCACCACGGCTACCGCTAGACCGGCTATTGCTTGGCGAGCGCGATAAGGACTCTCATACCCGTTATTTGCATATCGTGGCTACCGACGCCAACCGGAGTGGACTCTGGCTGGAACGCCCACTGCGCGCCAACACCCAGGCCTTTATCGCCTGGCGCAATCCAGAAACAGCTTTGCGCGACACGCGCACTGTTCTGGAGCGTGCCCGAAACGAGTGGGGCACGCCCTGTTTTGCCTGGATCAGCTGCTCTGGCGCTCGGGCTCCGGAGTTCTTTCCGCAAGCAGAAAACGACCTCACATTGTGGCGGGAGCACTTCCCTCACTGTCCGATTTTGGGAAGTTTTGCGCAGGCAGAAGTCTCTGTGGGAGCAACGGGATCGGAGCTCACACGATTCAGTGCGGTTTTCGACCTGTTTTATCGAGAAGATGGCGAGTAAGGTTGACCTGCGAATGAGCTCTGGCAAACTCCTGATACGGTTATCGCTAAGAGATTTTCCTATGCGCCCAGCGCTTCTGCTATTTTTTCTTTCCTGTTTCAGCGGCGTAGCGGCGGCTGCCACCTATCCGCTAGCGGATGACAACGACAATGTGGTAGGGGAAATTCGTTACCTGAGCGCAAGCCACGACGACACCTTAGTCGATATCGCGCGCGATCACGATATTGGTTATGACGCCTTGCGCGCAGCCAACCCCCAAGTAGACGCTTGGCTTCCTGGGGCGGGAACACAAATCCTGCTCCCCAGCGAATACATCCTACCGGTCGCGCCCCATCAGGGTATCGTCATCGACCTACCCGCCATGCGTCTATTCTATTATCCTGCAGGTGGGAAAACGGTAGAGACATTTCCCATCGGCATTGGCCGAGAAGGGTGGAACACGCCAATTGGCACCACAAAAATCGCTGCAAGAATACGCAACCCGAGCTGGACGCCACCCGCTAGCATTCGCGTAGAGCACGCAGAGAATGGCGATCCGCTGCCGGCCGTCGTGCCCGCTGGCCCCGATAATCCTCTAGGGCAATACGCGCTCCGCCTTGCCTGGCCGGGGTATTTGATCCATGGAACCAACAAGCCTTATGGCGTCGGTATGCGCGTCAGCCATGGGTGTATTCGACTACTGCCGCGCGACATCGAAACGTTGTTTGAACAGGTCACACCCGGCACCAGCGTACACGTCGTCAACCAACCCTGGCTTTGGGGGCAGCGGGACGGCTCTTATTATTTACAGGTATTTCCGCCACTGCAGGACAAGCAAGGTGGGGCGGATCAAGAAGGGGCCTTTCGCCACTGGCTGCAAGGGCAGGTTCCTGATGGCATTTCCATATCCTGGGAAAAGGCTCTGCTGGTTTTCCACCAAGCCGATGGGGTGCCAACGCTGATAGCAATTCGTGACCAATACACCCCCGCAGATCGAGAAAGTAGATAAAAAAAGCCCCGCAAGAGCGGGGCTTCTCGTTTTACCGGTGTGGCAAAACTTACTTCATCATCGCCTTCTTGAACATCCGCTCCACCTTCTCATTGGCCTCTTCAGCCTTCTGGTTGGCGGCATTGGCGGTGCTCATCGCCTGGTCGGCAGTGCTCTGCGCGGCATTGGCCTTGCTCAGGGCATCATTGGCGGTGTTCTGCGCGCCATTGGCCTTGGCGAGCGCCTCGTTGGCGGTAGACTGCGCGGCATCAGCCTTAGCAGCAACCTTGGCCAGGTCGGAACTGGTGGCACAGCCAGCCAGACCCAAAGGCAGGATCAGGGCAGCAACTTTCAACGTGGTGGTCAGCTTGCTCATAACGGTCTCCTCATTTCGGGTGGAATAACGAGCAAAAAATCAAAATAAAACAACGGCATCCGCACTGATCCCGCTTTTGAAACACACAGGCCGCGGATCATCCATCGCACACCGTACGCGCATTTTATTGCGGAAACACAACAAAATTCAATAGACAGAATCCCATTAGCGATGAATACCGTTAGCCCGAGTCCAATCCTGAACATAATTGGGTGCCACGGCAGATGCCGAGAAAGATCCGGGCGGGTAGGGATCTCGGTTTCCACCGAAAAACGCAAGGGTATTGTCATAGGTCTTCGCTGCCAGTTGAGCTATCATCGCCAGAGCAATTCGATTGGACCTGTCCTGCGCATAGACAGAACACTGATGAAAATACTTGTCCATCTTGGTTGGGACATTGATTGCAGCATCCGATATGGTGTGGATCTCCACAAAGGGCGTGCGGTTTATAGTGGATACCAAGGCGATGGGATAGTTCCCCGCTTCGTCTACCTCGTGGAAAATTGTCGTGCTCTCTTTGATTGCCCGCACGTTTCGCAGCCAAGCCGCACCAGAACCTTGCGTGCCATATTCCATGATCCATGGCTTGCGTCCCACTTTTCCATGAAGAATGAGGGCTGGCGTGTATTTTGCGACCTCTTGGGCCGCAGAATACGCCATGTGGACCAGTTGTGGATCAGAGTAAAGATATTCTGGGTTTGGATTCCCATCGGCATAGCCTTCATGGTCGCTGACGAGCGCCGTGAACTGCCCTGGCACGATGGTCCCGTCCGCCCGCGACATGTAGTTGCTAAAATTAACGACCCTGGCGCCGATTACTACATCACCCATTGACAACAGGGGTAGATGCGAACCGGCCGTGCCAGGATCGATCAGAATCCGGGGATGAAATACCTGTTCCATCAAATAGGTATCAATGGCCGTCATACTGAAACTGCCAATGGGAGGCGGGGAAGAAAGAACCACCGCTACACCGTCGATGTCTCCGACATCGTAGGTAAAAGCCCCCACCCGATACCGTTCACGGTGTTGCATGCGCGATGTGTACTGCTCGTACGTGTCCGGACTGGCGGGCAACATAACCCCGACTACCACAGCAGAGTGCAGCCGTGCCGGTATTGGAAAGGCCAAACTTGATGTCGCGCGCGCGCAGGCCGGACCTGTGAAGAAAATACAAAGGCTCACCAAGCCAACGAAAAATCTACCAGTCTTTCGTATTGCCCAAAACATTGTACCCTCCAAAAGAAAACGAGGGCGCCCTGCGGCGCACCTCGCGACGGCGATGTAACCGGTCAAGAGTCAATCAAAGCGCACCTGCACATTTCCACCAACAAACACTGGCGCACCAGCCTGGCCTTGCAAGTAGGAGTACGGCGCGAGCATTTGCTCGGCATATACCAAGTAATTGTTATTGAGAATATTGTCGGCATACAGACCCAATTTTACCGACTCAATCATTTCCCAATGCACCGGCATTTCATATGAGGCGGAAAAATCCAACGTATCGTAAGCCGGAAGTGTCAAACCGATGGTCTGCCCCTTGTTGGTGGCCATATATTGCCTACCCACGAAATGTCCTGTCAATGCAGCGTACAGCCCACCATTCTGATACCGCACACCTGCAGTGGCGGTATAAGTCGGGACATAGGGTCGATATTCGCCAGGATAAGAAGTGCCATTGGTACCAACAGATAGAGTGGCATATTTCGCACTGGTGTAGTTGTAGGTTCCGAACAAACCAACATGGTCTACAACAGGAACCTCCAACCCCAGAGTCACGCCTTGGTAAAGCGCAGAGCCATTGTTGTACTCAAACGTCTGCCCAGTCGCAGAATTATAATATTCGCTGAATATATTGCTGAAGTTTCTGCGAAAAAAGGACAGACTCCCAGAGAACACAGCACTCGAATAGCGGGCACCAAAATCATAGCTGATATCACCTTCCGGCTTCACACTAATTGCCGCTGGCGTTGGCGTTGTGCCAATAGCCGAATAGTAGGCGCTGATGTTCGGTACCTTATTAGTTTTTCCCACGCTGAAAAACAGATTTACATCGTGTATAGGTGTATAGGAAAAACCTAAAGATGGTTCCCAGAAATTGTAGGTATTTCCCACATGCCCGCCATAGGTGTAGTAGTACCCAGCCACATCATCACAACCAGTAGTGACAATGTTGTATTTCACGCCTGGATACACGTGCAGTTTTCCATCCAACAAATCGATATTGTCCTGAAGATAAACATAGTTGTAGTTTCTGGTATCATGCTCATTCCAGGCGTTGTTATAGCCATCGATATTCGGCACGGGGCTGCTTCCATACCAATACTCGGCACTGTGGTCCTGGCTATAGTCCACCATGGCGCCTAATTCTACCGTGTTATGTGGAACAAAGAAGGAAACAGATGGCAAAAATCCCACGCTCTGAATATCATCAATATAATTGTGATATTGAGTACCGTTCACGCCAGAACCAAACAACGCGGCAGGATCGTAACTGTTGTTAGTGGATGGCGGGGAGGCCCAAGGTTCTAGGCTTGTTCCTACCGGATACCCATCATAGATCGCGTAGCCATAGTGCTTAGGGTCGTAATATGCGGCGCTAGTAAAAGATGTACGGTTTGCAGACTGCTGCTGAATGAAGACTTTGGTTTTGGCCATCATGTATTCGTTTAGCAGGCTCTTCCAGGATAGGATCACATTCAGCGCATGGGTATGGGTTGCACTATAGGCGACATCCAGGGGCGCCTGATAGGAACGCCCGTATTTGTCAATCAACGCCAGTGGCACCAACGACGGTTGGCGCGCCTGCTCGTTATTATAAACCGCGATAAGTTTGATCTGCGATAGCCCATGATTGTATGGCTGGACAATGGCCGCATAGTAAGAGTTGATGTCCGCGTAGATATTGTTCAAAAAACTGGGCGCGTGCGTATAGGAATACTTAAACAACATTTCTGTACCGGTACCTGGCAACGCACCCGAGTTCACCGCAAAGCCCGATGTATAGTTTCCGCCACGATAACCATATTTTCCACCAGAGGAATTCAGATCCACATAAAAATCGGGCGTGGGTAGAGCTGGCTCATAGGAAATCGTACCGCCCAACGAGTTGATTCCATTCTGGGACGGCTGGTTGGCGCCACTGTAGACCTTGACCGTGGAGATCTGGCCCATCGTCAGGGGAGTATAGGCGTGATCATCGCCGGTTCCGCCGGCGCCACCACGGAATGTATTGATGATGGGGACACCATCAAAATTGGAAGCCATCTGACTACTGGTAAATCCTTGATAGGTAAACTCATTGTCTGTCGCCGACAGATTACCTGGCCCCTGGGAAATCACGTTCATGCCCGGCACATGTTTCAAAACCGACTGGAAGTTCTGTGCTGGAGAGGCATGATCGACGGTCTTTTTGCTCACGGACGTAACCGCCTTCTCCGGTGGGGCAATTTTTTTGACACCGCCAATATCGGTAACCGCTGCGGTGCTCTGTGTATCTGCGGCAACAGCGGCCACTGGTGCACCATCGGCCGCCATAGCGTGGGCAGCAGACAACAAAGATAAGGCCGACAAGACTGCTGTCCACGTCGCCCGCCTACTTATTTTCCCTACTACTTGCTGTGGATGGTGGTCCATATTTTCTCCCTCTTTATCTGCTGATGGTTCACAATGAAACAGCCGGAGGCGACCATGAATCCCGTCTTGCACCCTGAGCGGGGCTCTGATGAGACAGTCACCAGTGGCTGTTGTGGTTAGTTAACAACGGGCAATAGTCATCGATAAAGTGCTATTTTCGCTTATTAGAGATTCGTAAAATGCAACGCAATGGAGTGTTGCAGACAGGGAGAGATCCAGTAGCCAAAAATGAGGCCATGCCCATCTCTCACCACAGTACAACAACATAAATTTACAGCACCAAAACCGGCTTCGTATTGGCGGGATCGGACCAGCTTTCCTCGCCGGTTTCCACATGGCCGGCAAGCTGCCAGCGGTGGCTGTGAGTCTGCACTTCCAGGTCATACCAGTG
>NZ_JBFRXP010000019.1:0-56238 GCF_041146875.1 Acidithiobacillus sp. IBUN Pt1247-S3 | reverse complement strand
ACCACCCCTTCCCATCCCGAACAGGACCGTGAAACGCTGCCGCGCCTATGATAGTGGGGGGCCTCCCCCCGCGAAAGTCGGTCACCGCCAGACGCCTATACTCCAACCCCAGCTATCCGCTGGGGTTGTCTTTTTGCAAGGTGCTGCGTACAATCGCGCAAAAAGTGGGCCAGGTGCCCACTTTTTGTTTCTGAAAGGTTGCTGTCTTGGATAATCGACTCGCGGAAGGAATTGGAATACAGGTGACGGCCATGGGCTGTGAGCTCGTGGATATGCGCTTGTTGCGTTCTGGTCGGCAGATCACCCTGCAGATCTTTATTGATAAAGACGGCGGGGTGGACATTGATGACTGTGCCGCCGTGAGTCGGCAGCTCAGCGTTTGGTTGGATGTCGAGAACCCTATACACGGTGCTTATCGTCTCGAAGTCTCAAGCCCAGGGCTGGATCGCCCGCTGACCAAGGCGGCGGATTATCAACGCTTTCTCGGTGATGAGGCAGAGATCGAGTTGCACGCCCTGCTGGATGGGCGTCGGCGTTGGCGGGGCACTTTGCTTGCTGCGGACGAATCATCGGTGCGTTTGGCAACCGAAACCGGGGAGCAGAGTTTTTTGTATAGCGCTATCCACCGCGCCAAGTTGGTACCGAAATGGTAAAAGTTTTGCTTGAGGGAATCACAGGATGAGTCGGGAACTTCTATATCTGGCTGACGCCGTCGCACACGAAAAGGAAGTCGATCGAGAGGTCATTTTTCAGGCTCTCGAGGCTTCGTTGGTTTCAGCATCTAAGAAAAAATACGGCCAAGACTGGGATATCAGCGTCGAGTTGGATCGCAAGACGGGCGATTACCTGACCAAGCGTTGGTGGATGGTAATTGCCGACGAAGAAGAAAAAGAAATCCCCGACCAACAGCTTCACTTGCAAGAGGCATTGACGAAAGATCCTGCAGCGACGGTCAGCGAGAAAATTTGCGAGGAGCTCCCGGCGGTCGAATTTGGCCGGATTGCGGCGCAGAGCGCAAAACAGGTGATTTTTCAGCGCGTGCGTGACGCCGAGCGCGACCGCATCGTTGCTGATTATGCTTTCCGCCAGGGCGAGATTATTAGTGGTCTCGTCAAGCGCATGGATAAGGGGAACGCCATCGTCGATATGGGACGTGCTGAAGCGGTGCTGCCGCGCGACGAAATGATCCCGCGCGAGGCGATTCGCCCCGGCGACCGAATTCGGGCTTACCTGAAGGATGTGCGGCGGGTTCAGAAGGGTCCGCAGTTGTTCCTGTCACGTACGGCGCCGGAACTGTTGCTGAAGCTCTTTGCACAAGAAGTGCCCGAGATCGCCAATGGCATGATCGATCTCATGGGTGCTGCGCGTGACCCAGGCTTGCGCGCGAAGATGGCGGTGCGTTCGAATGAGCCGCGCGTAGACCCAGTAGGTGCCTGTGTGGGTATGCGCGGCAATCGGGTGCAAACCGTAGTCAATGAGCTACGCGGTGAGCGCGTTGATATTATTGTGTGGTCTGCCGATCCTGCCACTTTTGTCATTAATGCGCTGTCCCCGGCCGAAGTGTTAAGCATCATCGTCGACGAAAATACCCACAGTATGGATGTTGTGGTTGATGAGGAGCAGCTTTCCCTTGCCATTGGCCGCGGCGGGCAGAACGTCCGTTTGGCCAGTCAGTTGACTGGTTGGACCATCAATATCCTCACGCAAGAAGAAGCACGGCAGAAGCGGGAAGAAGAAGATACCCGCTTCCAACAGGAATTCGTCAATGAGCTGGATATTGAGGCAGATCTGGCACAGCTCTTGGTGGAGGAAGGTTTTACCTCGCTAGAAGAAATTGCCTATGTCCCAACGGCAGAGATGTTGGAAATTGAGGGTCTGGACGAGGATTTGGTGACGGAGTTGCGGCGTCGCGCACGTGATCGTTTGCTGAGCAAGGCAATTGCTCAAGAGGAACAAGTGCATCTGAGTGAGCCTGCCGAAGACCTGTTGCAGTTGCCAGGGATGGATGAAGCCCTGGCACATCAATTGGCGGCTAAGGGCATTGCGACAGCAGAAGACCTAGCAGAATTGGCGGTGGATGAACTTGAGGAAATGGTGACGATCGAGCTTGAACGTGCCAAATCCCTGATCATGGCGGCGCGTGCCCCCTGGTTTTCTTGAGCGCAGAAAGGGTGAAACCAGGTTGTCGCGGCAGCGAGTGGAGGGATAATTCAGTATGATGGTTACAGTTGCGGGTTTCGCGGAAGAGCTACATTTAACTAGTGAGCGGCTCCTGGAGCAGTTCCAGGCGGCGGGTATTGCCAAAAAAACGGCGCAGGACAAGGTTACGGAGGAAGACAAGCAGAAGTTGCTTGGTTTTCTGCGCGGCTCGGCGGATAAGGGTTCCCCGCAACGGATTACTCTCAACCGCACAAGTACTAGCGAAATCAAACAAAATGTCGGCGCGGGCAAGTCGCGTACCGTACAGGTCGAGGTGCGACGCAAGCGTACCTATGTGAAGCGGGAAGCGCTACAGTCCGAAGCAGTTGAAGCAGTAAATGAAGTAACTAAGGACAGTGGCGAGTCGCCAGTCGAAACTACTGTCGTGACCATAGCGTCGGCGCCAGAACTGGTGCAGGAAAAGGCACGGGACATTGTGCCGGAGCCTGAGATCGTGTCGACAGAACCGGAGCAGGTGAAGCTTGGCGAAGAGATGCCAAAGGCTGCTGAGATGTCCGAACAGGCAACACCGGCTCCCGCTTCCACAGAGCCCGAAGCGCGCGCGCCGGTGAAACGCCAGGCAAGCCCGAAAGAGGCAGCCCCCGAGCGTCGGCGTCCGCTTGGTGAGAGATCTCCGGCGCCCTCGCGCAGTGCACCTGGGAGTGCGCGTCCGGCACCGACTCCCGCACCGAGTGCAGCACCAGCCGGTAAGAAAAAGGCGGCTCCAGGTCGGCGCGAGGATGATGATTGGCGCGGGCGGCGCGGTGGCCGCCGTGACGAACGCGGTTCGGATGCGGCCATGCGTCGTCGCCGCAATGAGAAAAAAACCAGTTCCCCGGCAGCGAGTGAGTTTAATGCTGCGCCAGTGGTGCGTGAGGTACCAGTCCCGGAAACCATCACCGTTAGCGAACTCGCCAGCCGCATGGCAGTAAAAGCGAGCGAGCTGATCAAAGTTATGTTTAAAATGGGAGTGGTGGCGACCATCAATCAAGTGATCGACCAGGACACTGCGGCAATCGTTGTCGAGGAGATGGGACACAAGGTGAAGATGGTAACCATCGCTAGTCCTGAGGCGTTTCTGGAAGAAAATGCATCACCGGAAGAAGCGGTGATCATTCGACGTCCACCGGTAGTGACGGTAATGGGGCATGTCGATCACGGTAAGACCTCCTTGCTCGATCGTATTCGTTCTACGCAGGTGGCCAGTGGCGAGGCCGGCGGTATTACCCAGCACATCGGTGCCTACCATGTGCAGACCGCCAAAGGCATGATTACCTTCCTCGATACTCCTGGCCATGAGGCCTTTACTGCCATGCGCGCGCGTGGTGCCCAGGCGACCGATGTTGTTGTGCTGGTAGTGGCGGCAGATGACGGTGTCATGCCGCAGACCATCGAGGCGATCCATCATGCCAAGGCGGCCAATGTGCCCATGGTGGTGGCGGTGAATAAAATAGACAAGCCGGGTGTTGACCCGGATCGCATTCGTCAAGAATTGGCGCAGCATGACGTTCTCCCGGAGGAGTGGGGCGGTGACACCCAATTCGTGAATGTTTCCGCCAAGCAAGGGCTGCATATCGATGCGCTGCTCGACGCCATCTTGTTGCAGGCAGAGCTATTGGATTTGGAAGTGCAGAGCAATGGTCCGGCCAAGGGGCTGGTGATCGAGTCCCGTTTGGATCGTGGGCGGGGTGCGGTAGCAACGGTCTTGGTGCGCCAGGGAACCCTGCGTGCCGGTGATATCGTTTTGGCCGGCGCACAGTATGGGCGCGTGCGTGCGTTGATTGATGACAACGGTGCGCAAACGGAAGAAGTCGGGCCTGGCCTGCCGGCCGAGATCCTCGGCCTGAGCGACGTGCCGCATGCTGGTGATGAGGTGTTGGTCATGGCCGACGAGCGCAAGGCGCGTGAGGTTGCGCTGTTTCGACAGGGTAAGTTCCGCGATGTGCGCTTGGCGAAGAGCGCCAAGGGTAGTCTGGAAAGTCTTTTCGAGGCCGCGAGCGAGGGTGAGGTGCAACAGCTCAACCTGCTCATCAAGACCGACGTCCAGGGTTCCGCCGAGGCGCTCCGCAGTACCCTCGAAGGGCTCAGCACCAATGATGTGCGGGTGCAGGTCATTCATTCCGGCGTCGGCGGCATTACCGAGTCCGATGTGAATTTGGCGAATGCCTCGGGTGCGGTAATCATTGGCTTCAACGTGCGCGCCGAGGCACAGGCACGGCGCTTGATCGAACAGAGTGGCGTTGACGTACGCTACCACAGCGTCATTTACGATGCGGTGGACGAGGTGAAAGCGGCCATGACCGGTATGTTGGCGCCGGAGATTCGCGAGCAGATCCTCGGTCACGCGGAAGTGCGGGAGACCTTCCGCGTGCCGCGCGTGGGCACCATCGCCGGGTGTATGATCACGGACGGTATCGTGCGACGGAATGCCAAGGTGCGGGTAATACGTCAAGCGGTAGTTATCCACACTGGTGACATGGATTCTCTGCGGCGCTTCAAGGATGATGCGCGCGAAGTGCGCGAAGGTTTCGAGTGTGGTATTGGCGTGCGGAATTTCAACGACATCAAGGTGGGCGATGTGATCGAAGCCTTCGAAACTGTTGAAGTGGCGCGTACCCTCTAAGGCGAGTTTTATGTCCACCCCGCAACAACGCAGCTATCCGCGCAGCGACCGCATTGCGCATCTCCTGCAAACGGAGATTGCGGCGCTCTTGCCAAGGCTGCACCGCCTCGAAGGAATTGGTCTGTTGCCGAGTATCACCGAGCTGCGCCTAGCGCCAGATCTGCGCCAGGCCACAGTGATGTTTTCGCTCATGGATGGCCCTGTGCGGGCAGATCTGGTGCGCGAGCGCTTGCAAGAAGAGGCGGGCGAGATGCGTCAGATCCTTGGTAAAAAACTGCATTTGCGTCGTATCCCGCCTTTGCATTTTGTCTACGATGCGCGTTTCGACCGTAATGCCGAGATGGCAGAGTTGCTCGCGCACTTGCCACCAGCGCCGCCAGAGGATGAGCAGTGAGCGAATGCGCTGACGGTATTCTTTTGCTCGATAAGCCCGCCGGGATCAGCTCCAATGCGGCGCTGCAGCGTGCCAAGCGTACCATGGGTATCCGCAAGGCCGGTCACAGCGGTACCCTCGATCCTTTCGCTACCGGCTTACTGGTCCTGCTTTTCGGTCAGGCGACCAAGGTGTCGGACTATTTGCTCAATGCCGACAAGCGCTACCGTGCCACCCTGCGTCTGGGGCAAGAGACGAACACCGGTGATCGGGAAGGTGAGGTCGTGGCCACGGGAATGGTGGATTTTACGCAAGCGCAACTGGATGCTGCGGTCGATCAATTTCGTGGGCGAATCTCGCAGATTCCACCCATGTTCTCTGCCATCAAGCGCGATGGCCAGCCGCTGTATCGTTTGGCGCGGAAGGGCCTGGAGGTCGAGCGCGAGCCGCGCTGTGTCGAGATCTACTCCCTCGATTTGCTCTCCTGGGTGGGTGAGGAGCTGACTCTCGACATTCATTGTTCTAAAGGCACTTACGTGCGCAGCCTAGCGCAGGATCTTGGCCGTGTGCTGGGTTGTGGGGCGCACATTCGCGAATTGCGCCGCATCAGTTCGGGTAGTTTTCATATCGATGCCGCCTATGATCTCGACCGACTGGCGGCGGCGCGAGAGGCCGAAGACTGCCCACTGCAGGCGATGGATCTGGCATTGCAGGATCTGCCGGCAGTGACCCTGACGGAAAACACCGCTTACTATGTACGACAAGGCCAGGGGGTGGTAATCGCTCATGCCCCACCTCCTGGGCGGATTCGCCTCTACGGGCCGCAGGCAGAGTTTCTTGGCCTGGGAGAGGTGATGGAGGATGGCAAGGTGGCGCCGCGGCGCCTGATGGGCGTAAACTAGGAATATTTTCCAGATTGATTGCGTAGGAGAAGTACAAGATGTCTCTGACTCGTGAAGTGAAGTCCGACGTGGTAAAAAGTTATGCCACGCATCCCAGCGACACCGGCTCGCCGGAAGTGCAAGTCGCGTTATTGACCACCCGCATTGAAGGGCTCTCTGAGCACTTCAAGGCGCACCATCATGACCACCATTCCCGCCAGGGTCTGTTGAAGATGGTGGGGCAGCGGCGTAAATTGCTCGACTACCTCAAGAAGAATGACTACGAGCGTTATCGCTCTTTGATCGAACGCCTGGGTCTGCGTAAGTAATCCATCACCGTCGAGGAGAGTCTCTTGAGCATCGTGCGGAAGGAAGTGCAATTTGGGGGCCGGACACTGGTCCTGGAAACGGGACGGATGGCTCGCCAGGCCGACGGCGCGGTGCTGGTCAGCAGTGGCGACAGCGTGGTGCTGGTCACTGCGGTGGGCCGACGCGAGCTCAAGGCCGGGCAAGATTTCTTTCCGCTGACGGTGAACTATCAGGAAAAGACGTATGCGGCGGGCAAGATCCCCGGCGGCTTCTTTAAGCGCGAAGGGCGTCCTTCCGAAAAAGAAACTCTGACTTCTCGTCTCATTGATCGACCGATCCGGCCGCTTTTCCCCAAGGGCTTCATGCACGAAGTGCAGGTAATTGCCACGGTGCTTTCTGTCGATGGCGAGCAGGATCCTGACATGCTGGCCATGATTGGTGCCTCGGCCGCCTTGGCGATTTCCGGGATTCCCTTTGACGGCCCGATTGGTGCCGCGCGGGTGGGTTATCGTAATGGTGCCTTTCTGCTCAACCCCAGTTTTGCCGAACTCAAGGAGTCCGAGCTCGACTTGGTGGTGGCAGGCACGGGGTCGGCGGTGTTGATGGTGGAATCCGAAGCCAAAGGACTACCTGAGGCGACTATGCTCGAGGCGGTGATGTTTGGCCATGCAAGCTTCCAGCCGGTGATTGCCGCCATCAATGAACTGGCGGCGGCAGCGGGCAAACAGCGCTGGGATTGGCAGGCGCCCGCCAAGGATTCCGAGTTGCATGCGGCGGTGATCGGTCAGGCGCAAGAGGGTCTGCAGGGTGCCTACCAGCTGATGGAAAAGCAGGCGCGCAGCAAGCGTTTGGAAGAGGTTCGGGCAGCCGCAGTCGAGGCCTTGGCTGGCGAAGATGTGACGCGTGCAGATGCAGTGCGTCGGGCCATCAAGTCTATTGAGACGGAAATCGTTCGTGGGCGGGTGCTGGATGGCGCACCCCGTATTGATGGTCGTGACCGCTTCACGGTGCGTCCCATTAGCATCGAGGTCGGTGTGTTGCCACGTACCCATGGTTCGGCGCTCTTCACCCGTGGCGAAACCCAGGCCTTAGTAACGACGACCTTGGGCACCAAAAGCGATGAGCAAATCATCGATGCCTTGCACGGGGAAAGCCGCGACCGCTTCCTTCTGCATTACAATTTTCCACCTTTCTCCACCGGTGAGACGGGTATGGTAGGCTCCCCCAAGCGCCGGGAGATTGGTCATGGCCGCTTAGCTAAGCGGGCCATTGCTGCGGTCTTACCGCAGGATTCTGATTTTCCGTATAGCCTGCGGGTAGTCTCGGAAATCCTCGAATCCAACGGTTCTTCCAGCATGGCTTCGGTCTGTGGTGCCTCGTTGGCGCTAATGGATGCGGGTGTCCCGCTGCGCGCGCCGGTGGCCGGTGTTGCCATGGGCCTGATCAAGGAGGGTGAGCGCTTCGCCGTGCTCACGGATATCCTTGGCGATGAAGACCACCTGGGTGACATGGATTTCAAGGTGGCGGGCACGGAGACGGGTGTGACTGCCTTGCAGATGGATATCAAGATTCAGGGCATTACCCGCGAGATCATGGCCCAGGCCCTGGAGCAGGCCAAGGCGGGGCGCCTGCATATCCTTGGCCTGATGAAGGGCGTGCTTGATCATGGACGCGAAACCCTGTCGCAGCATGCGCCACGCATCATCAGCATTCGCATCAATCCCGACCGCATTCGTGATGTGATTGGGCCGGGGGGCAAGATCATTCGCGCCCTAACGGAAGAGACGGGAGCGACGGTCGACATACAGGATGATGGCCTGGTTACCATTGCCTCGGTGGATGGAGCTTCGGGCGAAGAGGCCAAGCGACGCATCGAGCTGCTCACGGCCGACGTCGAAGTCGGTGTGATTTACGATGGCAAGGTGGCGAAAATCATGGATTTTGGTGCCTTCGTCACCATCTTGCCCGGCCGCGATGGCTTGTTGCATATCTCGCAGATCAGCTCTGAACGTGTCAACGACGTACACGACTATGTTAAAGAAGGGCAGACGGTGCGGGTCAAGGTCTTGGAAGTAGATCGCCAAGGCAAGATCAAGCTTAGCATGAAGGACATTCCGCAATCCTGAGCGCTGTCCCTCTTTTTGATTCACTCTCTTCGGTGGTGTAGGGAGTAGATGAACGCATCTGCTTCCTTACAGCAATTGCCCAATGGCATTCGCTTTTTTGCGGAGCGCGTCGCTGGCCGTCGGCAAGTAGCGATCTCGGTTACGGCGCTGCGTGGCAGTCGACATCAGCAGCCGGAGGAAAATGGTTTCGCCCATCTCTTGGAGCACATGCTCTTCAAAGGGGCGGCGGGGCGCGATGCTGCCGAAATTAATCGCTTGGGTGAACGCTTAGGGGGTACTCTCAATGCCTTTACCGACCGCGAATCGGTTACTCTGCACCTGACAGTGCTCGCCGAAGACCAATCCGCGGGACTGAATCTTCTCGCTGATCTCCTGCTCTGCCCAACGTTTACCGCCAAAGATCTCGTCCTCGAACGTGCAGTCGTGGCGCAGGAAATTGCCATGGCGGCCGAAGACCTCGAAGACTACCTGCAAGAGCAAGCAACAAATTCGTTCTGGGGCGATGATTCCTTGGGTTGGCCGGTCTTGGGTAAGGCGAGTCTGGTGCGTCGGGTCAGTGCCCAACGGCTGCGCGCCTTTCATCAGGACTATTTGGCGAACGCCCCGATCCTGATTGCTGCGGTCGGCGCGGTTGACGAAAATGCCTTGGTTAAGCAAGTGGAGGCCCGTTTTGCGGCCTTGCCACCACGCCCACAACCAATTTCCGTTGCTCCGCCTATGCCGTACTTTGCGTCGCGCCGTCGTCGTTCGGCCCATGCCCGTCAGGCGCATCTCTTGTGGATGGGGCAAGCTAGTGCGTTTGCAGATCAGGACCATCTTGCCGAGCTCTTTGCCAACCACATTCTGGGTGCAGGTATGGCTTCGCGCCTGTTCCAGGAGTTGCGTGAACGCCGCGGGCTTGCCTACCAGACCTATTCGCAGCTTGAGGCGCTGAGCGACACCGGGGAGTGGAGCCTCTACGCGGCGGTGCCGCCTGGCAAACGCCAAGAGGCTGCAAAAGCTATCGGCACAATCCTTACAGCCTTGGTCGAGGAGGGGCCAACGGAGGAGGAAATGCACTGGAGCCGCGCTGGCCTGCGCAAGCAGTGGCTGCTCGGTGAGGAGGACCTGGAAACGCGGATGGCACGCCGCGTGCGGCAGGTGACCCAGGGCGGGCGACTGCAAAACGAGGAGGAGATCCTCGAGCGTTTACACCAGATTTCTGCGACGAATCTGCGGGAGGTCTGCGCGCGATCCTGGTCGGAGCGCCTGGAATGGAGCTTGCTGCCGGGTTGACTAGCGGAATTCATTCTTCCATTGGCGTAGCGCCGCGAATACGCTTACTGGCGAGTCAGCGCTAGCACCATGCGCACGAGCGGCGCTGATGACGCGATCTTCGCCACAACGGAGAAACGGATTGCTGCGTTTTTCTTCTTGCAGCGTGCTTGGCAGGCTTGGCCGGCCTTGGCGTCGAAGTCTTGCTACCTGCTCCGTTCGTTCGGTAATCGCCGGGTTTTCTGGCTCGACCGCCATCGCGAAGCGCAGGTTGCTTTGCGTATATTCATGGGCGCAGCAGACTTGGGTATTGTCGGGCAAGGCGGCCAGCTTTTGTAAGCTGTTGTACATCATCGCTGGGTTGCCCTCAAAAATGCGTCCACAGCCCGCGGCAAACAGGGTGTCGCCGCAAAAGAGCAGGTCCTGCCAAAGATAGGCAATGTGGTCCAGAGTATGCCCCGGGATCTCCAGCACCTCAACGCTCTCGCCATCGATCTCCCAAGAACCCTCGTTGACAGATTGAGTAAGGCGGGGAATTTGCGCGCCATGGCCATAGACAGGTATCCGGTAGTGTTCTACGAGCTGTTCGACTCCACCCACATGGTCGGCGTGGTGATGGGTGCAGAGGATGGCGGTGGGCCGCCGTTGCAGTTGCTCCAGGTACTGCAGTACCGGTTGCGCGTCTCCGGGGTCGACAATCCACAGGCCATGCGCGGTCTGCGACAGGTAGATGTAATTGTCCTGAAAGGCGGGAATGAGGGTCAGCATATGGGCTACGGCTCCTTCTCGGGGTAACATGGCCTTATGATCAGAGCACAGCCCGCCCCTCATGCCTAGAGGGGTCATTCGTTCTTCCCTGCGACAACGGCGCGCAGCGCAGTGGTGGACGGGACGCAGCGGTCGTCTATTGCTGGAGCGGGCGGCAGAAATGTTGCCACCGTGGATCGAGCGCCTGCACGCCGATACGGTGCTGCAGCTGGGGCAGCCGGTCTTTTGGAACCCCCTGCCGTCCGCGAATACCTGGGTCTTGCTCAATGATGGTTTTGTCTGCGCCGCTGATGGCTATTTGCAGGTCTACGGGCGTTGCGATGCGTTGCCATTTGGTAACCTTCGTTTTGATTTGGTCGTTGTTCCCTTCTGTCTGACCCGCATGCCAGACACCAAGCAAATTTTGGAAGAATGCTGGCGCGCGCTACGCCCCGAGGGGCATATCCTGATCATGGATTTTAACCCCAGTGGCAGTTTGGGGATGCTGCGCCGCTGGCATCTTTGGCGCCGCGACCGCGCCTGGCCCTGGCGCCAGCCCTTTCTACCGCTAACGCAGCTACGTCGACTGCTCGGCGATCTGGGTTTCAGTCTACGCCAGGGGCGCTACTTTCAATATACCTTCCCTGGGCTGGGGCACAGCGCGCAATGGATGGAGCTGGTGGGGGACCGCTGGTGGCCAGCCGGCGCCAATGCCTACATTCTTCTGGCGCAAAAACGCGAAAATAGCCCCACCTTGGTAGGTGCTATCCCGGCACGCAAGAAAAAAGGCCTACGCAAACTCGCCACGGCTCCGGCTAACCTGCAATTGTCTGTGGAGTCTGATGATGACTGATGTGACCCTGCGTTTGATTACCGATGGCGCTTGCCGCGGGAATCCCGGCCCCGGTGCCTGGGGCGCCTGGTTGCGCCAAGGCGAAGCCGAGCGTGTGCTCTGGGGCTATGCGCCGCAGACCACTAACAACCGCATGGAGCTGGGCGCGGCACTGCATGGTCTGGAGGCGCTGAAACGTCCGAGTAGCATTCTGATTCGCTCGGATTCGCAATATTTGATTAAGGGGATGACTGAGTGGCTTGCGGGCTGGCAAAAACGTGGCTGGCGCTCGGCAGGCGGTTCGGCAGTAAAGAATGTGGAGCTATGGCAGGGTTTGGCGCGACTGGCCCAAACGCATCAATTGCGCTGGGAATGGGTGCGCGGCCATTCTGGGGATCCAGAAAATGAGGCTGTTGATGCCTTGATCAATCGGGTGCTGGATCACTTTGCTGGCAATGCGCAAGAACAGTGTGGGGAGGGATGGTTGTGAGGCAGATTGTGCTGGACACGGAAACCACGGGGCTTGATCCCGGCAAGGGACATCGCGTCATCGAGATTGGCGCCGTCGAGATCGTCGACCGCCGCCTAACCGGCAACAACTATCACGTCTATCTCAACCCCGAGCGCTCCAGCGATCCGGATGCCGTGCGTATCCACGGGCTGACCGATGAGTTTTTGCAGGACAAGCCCTTGTTTGCAGAGCTGGCAGAGGGCTTTCTTGCTTACCTGGGCGCTGATGAACTGATCATCCACAATGCGCCCTTCGATATGGGTTTTCTGGGTGCCGAGCTGACGCGCGCGCAGCGCAAAAAATTACAGAATCCGGTTTTTGATTCTCTGGTTGAGGCGCGGCGCCGCTTTCCTGGGCAAAAAAACGACCTGAACACCCTCTGTCGGCGCTTTTCGGTAGACAATAGTCAGCGTACCCTGCACGGCGCGCTGCTCGACTGTGAGCTGCTCGCCGAGGTGTATTTGGCAATGACCGGTGGCCAGGTGGATATGGGCCTACTGGATGTCTCAGCGGGCAATGCAGCGAGCAAAAGCCCAGTGCAAACCACCACCCCGCGGCCCGAAGGACGCCTACGGGTAATCGTTGCTTCTGCCGAGGAACTGGCAGCGCACGACGCTTACCTTGGCGGCATGGGCAATGCGCTGTGGGGGAGGGAGTGATGTTTCCGAAGCGCTGTCGGCGGGAACAGAACCATCCGGCTAGCTCTGTGCTGTCAGATGGCAAGCCGAACGCCGGCCTGCGTTAATTCACCCGGGTTTTGTGCTCAATGAGTTCGATGCGGTAGCCATCGGGGTCTTCAACAAAGGCAATGACGGTAGTGCCGTGCTTCATGGGGCCGGGGTCGCGGACGACGCGCCCGCCGCGGGCACGGATCTGGTCACAGGCAGCGGCAGCATCTTCGACCTCAATGGCGATATGGCCAAAGGCATCGCCAAGGCTGTAGCTCGTCACACCCCAATTATAGGTGAGCTCGATGACAGCGCCGTGGTCTTCTTCCTCGTAGCCGACAAAGGCCAGGGTAAACTTGCCTTCGGGGTAGTCTTTGCGGCGCAGAACGCGCATCCCTAGCACTTCCGTGTAGAAGGCCAGGGAACGGTCCAGATCGCCCACACGTAGCATGGTGTGTAAAATGCGCATGAGTCGTCCTCCTAGCCTTGCAGGCGTTTTTCGATGCGCAGACGCAGGGCGTTGAGCTTGATAAAGCCCTCGGCATCCTGCTGATGGTAGGCCCCGGCATCGTCTTCAAAGGTGGCGATGCGCGGGTCAAATAGGCTTTCCTCAGATTTGCGGCCGACCACGCTGCAGGTTCCTTTGTAGAGTTTGAGGCGCACCACGCCATTGACCAGGCGCTGGGTCTGGTCAATGAGGGATTGCAGGGCGCGGCGCTCGGGGCTCCACCAGTAACCGTTATAGATGATACTGGCATAGCGCGGCATGAGCTCGTCTTTGAGGTGCGCCGCCTCGCGGTCGAGGGTGATAGACTCGATGGCACGATGGGCGCGCAGCAAGATGCTGCCACCAGGGGTTTCGTAGCAGCCGCGTGACTTCATGCCCACATAGCGGTTCTCGACAATGTCGAGGCGGCCGATGCCATGCTCACCGCCAATGGTGTTGAGGTGGGCGAGGAGGACAGCAGGTAGCAGGGCTTCGCCGTCGATGGCTACCGGATCACCATGGGCAAACTGTATTTCGATGTAGCGCGGCTTGTCTGGGGCCTGCTCTGGCGCGGTGGTCCAGCGCCACATGGATTCCTCGGCTTCGGCCCACGGGTCTTCCAAAATGCCGCCTTCATAGGAGATGTGCAGGAGGTTGGCATCCATGGAGTAGGGTGATTTTTTGCCGTGCCGCTCGATGGGAATGCTATGCTGTTCGGCATAGGCCAGGAGTTTTTCGCGCGAGGTTAGATCCCATTCCCGCCACGGCGCGATGACCTGGATTTTTGGGTCGAGAGCGTAGGCACCCAGCTCAAAGCGCACCTGATCGTTGCCCTTACCAGTGGCGCCATGGGCGACGGCATCGGCGCCGACGTCGGCGGCGATCTCTACCATACGTTTGGCAATCAAAGGGCGGGCAATGGAGGTGCCGAGCAGATACTCGCCCTCATAAATCGTGTTGGCACGGAACATGGGAAAGACGTAGTCGCGCACAAATTCTTGGCGCAAGTCATCGATGAAGATTTCCTTGGCGCCGAGTTGCGTGGCCTTGCGCCGCGCGGGCTCCAGTTCTTCGCCTTGGCCGATGTCGGCGGTGAAGGTAACCACATCACACTGGTATTGGTCCTGCAGCCATTTGAGGATGACCGAGGTATCCAAACCACCGGAATATGCGAGTACGACTTTCTTTACCATATTCAGACTCCTTGTTTGGCTAGGGGCCCAAAGCCCGCCAGGAATTCCATCAATGCCTTCTGCGCGTGCAGGCGATTTTCCGCCTCTTCCCAGACCAGGGAGTGCGCGCCGTCGATGACCTCTGCCGTCACTTCTTCACCGCGATGGGCGGGGAGACAATGCATGAAGACGGCACCTGGTCGTGCCTGGGCGAGCAGCTGGGCATTCACCTGGAAAGAGGCGAAGCGGGCATGCCGCTCGCCGTCCTCCGCCTCCTGCCCCATGCTCGTCCACACGTCCGTAACGATCATGTCTACGCCGTTTACTGCCGCGCGCGCGTCGGTATAAATGCGGGTATGAGTGCCATTTTCCTGCTGCGCGAAACTGCTGGGGTGAAAGCCCTCGGGGGCGCCGATGCGCAATTCAAAATCGAGTATCTGTGCTGCTTCCATCCACGAGCGTGCCATATTGTTGGCGCCATCGCCAATGAAGGCGACTTTGCGACCCTGCAAACCGCCCCAGAGCTCCTGTGCCGTCATCAGGTCAGCCAGGAGCTGACAGGGGTGGTGGTTATCGGACAAACCATTGATGACCGGAACGCGGCTGGCGCTGGCAAAGGCCTCCAGCCCGGCATGGGAGAAGGTGCGGATCATGATCAGGTCGACCATACGCGACAGCACTCGCGCGGTATCCTCGATACTTTCGCCGCGCCCGAGCTGGGTGTCGCGCGGCGACAAAAACAGTGCGTGACCGCCAAATTGCGCCATTCCCGTCTCAAAAGATACGCGGGTACGGGTGGATGACTTCTCGAAGATCATCGCCAGGGTGCGCTGGGCAAAGGGCGTGTAGGCTTCGCCAGCGCGCAACATGCGCTTAAGTTCGATGGCGCGCGACAGCAACCCCTGCAGCTCGGCGCGGGAGAGATCCTGCAAGCGCAGAAAGTGGCGCACGGGTTTCATGCTTCCTCCTGTAAGAGGCCAACCAAGGTGTCGACCAACAAATCGACCTGCTCGGAGGTGAAGATCAGCGGCGGCAGCAGGCGAATCACCCGCCCGGCGGTGACGTTGAGCAGTACGCCCGCATCCAGGGCGCGACGCACGAAGTCTTGCGGTTCGTGCCGCAAAACCACACCTACCATCAAGCCCAGTCCGCGTACTTCCTCCACCGCCGGGTGCTCGCTGAAACGTTCGCGCAAGCGGTTTTGTAAGAGCTCGCCCATGGCCGCGGCACGGGTGGGGATGTCTTCTGCCTCCATGGTGCGCAGTACGGCGCGCGCCGCGGCACAAACCAGGGGGCCGCCACCAAAGGTACTGCCATGCTTGCCCGGGCCGAAAAGATCGGCGGCGGCCTGTCGGGCGACGATGGCGCCAATAGGTACGCCATTACCGAGTCCCTTGGCCAGGCAGAGCACGTCGGGCAGCAGGCCCTTCTCGTGTTGAAAGGCGAAGTAGTGCCCGGTACGGCCAATGCCCGTCTGCACCTCATCGCACATCAATAGTGCTTCGTGCTGGTCACAGAGCTTGCGTAGCCCATGCAAAAAGCCGACGGGGGCAGGACGCACGCCGCCTTCGCCCTGTACCGGTTCCACCAGCACCGCGACGATCTCCGGGTCGGCAGCGAGCATTCCCTGTACCGTGGCAAGATCCCCATAGGGGGCGCGCACGAAACCGGGTACCAGGGGGGCAAAACCGGCCTGAATTTTGCGATTGCCGGTGGCCGTGAGCGCCGCCAGGGTGCGACCATGAAAGGACTGGGTAAAGACCAGAATCTTGGGTTCGGCAATGCCACGGCTGTGGCCATGCAAACGTGCGAGTTTGATGGCCGCTTCGTTGGCCTCGGCGCCGCTGTTGCAGAACAGTGCCGCATCCAAGCCACTCAGGCGGCAAAGATCGTCGCTGAGCGCTGTCTGCTCGGGAATTTCGTACAGATTGGAGGTATGCAGCAGCTTGCTCGCTTGGGCCTGCAAGGCGTGGGTTACGGCCGGATGGCTGTGACCAAGACCACAGACGGCAATCCCCGCCAGGGCATCGAGGTATTTCCGCCCGGATTCATCGTAGAGCCACGCCCCCTCACCGCGCACGAAGGCGACGGGCAGACGCGCGTAATTGTTCATCAGCGCCATCAGGAAGCCGCCTCTTCCAGGCCGAAGGTGCTATGCAGCGCGCGCACGGCGAGCTCCAGGTATTTTTCGGCAATGACCACCGAGATTTTGATCTCGGAAGTGGAGATCATCTGGATGTTGATGTTTTCCTGCGCCAGGGCGGCAAACATGCTGGCCGCGATGCCGGCGTGGGAGCGCATCCCCACGCCTACTGCCGAGACCTTCACGATACCGGTGTCGCCGCGTACGTCGTCGGCGCCCAGCTCGCGCGCGACGCCACGCAAGATGTTCATGGCACGCTCGAAATCACTACGCTCGACGGTAAAGGTGAAGTCGGTTTTGCCGTCTTCCGAGATATTTTGCAGGATGACGTCGACATTGATGTTGGCAGCCGACACCGGACCCAAAATGGCCGAGGCGATGCCCGGGCGGTCGGGAACGGCAACGACGGTGATCTTGGCCTCATTACGGGAGAAGGCGATGCCCGATACGCGGGGGGCTTCCATACAGTTTTCCTCACTAGTAACGAGGGTGCCAGGGCCGTCCTGAAAGGAAGACAGGACGCGCACCGGCACCCGGTAATTCATGGCAAATTCGACCGAGCGAGTTTGCAGGACCTTGGCCCCGAGGCTCGCCATTTCCAGCATCTCTTCGTAGGTGATGCGGTCTAGGCGACGCGCCTTGCCTTCTACCCGCGGGTCGGTGGTATAGATGCCATCGACGTCGGTGTAGATGGCGCATTCATCGGCCTGCAAGGCGGCGGCCAGAGCGACGGCAGTGGTGTCGGAACCGCCCCGGCCGAGGGTGGTGATGTCACCATGCTGATTGATGCCCTGAAAACCGGCAACGATGACCACCTGTCCAGCCGCTAGGGCGGCACGGAGTCGCGTACCGTCGATGCGCTCGATGCGCGCCTTGTTGTGCGCGGCGTCGGTCTCAATCGGCACCTGACTGCCGGTAAGGGACAGCGCCATCTGACCCTTACTGTGCAGGGCCATGGCCAGCAACGCGATGGTGACCTGTTCGCCGGTACTGAGCAAGGCGTCGAGTTCGCGCGGGTGCGGCTGGGAGTCGATCTCGCGCGCGAGTTTGACGAGGCGGTCGGTTTCACCGGACATTGCCGACACCACCACCACTACATCATGCCCAGCAGCCCGCGTTGCTAATACCCGCTCTGCTACCGCCTGAATCCGTTCGATGTTGCCGACGGATGTCCCGCCGAATTTCTGTACGATGAGCGCCATAATCTAAGGAATGCCGTCAAAGGGCGAATGATAAAGGCAGATTCCGAGACTGTATAGGGCAAGAGGCGCGTTTCGCTGACGTTGAGATGAATGAATTATCCTTCACCTTGTGGCGGATAGTGCCAAATCTGGCAAGTGCCGGTAGGAGAACAGCGCAGCAGCGTGGCACCCGATTTCTGCCAATCGCTAAGTACAAAGCGATGCGCCCGGAGATCAGGTAGATTTTCGTCGATGGGCTGATGGGTGTGGCCATGAATGAGAATACGATAGGGCGCCTCGCGACTGGCGAAGATGCCTTCGCCGCGGATGGCCATGGCAATGCCCGCAGCCGTTGCCTGGGTAATACTGGAGGTCTTTTTCTGGAGCTCTTTTTGGCTGCTACGCCGTAGACGACGACCGATCCACAGCAGTGCCGAATAGGGTAGGGCGCGTAAGCCGCCGAGCATTAGAGGATTGCGGATGACGCGACGAAACTGTAAATAGCGGACGTCCTCAGTGCAGAGAAGATCACCGTGGGTGAGAAGAATACCGCCAGGAAGTGGCGTGGGGTCTGGCAGTAACTGGATGTTGAACCGCGCCAGCGTGGCGCGATCAAGGGCGAAATCCCGATTGCCGGTCATGATCCAGACACGAATGCCGCCTTCCTGAACACTTTGCAGCGCCCGTAGTACGCTGTGTTGCGGCTCGGCGCTGGCTTGGCTTTGGTGCACCCAGAAATCAAAAAGATCGCCGAGGATACAAAGATCACTGACTCCCGCGGGTATCTCCCCACAGAAGCGCAGAAACAGCCGGGTGAGTTCCGGTCGCTGGGGACCGAGGTGAAGGTCGGAGAGGCAGAGCAGATCGCCCTGCCGCTCCGCGAGCGCGACTGGCGCCGCTTGCACGAATCAGGCGATACGCTCGGCCTTTTCGATGATGACGGCTTCCTTGGGGACGTCTTGGTGCATGCCGTGATTGCCGGTGGCCACCTTGGCAATGGCATCCACCACATCCATCCCGGACGTCACCTTGCCGAAGACCGCATAGCCCCAACCATTACCAGAGGCCGAGCGGAAATTGAGGAAATCATTGTCTGTGAGGTTGATGAAGAACTGCGCCGTGGCGGAGTGGGGATCGTTGGTGCGCGCCATGGCTAGGGTGCCGCGCTCGTTTTTCAGGCCATTCTCGGCTTCGTTGTTGATGGTATCGGCGGTCGGTTTCTGTTGCATTTTTTCCGTAAAACCACCGCCCTGGATCATGAAGCCAGGGATGACCCGATGAAAAATGGTGCCATCGAAGAACCCATCGTCAACGTACTGCAAAAAGTTGGCGACCGTCTTCGGGGCCTTGGCGTCGTCTAACTCGATCTGGATTTCGCCGTGATTGGTGTGCAGTACCACTGATTCCATGACTCGCTCCTGCGCGTGAGAAAAATTTTGCCCAGAGTAGGCGGCTCGCCGCCCCTTGTCGAGTCTTTTTCTTTCTTATGCTGGGCGCCTCTCGAGACCAGTTCTATCTTGGGCTTGGCTCCGTATCGCCTTCCGTCCGAGTCGAGGTGGTTATGGTTGAAACGCTCGGCTGGTCTTTCTTGCGCCGCCGCAGAAAACTGTAGATGGGACAATAGCCGGTCGCTGCGGTGGCGATCAGGAGTAGGCCGGAGAAGGTCCATTCCTTGTAGGGGAAAGGGTTGAAGAAGTAGATGGCGAAGAGGATGACGCCAAAATAGAGGCGCAGCCAGCGCTCGATGGGTTGCATGTTCGGTCGGATCCACATGGCGATTTCTCCAAATCGGATGCCAAGGTCTTTACTGTATTGCGTTCGCCCGCCGCGCGCAATCCAAAACCTCTGTTTTTATCCATTATATTTATCTATAGATAAAAACTTTTTCCAGAAAATCATAACTTTGTCATAAAATGTTCATATTGGTGTAACACTCCCTTGTTATTCTCCTCGGCTTAGCAAGCTAAATATTCCGCTTTTCACCGCTACTGAAGGAGTAACACGATGGATAATCGTGCATTTCGTGGGCGAGTTTTGCTACTCGCCGTCAGCGCTGCTTTGTTTCCTGCAACCCAGGCCTTGGCTCAGCCTCTGGATGCCGGGCAGAGTGATCATCACCATTATCACAAAAAACTTCACCATGGTCCGTATAATGTGGGGGAGGTGGAGAACAACGTCACCACCATCTCGGCCTACAGCCAAAAGAGTAAAGAACTCCCAAACCAAAAACGCATCTTCCATTCCGGCATTGCCAGCAAGGTCTTGGGGCGCAAAGAGATCGAGGCCGCTGGCCCGGCCGCTGGCGGCGCCCAGATGCTGAACTTTGCGCCGGGTGTGAGCACCTTGGCCAGTTATGGTACGGGTGCGGCCAAGGCCCAGATCAGCATCAACGGTATCAAGCAGGGTTGGGGACATCCCAAGGGCAGTGAGGCGGCCCACAGTATTGCCATCAGTTTTGACGGCATCCCCATGAACAATCCGGCCACCGGGCTGTGGCAATCGCCCCAGGTAAACCAGCCCTCCATCATTCAGGGCATCCACGTCACCTATGGCCCCGGCAACCCCGAAAACCGTTGGTATAACAACATTGGCGGCGGCATCGACTTCGTGCCCATCCAGCCCACGGCCAAGCCCGGTGCCAGTGTCGGCATCAGCTATGGCAGCAACGATTTCAAGAATATTCATTTTGACGTGCGCACCGGCAATATCGACGGTTTCAGTGCCGTGCTGGCAGGAGGCGTGAGCTCTGGCAACAGTTTCTTGAGTGTCCCGGCTGGTACCCACCTGTTGAGCCCTACGGGCACTATCTTGCCCAGCAATAGCTACGCCTGGTATTTCAAATTGCGCAAGGGCTTTCACCATGGCGACGATAGCTTTGGTGCCTATCTGGCCAAGGGCGTGGCCTACAAACCCTATGAAATCCCCGTCTATGCGGCAAAAGCCACCATCAATGGCTACGACTATAAAACGGGCAAGGCCATCCCTGGCTCCATTTACAGCGAGCAGACCTCTGGCTTTTACAATGCCCTACCCTACAAAATCGACAGTAACAGCACCTGGATGTTTTACAACAAGCTGAATGTGGGCATGGGTTCAGGGATCAAGTTGCACAACAATATTTGGTACCGCTACGGCCATCGCCTGCATAACCGCTATGTGTCTTACGCCCTTGGCGCACCCAATACCAACGAGTACAACAACCCCCCACAGTTACGATTACGGTGACAAGCTCTGGTTCAACGCCAAACTGCCCTGGAACAAGATCGCCATTGGCGGTTATTTCATCAACAGCCGGGACAACACCCGCAACGCCTTCTTCAGTGAATATCCGCCCTATAATGCCAATCGTTTTGTTCCCAACGATAAGTATCGGAGCAACTTCCTCGACGTGACGAATTTGGCGGCCTTCTTTCAGGATAGCATCCACCCCGTCCACAGCCTCACCATTACCCCTGGGGTACGGGTGGAGGAGTTCCAGCTCAATTACACCCCCTTCACCACTGAAACCTATCCCGAGGCGAGCAAACTTTACCCTAAGGGTAATCAGGCCAAACTGCCGGCCGACTCCCGTAGCTTGAGCGCGGTGGAGCCTTCGGTGAACATCAACTGGCGGCCCCTCTCCCACCTGGCCCTGTTTGCCAGCTACGGCGTGGCCTACCAGACGCCTTCCTTTGGCGGTGGCGGCGGCCCCTTCCAGGATATTCCTGGCAGCTCCATTTCTTTGGAAAAGGGCCAGAATTATCAGGCCGGCTTCAAGGTACATTTCCGTCACGAAGGGTTTTTGCACCACTTTCTATTCAGCGCCAACTGGTATTTCACCCGCTTTTCGGACCAGTATCTGCCCATTACCGAAACCAATGGCGACGTCATCAACGCCTTTGGCACCTCGGACTACCAGGGCGTGAACCTTTACGCGGTGGATGACCCCGTCTATTGGCTGCACACCTTTGCCAACCTGTCCTTTGAACAGGCCCACTTCAGTAATTACGCAGTTAAGGGCAAGAACTACGCCGGCCTGCCCGTCGCCAACATCCCCGATTGCACTTTCAAAATTGGCGCCTACGCCAAAGAGTATGTGATGGGGATGCTGCTGCAACCCCGTATCTGGGTCCAATACACTGGCCCCCAGGCCCTGTACGACAACATTGCCAAGGCCCCCTCGGCCACGGCCAAGCTGCCCGCCTACACGCTGCTGAACATCGCCTTGCACAGCAAAATCCCGGTGCATCTGCCGTGGTTCCGCAACGTGGGTGTGGATCTGGATGTCCTCAACCTGCTGGGCAATCGTTACAACAGCTATGAGTACATTAGCGACGGCGGCACCTTTGGTCCCAGCACCAAGGGCGATTTGATTGGCCTGCCCGGCGCCCCGCGCACGGTCTATGCCAGCCTGACCGCCAACTTCTGACGCGAACGCATTGTTTTTTGCCAAGGAAAAAGCCCCGGCCTTATGGTCGGGGCTTTTTTACGCGCTTGCGTTTTAGAGAGAAATCCCCTCATCCGCCATGCTGGCAAAATATTCTGCCACGCGGCCATCGGGTACCGTTACCTTTAGCGCCCACAACATCGATACGATAGCCAGCAGAGCGACCCACAGCATCGACCAGAAGAAGGCAATGTCGCCGGTGCCACCCAGGACCTTGGGCCCAAAGTACGAAAGCAACCAGAGCCCAATGAAGTAGGGAAAAATCCAGGTGATATTGTAGAAGCCGGACATCCCCGATTCTTTGCCGCGAATCAGGCGCAAAATTGCGTAGATGATCAGTATGCCGAAGAGCGCGCCAAAGATGTAGGTCAATGCCTGGAAACCGCCCCAATATGCCACCAACGAGGAAAGAACGAAGGCAATAGGGGCAATCACCTGCGCGCCCCTGAGGCGGAAGGGCCGTTTGAGATCAGGGACGGAACGCCGTAGCTGCAAGAGTACGATGGGTCCGATGCCATAAGTGATGACCGAAATGGTGGTAATGAAACCCACCAGTTTTTGCCAGGACGGAAAGGGCAAAAAATACAAGCAGCCGATCACATAGGCGACAATTACCCCAACCCACGGCACTCCGGTGGGGCTGATTTTGGTAAAGAAACTCGGCCCTGCCTTGACCTCACCGTTAGCCACCACGGCACGTGCTGCAGAGGTCGCATAGACTAAGGCCGTGCCGCCGGGCGAAATCAATGCGTCGGCGTAAATGAGGACTGCTAGCCAGCCGATACCGAGCAGCGTGGCAATGGCGGCAAAAGGACCAAATAATCCGGGGAAATTCAACTTTTGCCAGCCTTGAGTGACTTGATCCGGGGGCATCGCAACCAAAAAAGCCCATTGCAAACCCACATAGATGATCGCGCCCACCACGATTGCACCAATGACCGCACCAGGGATGTGTTTACCAGGATTCTTGGCTTCCCCGCCCAGTTCGATCGCTTGGCGAAAACCGAGGTAACTGAAGACAATGCCAGAAGATGCCACGGCAACAAACATTCCATGAAAACTGCTAGTGAAATGCAGAATGTGCAGATTTTCCGGGTGATAGCTTTGGGTTACCAGAACGATGATGGTAAGGATGGGTATGGCAAGCTTCCACCATCCAAGTCCAGAAAACACCATCGCTACGCGTTTGATACCCAAAAAGTTAAGCAGGAACATGACCCCTAGCAATAGCACTGCAGCAATCAATCCCAAACCGCTGAGCAGGCCGGTGTTACCTTGCAAGAGCCCGGGAATGTAGTTGTTGGCATAGGTGAGCACCGCCACTACTTCTACCGGTGCGATAGCGATATAAAACATAAAGAGCAGCCACGCCCAGATTTTACCCAGCAGGTTGCCGTGTACGACATTGGCGATGTGTGCTGCAGCACCGGCACGGGGAAAGAGGGGGCCCACCTCGGCGTAGGTAAGGCCCAGCAGTAGAATGGTTAAGGCGCCGATCGCCCATGACCCTATACTCAGGGGGCCGGCGACGCGCGCTGCGTCCAAAGGGCCAAAAAGCCAACCTGAACCTATGATGCCCCCAAGGCTTGCAAATATCAGCCCGGAGAAACCCACTTCACGCTTTAATTTTGAGGACATTGAAAGTGCTCCTTGGCGTAGTGTTTGCAGGATGCAAGTTGCAGAGGTCGTCCGTCAATGGAAGGGCTGTTGATTCCGCCGGAGTGATTAGCGTTGCTAAAAAGACAAATGTGAATGACAAAAATTGCACTTTTCAGGCAACGCTTCTTGCGTATTATGGAGTCATCGGCAAAGTTGACGATGGCCATTCTTGGTGCAGTTTGCACGATTATGGTGCAAAAAAGAGTTCGGTTTCCCCGCGAATCTGCGAAGAAGTTGTGGCACGTTGATTGCGTGAGCATCTATTAAGGCAATATGGCCTACTGAAATTATGGAAGGGAATGATTATGACGTTTGCATATATTATCCACTTAGCGAACTACTCGGATGGGGTGCTGTACCTATTGATGGCCCTGCTTGCCATTGAGCTCGCGGTGATCATCGACCGTTTTTGGTTTCTACGGAACGCGATGTCCAAAGGAAGAAAGATACTTTGGCTGGTTTCCAATCGGGGTAAGTTGCGCCGTCCAGATCTAGAGGAAATCTCGGTGATGGCCAAAGGACTTCCGGAAGAATCGCTGATCGGTGTGGCACTTCGTCACTTTAACCTGGTTCATCACTATGGCAGTGCCCGTGGCGAGGCCTTCGCCAATCGGCTAGATGAAGCCATCTTCCTCACCACCCCAAGTCTCGACAAACGCTTGTGGGTATTGGATACCATCGTCACCCTTGCACCGTTGCTAGGCCTTTTTGGCACCATTCTGGGGATGTTTCACGCCTTTAGCATTCTGGCGGCGCCCGGGCACGATGCCACTTCGGTAACGGGCGGCGTAGCCGATGCACTCATCGCTACGGCATCGGGTTTGGCGATTGCCATGATTGGGCTGATCAGCTTCAATGCCTTTAACAACTCCATCGATAAGACGGTCTTTCAATTGGAGTCGCTCAAGGTTGTCCTCATGAATCGCCTCGATGGTGCTCCGGTCGTGCTCGAGGATGCAGATGCTGATTCCTCTAAGGCCAAAGTTATGTCAGTCGCGGTAAACGCGTAAGGAGGATGCCTCATGCTTCCCGTACGACGTCCACGCAAGAAGGGTCGGGTGGAAATTATCCCGATGATCGATGTCATGCTGTTCTTGTTGGTGTTTTTCATCATGATTACGCTACAGATGATTACCGACAAGGGCTTGAAATTGCAGCTTCCGGCGTCCAGTCAAGCGAAGGTCCTGCCGCACCCCCACTTTGTATTGAATATCCTTAAGGATGGAACGGTGGAGGTGAAGGGCAAGAAGATGGATTTGCAGGGTTTGACGAGTTTTCTCTCGACTGATGGGGATGTATCCCACACGCAGGTAACCATTGCTGCCGACAAGTTGGTGCCTTTCAAAGACTTTGTGCACGTGATGGACGCCTGTCAAAAGGCGGGAGTTACCGCCATCGGTATTGCGACGAAGACGACCTGATCGGACCATGAAACGATTTGCAGGAGATTCAAGCAAATGGCAAGCGCAGTCTTGAACAACGTGGTGATACCGCCAGATCCGGAACAGGGCAGTCGACGCTTTGTAGCGGCTCTGATTGCTGGTGTGTTCGTCGAAGTGGTGCTGATTGGCGCCTTGGCCTGGTACGGGGAAACGCACGAGACCAAGCCCGTTCCTCCGCCCAAGAAGCATGTCATCGCCGTACAGATGGTGACCCTGCCACAGCCCCCGAAAGTGGTTCCGAAGCCGGTGGTAAAACCGACCCCGCCAAAGCCGGTGCCACCCAAGCCCGTCATTCACCATACGCCACCGCCGCCGCCGGCGCCGCATCCCAAGATGGTGGTGCCGCCAAAGCCGGTACCGACCCCACCGGCACCACCGGTGAAGGCGGCACCTCCACCGCCCAAGCCAGTTCCCGTACCGAAACCGGCGCCGCCTCCTGCGCCACCGCCGATCTCCGCAGCGGAGCGGGTGGATCTGATGGGCCAGTACGTCGCGGAGTTGCGTCCCATCATTCAAAACCAGCTGCACGTTCCGGCAGAATTGCGCGCGATGGGCTTGTCCGGCACGGCAACGGTGGAATTTGAGGTCTCGCCTGGTGGTCAGGTCTTATGGGCGAAAGTCATTAAGCCTAGCCCATTGGGGGCGGTGAATCGGGCAGCGGTGGCGGCGGTGAAGAGTGGAAACTTCCCAGCCTTCCTAAAGAAGATGCCCAAACAGAATACCGTATTCGAGATCCCCATCGAGGTGGGCTCGGATTCTGGTTCATAACACAGACGGAGATTACCCATGGCAGACGTTCACTCTCTTTCTCCTACGCTGGATGCGGAAAGAACCGCCTCACCTGGCGGTGTGGGTTTGATTTGGCTGGCTGCTACGATGACAGCATCGACACTGCCATTGGGTGCTCTTATTGTTGAACTGTTTCCGCATGCCAATTTTTTGTGGGTGTTGTTGTTTGCTTCGCTTTTTTTTGTGACGGTTGGGGTAATTAGTTTGCCAGGGTTTCGTCTCGGAATTCCCACCATGGCGATATCTGCGAGGCTCTTTGGGGAAAAATTCAATCGCTTGATATCCATCAGTAATTGGTTTTCCCAAGTGGGATGGCAGGCTGTTGTTCTGGTTTTGGTGATCTTCGTCTTGCGCAGCGTTCTCGAATATCTCCACGTTGCGCAGAGCTCGACGGCACTCACACTGGCAATCATATTGGGCGTGCTGGCCAACTTTGCGGTACCCGTGATTGGCTACGCGGCAATCGTTCGGGTGCAGAGCCTTGCGTCTCTGGTTATGGGGATGTTTGCGCTCTACATATTATGGCATTTGCATGGCTTCGCTCTGCTTTGGTCGCATTCTTTCGCGGGTTCTAAAACGTCCTGGTTGCAAACCTTTGCCGCATTATCACTGACACTGATGGGCGGAGCGCTCTCCTGGACCATGTTCGCCTCCGACTATTCGCGGTATCTGGCACGCAGCAGCACCCGACCGGCGGTGTTCTTTTGGCCGGCCCTGGGCGGAGCCGTGGGCGGCGCGCTTATCTTGTCGCTGGCGATGGTGCTGTCTTTTTCCGGAGGGGTAAATCTTAGCGCCCGTGGCTTAACCTTGGCTGCCAAAGGTATGGATTCTCCGGCGCTGTACCTGGCATTCTGTGTATTCGCAATCCTGGGGCTGTTGGCATCTAATTTCTTAAACTCCTATAGCTCTGCGTTCAGTTTGGCGGTGACGCTAGGCAGAGACTTGAATCGTAAATATGTAACGATACTGGACGCCGTTCTGGCGACTTTGCTGGCATTCTATGTGTTGTTTGTTTCGCCTTCATTTTTTGAGGCATTTCAAACGTTTCTTGATCTGTTGATCATCGTTGCAGCACCGTGGACGGGTATCGTTTGTATCGCGGTGCTTTTCCGCCAGCGCTTGGGAAAGACTGCTATCTCGGAAGTATCCACGCTCTGGCGGATAGCTATCCTGCTGGTGGGGGTACTGGCAACGATTGTGTTCTCCAACAATCCTCTATGGGAAGGGTGGGGTGCGCAGCTTTTATCGAACTATGATCTCTCGCCCCTCATTGGCTTTGCCTTTGGTGCCGGTTTGGAGCTCGCGCGTCAGGTGCTGTGCAAACGCCGCGAGGCGGAGAGCTTTACGGAAATTGCTAGCACAGTCGTGGAGCATCAATGATGTTGGCAGCGCCAGTGCAGTTACATCGAGCGGCAATCCTTAACCCACTGGATCCTTCCTCCTGGAACTATAGGGAAGATGGTGTTTGTGCCGTGCAAAAGGGATCTGTGCTCGCCAGTGGCAGCGTAGCTTCTATGCTCGCAGAATTCCCCAAGTCTGAGCTCGTAGAGCACGACGGCGTGTTGTTGCCCGGATTCACCGACTTGCACTGTCACTGGGTACAGCACGCCGTGCGTGGCGCCTACAGTGGCGAGCTCTTACAGTGGTTGCAGGAATATATCTGGCCAGAGGAAGGCCGGTTTGTGGACGAGGCGCTGGCACGCAAACAGGTGAAAACATTCTACTCCGACATGCTGCGGGCAGGCACCGTTATGGGATTGAGCTTCTCGAGTGTGCATCGCGCAGCGACAGAAGTTGCACTGGCGGAAATGCGTGGCGACTGGGTAGTAGGTAATGCATTGATGGCTATCAATGCACCAGCGTATTTGACGCGTTACAGCCAGCATGAAGCAGAAGAATTAAACACATTTGTGGAGAATGTCAGCAAAGAGCACTATGCCATCACGCCGCGCTTTGCGCCCAACATGCGTGCGCAGGACTTGCGAGTGGCGGGGCAAATCGCAGATGCACAAAATCTTCTCGTGCAAACCCACCTCGCCGAGAGCCGAGCAGAACTGTGCTGGGTCAAAGAGTTGTTTCCCGAGGCGGAGAGTTATACGGATGTCTATGATCGGGCAGGATTGCTCGGTCCACGGACCGTTCTGGCACATTGTATTGAAATGAGTGATGCAGAGTGGGCATGTCTTGCCGATAGAGGCTCGTGGGTAGCGCATTGTCCGAGTAGCAATGAAGCCTTGGGCAATTCCAGAATGCCGCTGGAAAAGTTGCGAGAGTATGGTATCCCGTGGGCTTTGGCGTCCGATATTGGAGCAGGCCCGAGCCATAGCATGCTGCATGTGCTGCAAAGATTTTTTGCCGTGCACGAGAGTGCTGGCTTGGAAGTAAGTGCAACCGAGGGCCTCTATCGTGCAACTCTTGCGGGGGCTGCTGCCATGGGCAGAGCAGCTGTGGCCGGCAATCTGATGCCTGGTAAACGCGCAGATTTTATTGTAATGCCAGGGAAACCCAAGGCAGAGGATCTCACTGGTTGGTTCCGGGATCTGTGTGAGGGCAAGACAGAAGAGCTGGAAAGGAGGCCGCTGGAAACCTGGCTCTCGGGTAAGCGAATAGAACCACAAGGAGTATCATGAATACGTTAGAAAAAAAGAAGCTGGCGGAGATGCCGAAAATCGAGTTGCACCTGCATATAGAGGGCAGCTTAGAGCCAGAAATGCTGCTTTCCCTAGCAGAGAAAAACCAGATTTCTCTCCCCTACAACGATGTAGATGCGGTGCGCGCAGCCTATCGCTTTAGAGACCTGCAAAGTTTTCTGAATCTGTACTACCTCGCTACCCAATGCCTGAAAACAGAGCAGGATTTCTATGCCTTGACGCTCGCGTATCTGCGTCATTGTCGAGATGAAAATATTGTCTATACGGAAATGTTTTTTGACCCGCAAACGCATTTAGAACACGGCGTTCCCCTGGCGGTGTCCATGGCGGGGATCGCGGCTGCGCAAGGAGAGGCGGAGAGGGAGTGGGGAGTGGACTCGGCGCTCATTCTCTGTTTTGAGCGTGACCGTCCTGCTGAGGGTACTATCGCTTTGCTGAAAGATGCGGAGAAAATTGGCGGAATCATTGGCGTTGGTCTGGATTCCGCCGAGAGAAATCATCCGCCTGCGAAATTTGCGGCGACCTTTGCTGCTGCTCGCGCTCTAGGGCTACACCGGGTAGCGCATGCCGGCGAGGAAGGACCGCCGGAGTACATTCTCGAAGCTTTGGACAAACTGGGGGTTGAGCGTATCGATCACGGGGTACGCGCCCTTGAGTCGCCTGAGTTGGTAGAGCGCTTGCGTGCGGAGCAAATCCCCCTCACGGTGTGCCCATTTTCCAATGTAGCGTTGGGAGGATTCGGAAATCTACAGCAACACAATGTTGCGCGGCTATTGGAATCCGGGCTTAAGGTTACCATAAACTCTGATGACCCGGCATATTTTGGAGGCTATTTGACTGCGAATATCAGCGACACCTGGGACGCCCTGGGCCTCTCTTTCGAGCAAACAATACAGGTGCAAAAAAATGCGATTGATGGCTGTTTTGCGCAAGCGCATAAGAAGCGGGAAATGTATGAAAAGCTCTCAGTCTATGGTTGATGTTTATTTCCGAAAAAGGATCAATAAAATGCGAATTAGAGGGAGTATTGTTGCCGTTTGTGTGCTAGCCAGTGGTATGTTCTCGCTGCCTTCCCTAGCAGGAACCGAAGTTCTATTTGCGCCCAAAGTGATTGTCCTGACTGCGTTTCCGCCGGAATGGCACGCATGGAAAGAGTTAAAGCCGTATCACTACAAATCGATAAAGATTTCTGGACTGATTCGTCCACTACTCTGCAACCAGGATGGCGTCTGTGTTACCGAGACCGGCGAGGGCGAAATCAATGCCGCAGTATCGGTTGCCAGCCTTGCCAAGGATCATCAACTAGATGTGCGCAAGACCATTTTCATCCGCAGCGGCATTGCCGGTGGCGTGGATCAAGCAGACTCCCCCTTGGGTAGTGTGTACATCAATGATTGGGTGATTTCTTGGGCGTTTGGGCACCATTATCTTGCCAACAACAAGACATTGGCTTGGTCGCCGCCTGGGTGCGATAATTACGCGAAAAATTTCGCCCATCCGACGGATTGTGCAAATTACGCGCAGAATTCTCTGGAGAATCTTGCATATCGGATCAATCCCCGGCTTCTCGCGCTGGCCGAAGATGCAGCACGCAACATCAAATTGCAGAATGATGCAGCAGCTATCTCCCTGGATGAAAAATTTCATCTGCAAAAGCAGCCGAAGGTCCTGGTTGGCGCAACGATTACCGGTGATGACTTTTGGATTGGCAAGGAAAACCAGGAAATTGCCGAAAAAATTGTAAAGCTGTACACCCAGGGAACCGGACATTATACGAATACCGCCATGGAAGATTTGGGGGATGTTGCCGCATTGTCTCGTTTCGGGTTGGCAGATCATTACCTTTCCATTCGTGGTATCTCTGACGTTGATGTGCCGCCGCCTGGGGAGACCGAGGAAAGCATTTGGGCCAAGGGCGACCTCTATGCTGGGGAGCTCGCCGAACAGAACGCCGTGCTGGCTACCCAAGCGATTATCAAGAAAATTTTGTCAATAAAAGGTGGAATCTAGATTGTCGCCTTTGCTTCGATGCCTTCCTTGCGAAGGCCTTGGGCCGATAGGCGCTTTCACTGAAATAAGAGGATTGGATGGCGTGGAGCTTGCGATCGCCAAGAGCGCGGAGTGCGCAGGAGTAAGTTATGGAAGTGATGGAGCAGCAAATCGTTGATGTGCCCTTGGTGGATGCCACTGAGGAGTCCTTAAAAGAGTATGGCGTGATGATCTCGGAAGCGGTCTATGCGCCCGGTCTGACGATCCCCTTTTATCAAGGGAGCGTTGAGGAAGGCCAGAACCTCGATTTTGTCTACACGGGAAAGGCGGTGATTCGCACCGCGCGGATTTCTCATCGGAGCCCGGAAATCACCTGGCTGGAGCGACACGGGCGCATGAGTCAAATCTTTGTGGGCCTCGGGAGTTCGCCTTTTGCTATGGTGCTGGGCAAACCCAATCATCTGCAAGGGGAAAATGTCCCCCGCCTTGAGGATGTAAAGGCCTTTCGCATCCCGGCCGGACATGGGCTGATGATTCATGTGGGAACCTGGCATGATTTCCCTATGGCCTTCGTGGAACGACCGGTGACCGTGCTTACCATGAACTCGGACGAGGTGGTGACGGCATTGGCTTCGGCGCAATCCGCCGACGAAATGGATACCGGTGACGTCTACAAGATCGATATCCAGCGGCGCACCGGTAAGGTGCTGCGGGTTCCCTTTTAAGGATTGTCCATGCGTACGCAGGTCCACCGTTTTTTTTCCAGTAGCCCGGCCGACGTGAGTGGTCTGGCGGCAGCGATTGCGGCAGGAGAAATTGAGCCGCAGCAGATCGTGGCCATCCTCGGCAAGACCGAGGGCAATGGCGCGATCAACGATTTCAGTCGCGGATTGGCGATTATGGCGCTGGGTCGTTTGCTCGGGCCAAGCTTGGATTGCACCGCCGAAGAAATCGAAGACCGTATCGTCCTCTCTTTCTCGGGCGGCACGGAGGGGGTGACTTGCCCGCATTACTTGGTTTTTACGGTCGATGAAACACCCGCCCCAGGCCTTGAAAAGGGGCTGGCCCTGGCGGTGGGGTATACCCGGTCTTTTGCCCCGGAAGAGGTGGGGCGGCTGCCGATGATTCTGGAGACAGCGCGTGTGGTACGCGGGTTACAGTCGCAGCTCGAAGTGAGTGCCGACGACGTGCATCTGGTACAGGTCAAGGGGGCGATTCCGCCCATTCCCGTAGACCCGGAGCGGCAGTTGGCAAAGGAATGGCGTTGCGACATGGCCTGGTCGCGTGGTGCCTCGGCATTGGGAGTTGCCCTGGCCCTGGGGGAGGTCACTGGCGATGCGCTCCATGACGAGATGATCAATCGCGACTGGACGCAATTTTCTGCCCGCGCCAGTGTGTCGGCCAAACCCGCGCTGCTGCGCTCGGAAATCTGCCTCTTTGCCAATGCGTCCGGCTGGGTTGCGGAGTATCAGATCGCGCACGGGGTTATGCGGGATATTCTGGATACTGGTGCCATCTACCAAGTGCTGGGAGCGTTGGGGTTGGAGCCAATCAATGGCCAACTGTCCAAGGACGCCAGCGCGCGGGTACTCGGTGCCTTTGCGAAATCCGACGCGGACCCCCGCGGCTCGGTACGTGGTCGCCGGCATACCATGTGGACGGATGGCGACATCTCCGACATGCGTCACTCCCGCAGTGTGGTATCCAGTTTGCTCTCCGGTGTTTTAGGCGAATCGGCGGTATATGTCTCTACCCGCGCCGAGCACCAAGGGCCGTTGGGTGGTGGGCCAGTGGCTATCATTGCGAGAAGAGCGCATGGCCGAGATTGCAGTTAGCGTGTTCGGGGAACGACTTCAACTGTGCCAGCAAACCTATCAGCAAAAGGAAAAGCAAGATGACCGACTACCAGATCTCGCCTGAGGAACTCGATCGCTATCTGCACCAGACCAGTGCCGTAGTGGGTTTGCCCATTGCAGAAGAGCATGCCGCCGGGGTGAAAAGATATCTGCAAATTTCTTTGCGCATGGCGGCCGCGATGGAGACGATGCCGTTGCAGATGGAAGACGATTTCGCTCCCATTTTCCACGCATAAAGGAGCTTGCTCATGGACTGGACCAGTGCTGCGGAAATCGCGGAAAAGGTGTGCACGGGTAGCTGGACTGCAACTGCAGTGATCGATGATGCCTTGGCACGTATCTCGGCTCAGAATCCTCGCCTCAATGCCTTTACTCTGGTAACGGCGGAACGGGCACGCCAGGAGGCAGCACATGTGGACCAGCTGGTTGCTGCCGGGAAGAATCCTGGGCCCTTGGCAGGAGTGCCCTTTGCGGTCAAAAATCTTTTCGACATCCAGGGGGAAGTGACTCTGGCAGGCTCCAAAATCAATCGTGACCTGCCGCCAGCGACTGCGGATGCCACCTTGATTCAACGTCTGGCTGCGGCTGGAGCGATACTGGTCGGCGCCCTGAACATGGGCGAGTATGCTTATGACTTCACGGGCGAAAACCTGCATTATGGTCCCTCACGCAATCCGCACGATCTGCAACGGATGAGTGGTGGATCCAGTGGCGGCAGTGGTTCTGCCGTAGGGGGCAGCCTAGTACCGCTGGCGCTGGGTTCGGATACCAACGGTTCCATCCGCGTGCCATCGTCGCTTTGCGGCATCTTTGGCCTCAAGCCGACCTACGGTCGCCTGTCGCGCGGGGGGAGTTTCCCTTTTTGTCCGAGTCTTGATCATGTCGGGCCCATGGCGCGTACGGTGCAGGATTTGGCTTTGGCTTATGATGCCTTGCAAGGGCCAGACGATCGTGATGCGGCTTTGGCCGAGCGCGCGACCGAGCCAGTAGGCGTGTTGAGCAACGACTTGGACCCGCACTTGCGTATTGCGGTGTTGGGGGGGTACTTCGCGCAGCAAGGGACCGACGCATCGCGGGAGGCCCTGCGACGGGTGGCAGACGCCTTGGCTGCGCAAGCCACTATCGAGATCCCAGAAGTCATCGCGGCGCGGGCCGCTGCTTATGTGATTACCAATGCCGAGAGTAGCAACTTACATCTTCCCAATCTGCGTACCCGCGCCGCCGATTATGACCCCGATGTGCGCGACCGCATGCTCGCCGGGGCTCTGTTGCCGGCAACAGCCTATCTGCAGGCGCAACGGGTGCGTGCCCGGTTTCAGAAGATTGTCGCGGAGATCTTTTCCCAGTACGACATCCTGCTCGCTCCGGCGACACCCATGACCGCCCCGGCGATTGGTCAAAAGACCATGGAGCTTGGTGGCGAGGAGATGCTCGTGCGCCCGCATCTGGGGCTCTATACCCAGCCGTTTTCTTTTATCGGCCTGCCGGTGGTGTCTGTGCCGCTGCAGTTGCCAGATTCACTGCCGATTGGCGTGCAGATCATTGCTGCACCGTGGCAGGAGGCCAAGGCCCTGCAGATAGCGCGGGTCTTGGAGGCACGTGGTTTTCGCAGTGCAATTCCGCAAACCTAAGGAGAAAAGTCATGCAATCGCCAAAGATCAATCAACCGACTGTGCATGCAGAAGTTTTGGAGGCCTTTGAGCAGTACGAAAGAGCCTTGATCGAAAACGATGTCGATGTTCTCGATGAACTGTTTTGGAATTCCGAACACACCCTGCGTTATGGCGTCGCGGAAAATCTCTATGGCTACCCGGCGATTGCGGAATTTCGCGCCAGTCGTCCCGGACAAGCCCTTCAACGACGTTTGGTCAATACCGTCATAACTACCTATGGTGAAGATTTCGCTACCGCGAATACGGAATTTCTGCGCGACAGTGTCCACGGCCGTCAAAGCCAAACCTGGATGCGTACCCCCGAGGGTTGGCGAGTGGTAGCCGCACACGTGAGTCTGATGCCGAAAGTGTCTTGATCTGAGCCCAGCCCGCCTCCTCGGCAGCACGACGCAGACGCAACCGCACACAGGAGTTGAAATTGGCGAAATCGCGTGTAAAAGCTTGGAGGCAGTGCGTATGAGCCTCCAAGCGCTGGGAACGCAGGGGTTGGTCACGGCGCCCCACGCACTCGCGGCAGAGGCGGGCGCACAAGCTTTGGCGCGCGGTGCCAACGCCGTCGAAGCGGCCATTGCCGTTTCTGCTGCCTTATCTGTCGTTTATCCGCACATGACCGGCCTGGGGGGCGATGCCTTCTGGCTGGTTTCCGACGGCAGCCTGTCTTCCGTGCGTGGACTGATGGCCGCTGGCTCTGCGGGGCGCGACTACGACATAGAAGTATTTCGTGCGCGCGGCCTGACGCAAATCCCGTTTCGTGGTGCCCTGTCGGCGATGACAGTGCCGGGAATGCTACGGGGTTGGGAGGCCGCGCAATCCTATTCCGCAAACAGTTGGGGCGGCAGACTCGGCTGGGGAGATCTTCTGGCTCCTGCGCAGGAACTTGCGATGCGGGGGTTTCCCATGAGCCCAAATCAAGATCGTACGTTGCGCCAGTATCACCGGGATCTGGAGAACGACGAGGACTTCCGCGCACAGTATTTGCCGAATGGGGTTTTGCTTCGCGCAGAAGAAAATTTCGCGCAACCTGCCCTTGCGCGAACCCTCGCCCGCCTGATGGAAGAGGGGCCTGCAGTGTTCTATGAGGGTGATCTCGCAGAGCAGATGCTTGGCTCCCTGCGCGCCAAGGGAAGCCTGCTGCAGCCGGACGATTTGCGTGGCTACGCAGCGGAATGGGTAGAGCCGCTGCAGTTATCTTTTGCGGGCGGAACCCTGTTCAATCTCCCGCCGCCCAGCCAGGGTATTGCCTCGCTGATGATTGCCGGCATCATGGAGCGTTTGGGGTTAGGGGATGCTGATCCCCTGGGTGCCGAACTGGTGCATGGTGCCGTCGAGGTAACGCGGCGCGTTTTTCCGCTTCGGGACCGTGTAGTGCAAGACCCGCGTCGGGCGACGCATCCGTCCTGGCTAGCGCTGTTGCAAGAAGATGTCCTGGATCGACAAGCGGATGAAATCCGCGGCGGATTGGTCGGGCTACTCCCTCCCTGGCAATCGGCGCTGGGTGATACTACTTGGTTTGCCGTGGTCGATGGCCAAGGGCGGGTCGCGAGCGTCATCCAGAGTCTGTATCACGAATTTGGCAGCGGCGTTGTAGCCGGTAGCTCTGGTGTGCTGTGGAACAACCGCGGCTGTGCCTTTTTCCTCGAGCCTAGCGACTCGCGCAGTTTGGTACCCGGTATGCGGCCCTTCCATACGCTAAATCCGGCGCTATTCGGACGAGAGGGCAGTATCCAAATGGCCTATGGCAGCATGGGGGGAGATGGACAACCACAAACCCAAGCGTCGCTGCTCTTTCGTCATTTGTTTCATAATCTCGACCCCTATGCTGCGGTTGATGCACCACGCTGGTTGCTGGGGCGTACCTGGGGGAATCCAGTCACTGCCCTGCGTCTCGAATCCCGCTATGATCAACGAGTGCGAGAACGCCTGCAGCGCTGGGGGCATACGCTGCAAGTCGTGCCTGCCTACAGCGATCTCATGGGACATGCTGGCATCCTGCGCGTCCAGCCGGATGGCAGCTGGATGGGCGCAAGCGACCCGCGCAGCGATGGCGGCGTCGCTGGGCCTGATTCAGTCTGAGGCATCTTCTTCCATGTACATGCTTTCCATCTCCTGAATGACCAGGTGGGAGAACTGTGCCGCCGCTACCGAAAGACCGCGATTGCGCAGCTGTGCGCAGATGATGGGCACAGGATGAATCTCGCGCGCATTGATGGGGCGATAGACAATGGAATTGCCATTCGCGGTCTGATGATTGCCGGTGGAGAGCACGAAGCCAATTTCGTCCGTGCCGTGGAGAAGTCCGCGCATTACCTCGTAAGAATTGGTTTCCGCCGCAACTTTGACGTCTCTTCCCGGAGGGTGCAGGACGGTGTCGAGCATCTCGCGGGTGGTGAGACCGGTCGAGGGGAGCACCAGGGGATACTGCAGGCAATCGCTCAAGCGCAACGGTTTTTTCTTTGCTAGTGGATGTTCGACGTCCATAGCTGCAAGCAGCGGCTGTTTCACCACCGCCAGATCAAAGACATCTGGATGCTTGGGCGGCGCGATGATGATGGCTAAGTCGACGTCAAAACTCAGCAAATACTGCATGGCAAGCTCGTGCTGCGCTACCTTGATGACGAAAGAAATACCCGGATGCTGTTTGCGAAATTTGCGTATGAGCTCAGGAGCAAAGTCGGTAGCCAACGCCGGGCTCACAGCAATTGCGACCTGCCCCTGCTGCATTCCTTGCAGTCGGTCGACCTCCGACTGCACGCGCGCACTTTCGGCGAGATGGCGGCGGATGTAGTTGACATAAATCTCGCCGGCAGCGGTCAGACGCATTCCACGCGCGTGTCGCTCAAAGATCGATGTACCCAGCTCCTCTTCTAGATCCTGTAGGCGCCGGTCTAGCGCAGAAGCGGTGACATAGAGCTTTTCCGCCGCGCGCCTTACGGAACCCTCGCGCACGATCGCATCAATGTACTCAAATAGCCGGAGATGACGCATGGGAGCTCCGTTCGATTATTTGCAACAGACGAGACGAAAAATAGCACTTTTTATTTTCTCTGGTCAATCGCACAATTTACAACACGCAAATACTTTCTGCACAAAAATAGTGCGAAAGAAGTGATTTCGCCCGATTTGTGTGCGTATTCAGGGTGCTCAATTCGCTATTTTCGAGATTTTTTAGCTTACATAGTCGGCATGCTTATTGCCAATCATGAAGCTAGCGGGAAACAGGAGGCTACAGATGGTGCAATTAAAGCGGGAGACCTTAAGAATGAGTGTGCTCGCAGCCCTTACAATCGTTGCGGTGTCGCCACAGTTTGCTTTTGCAGCAGACACATCTAAATCGAATGGGAAAGTCTACAAAATCGCGGGGGTGAAGAAAAACCTTCTGCGCATGGTTGACAAAGCCGCGCTGACCCACGTGAAACCGGTCTATGGTGCAGAAACTGCCTTGATTCCAAAAGAGTTTGTTAAGGGGCAGGAGTCCACGCAGAATGCTTCTACGATCCTGAGTTTTGTGCCGGGCATCAATGCCACCAGCACCAATCCCATCGGTGTCAAAACGCACATATCGGTACGTGGGTTTTCGCAGACCCAGGTGGGTTACACCTTCGACAATCTGCCCATTGCTGATTTGTTCAATGGTGGCCTCTCGGGCGGTAACAACAACTACGCGGACCTGACCAATCTCATTCCAATCACCCTGGGGGAAACGTCCGGTATCCGTGTGACGTATGGAACACCTGCGCCCGATGTCAACTCGGTAGGTGCGATCGGCGGTAATATCGACTATTTGCCACGTCTACCAACCAAAGAGGCGTACGCGACTGTGTTCGGTGGTTATGGTTCATTCGCTACTCTAAATTACGGGGTAGAGGCGGATACTGGCGCGAAAACTGGCTATGGAAATCTTTTTGCCAGATTCTCCTCGCGCCAAACCAATGGTTACCTGCAAGGCGCGCATGATCGCCAGTACTCGTATTATGCAGCGTACGATTTACCGCAAATCTCCCCTACCTCGAAGTGGTCTCTGATCTTTCTCCTGAACAAAAATCAGGGCGTGACTCCAGCTCGCATGCCGACCGCTGTACTCGATCAGTATGGGCGGTATTATCAGTGGCCCAGCAGCTTTACCTATTCCAACAGCAAGACGGAGCACATGATGGCGCTGCTCCAGAACAAGACCTTACTTTCAGATGACGCAGTGTTAGGGGTAAAGGCGTTCTATTCCTTCTCCAATTCGGATCGACTCGAGTATGTGAATCCCAACTCGGACTCACCTTACAATAGCTTCGTCACTTTTTATCTCAATCCACCGATGACGGTTTGTCAGTATTCGGGCAATGATTTCATGGGTAACGATTCTGCCGCCTGTCAAGCGCAGACTATCAACGGCGACAACTACCATAGTTATACGTATCAGACAAATACCTTTGGGTTTAATCCCTCGGTACATTGGTTTCAGCACTACGTTGATCTAAAAGCGGGTGGCTTGGCTATGGTTTCCACATACGATTCGCAGGATTTTGTGTATGGTACGCCAGACGTGCCAAAAATTTCCGGATACAATAACCTCTGGGACGAGCATGGCTGGCGCATGTATAGCAAGCTGTATGCACAGGCAAAGATCAAGCCAGTATCTTCGGTGGCGATCACCCCCGGATTGAAATATGAGACGATGTATACGCACCTCAATGACGTCCCTGGGTACTACTACTCTGTGGGTGCCAATAGCGGGCGCAGCTATAGTGAGCTCAGTCCCTATGTGGGAATAGAGTATAAGCCGATGTCGTCGGTGAAGTTGTTTGCGGATTACGCCGTGGGTTACAAGTACCCGAATATTACTGCGTTCTATTCAGCAGACAGTAACGCCACCACTACCAGCCCCTCTACGCCGGTAACTATCAAGCCAGAACGAGTGGATACCTATCAATTTGGCGCCCAATATCACCATGGGCCAGTAGATGTCAGTCTGTCATTCTATCGCTCTGATTTTGTCAATACTTTCAGCTCGTTTTATGATACGACCACTGGACTAACCTACGAATATAATATTGGCTCTTCGCAATATCAGGGAATTAACCTCGCCACCCAAGTCGCCCTCGACCGGTACGTTTCCCTATATGGTAATTATTCCTTGCAAAACGCGGAATACACCAGCAACTCCTCCAGTCAGTATGGCGTAGCGACCAGCATAGGGGAGCCAAGACCGAACACGCCAACGTATTTGGCTGGCATGGGTATTTTGGCCCATTATGACGGCACCAAGGGGCGTCTGTACGCGAACCTAGTTGGCCCGCAGTACATAGAGGCGAGCACTGGTGCTCCCACCAGTCGGAGTATGCCGGCTTACGCTACCATGAGCTTCAATTTGTCACACGAATTTCCGGTGCACGAAGATGGTGTAGACGACATCACCCTAAGTTTGACAGGGATAAACTTGTTGAACTCGGATGCCTACGTTATGGAGAAGCAGTTCGCTTACACTACGGGAAACGGCAATTATATGGAGGCGGAGCCAATGATGCCGCGTTCCTTCTTTGGTACGGTTCAGGTGAAGTTTTAAGGCGTTGGTTTTCTCTCCTGCCTCGGTGGAATTTGTTGCTGCCAGGGCAATGGATGTTGCATAGGAAAACATTCCATTGACAAAACCCGGGATTCTGCACGCAACGTCAGAATCCCGGTGGGGTAGTGGCGCTGAAGATTTCGCATTCTTCATCGCCATGGTTGGTAAAACGATGCGGTAGTTGGCTCTCAAAATAATATCCATCTCCCGGATGTAGATAGCTGCTCTGATCGCCTACGGTCAAGTAGATCGTTCCCCGAATAATAAAGCCGCCTTCTTCGCCGGTATGACGCAGGGGAATTTCTCCCGTATCCGCCCCTGGCGCGTAAAATTCGTGCATGATCTGCATGGAACGACCATTGGTTCGCCCCCCCAGCAATTTCATCACGATCTGCGCATCGGTAGCGATGTTGGTCAGGCCTTCCCGGCAGAAAAACACGTCATCTGAAGGGGTTAGGTTTACCGTAAAAAACTCGGCGAGGGACATAGGAATCCCCTCCAGAATTTTTTTCAGCGAACTGATGGATGGGCTGACCCGGCACTGTTCGATCAGGGAGATGGCGCCATTGGTTACCCCGGAGCGGCGTGCGAGTTCGCGTTGGGTGAGGCCGTAGATTTGCCGCACCTGGCGAAGGCGAAGACCGATTTCGTCGCTGACCTTGGCTAAGGCGGTCGTCAATGGATGTCCTTGAGGACTTGTTGGAGCGTAGTCTGCATCCGCTCCAAATGTTCAAATTCCAGAATAAGAGGGGGGGACAGGGCGATGGTGTCGCCGGTTACGCGAATCAGCAATCCGTCAGCAAAGGCCTTGCGTAAAGCCTCATATCCCCGCTCCCCAGGGTTGCCTGCTCGTGGTTCCAGTTCAATGGCGGCCATTAGGCCTAGGTTACGGACATCTATCACATGTGGAAGCCCGGCGAGGCTATGCACCATCGCTTCGAACGCTGGTGCCATTTGTGTGGCACGGGTAAAGAGTCCCTCGCGCTCATAAATGTCCAGGGCCGCAAGGCCTGCGGCGCAAGCGAGAGGGTGCCCGGAATAGGTGTACCCATGAAAAAGCTCGATTTGTTCGGATGGCCCGCGCATCATGACATCATGAACGGCGTCGCTGACAAACACCGCACCCATGGGCACGGCGGCATTGGTGAGTCCTTTGGCCGTGGTAAAAATGTCGGGCACTACCGCAAAAAACTGGCTTGCAAAGGGGGTTCCGAGACGTCCGAAGCCGGTGATGACTTCATCAAAAATAAGCAGGATGCCATGCGCGGAGCAAATTTCCCGCAGGCGTTGCAGATATCCGGCGGGCGGGACAACAACTCCGGCGGAGCCGGCCACTGGTTCGACGATGACCGCAGCGATGTGCCCGGCGCCGTGCCGTTGGATCAGGGACTCCAGAGCTTCGGCTTGCTCCACATTCTGAGGCGGTAGTCCCCTACAGAAGCGGTTGTGTTCCTGGTCCAGGGTATGGGGTAGGTGATCGACTTGTAGCAGGTTGCCAAAGGCGCGGCGGTTGTTGGGGAGCCCACCAACCGAAATCCCGCCAAAGCCAACCCCGTGATAGCCCTTTTCACGACCAATAAGTAGTGTCCGTTCTGGCTCTCCCCGTGCGTGATGATAGGCGAGGGCGACCTTGAGGGCGGTATCGACAGACTCCGACCCAGAGTTGGTGAAGAAGACATGATCAAGGCCCGCCGGACTATGCTGGATGAGACGCTCGGCAAAGGTAAAGGGTAGGGGGTGACCCATCTGAAAGGTTGGCGCAAAATCCATCTCGGCGCTTTGCTTGGCGATAGCCTGCTGGATTTCCGCTCGACAATGACCAGCATTGACGCACCATAGCCCTGAGCTTGTGTCTAACAACTCTCGCCCATCGATATCCCAATAAAACATCCCTTTGGCGCGTTGCAAAAGGCGAGGCGCCGCCTTGAATTGGCGGTTAGCAGTAAAAGGCATCCAGAAGGCGTCGAGTTGAACTTCTGTAGACATGATGGTTGTCCAGTGTTGAAAATAATTGATAGTAAGCAATGCGCGTGCCTATTTGTAGGGCTTTTTTGCATTCCGCATGGAGCTTGGTATGCACCAACGAGGTGCGATGATTTGGTGCAGCTGCCTTGTTTTTGTGCATTCATGCAGAAAATTCTGTGCAAAAAAACTGCACGCACTCTTCGGTTTTGTGCAACAACTATCCCCCTGGCGACAAATCTCGTTCGATAATGACGTAGTGCGTCACAAATTCTTCTGCTGACGCTTGCTTCTGCGATCGGTGGCATGAAGCTTGCGTGTTTAATCTTCAAAACACATGCAGAATCATGGAAGGAAAACTCTATGGGTAGAACAGTGAAAATGGCGTTGGTACAGGCGGCGCAGTCTGCGAATGCGGCAGAGATGGCTCCCCAGGCCATCAAGGATGAAATGATCGGGCGGCATTTGCAGCACATCGAATCGGCGGCGGCGCAAGGTGCGCAGATCTTGTGCATGCAAGAGCTATTTTATGGCCCCTATTTCTGCCCGAGTCAGGATATTCGCTGGTATGCGTTGACGGAGCCGGTTCCGGATGGGCCGACCATAAAACTCATGCAGGAAACCGCCAAAAAATATTCCATGGTCTTGGTAGTGCCCGTGTATGAACGGGAAATGGCTGGCGTCTACTACAATACGGCGGCGGTGATTGATGCCGATGGGACATATCTTGGCAAATATCGCAAAACCCATATCCCGCAAGTGCAGGGCTTTTGGGAGAAATTCTTTTTCCGTCCCGGTAACTTGGGGTATCCGGTGTTTCAGACCGCCTATGGGAAGGTGGGAGTCTATATCTGCTATGACCGCCATTTCCCCGAAGGTGCGCGGGCCCTGGGCCTGCATGGCGCCGAGATTGTGTTCAATCCCTCGGCTACAGTGGCGGGTCTGTCGGAGTACCTTTGGAAATTAGAGCAGCCTGCCCATGCAGCGGCAAACGGTTATTTCGTGGGTGCCATCAACCGCATCGGTACGGAAGCCCCCTGGAACATCGGGGAATTCTATGGGCAGAGCTATTTCGCCAACCCGCGCGGGCAGATCATCGCCCAGGCGAGCCGCGACCAGGAGGAAGTTCTAGTGGTGGAGCTGGACCTTGAACAAATCACCGAGGTACGTGATCTTTGGCAGTTTTATCGCGACCGGCGTCCTGATCTTTACGGACCTTTGTGCGAGCCGTGAGCGATAGCAGATGATGGAACGCCATGCATTGACCGAGGCCACAGTAGCGGAACGCTTTCGCGGCATGGAAGCGCGATTGCCAGAAATTGATGTGCCGGTAGAAGCGGAGCGCTGCTTCTATTGTTACGACGCCCCATGTACGCGCTCCTGCCCGGCCGCGATCGACATCCCGGCCTTCATTCGTGCCTTGGCTCTCGGGCAGCCGGCACGGGCTGCCAGTATCATCCTGCGCGAAAACCCTCTGGGAATGAGCTGTGCGCGCGTCTGTCCGGTAGAAACCCTGTGTGAAGAGATCTGCGTACGCGCCTCAGATGCCGGAGGGCCAGTACGCATTGGTCTCTTGCAACGGGCAGCGATGAGCGAATGCGCCCCCAAAGCAGCAACGCCCGTGCCGGTCACCAATACTCGCGTAGCGGTGGTGGGCGCGGGGCCAGCAGGCATGACCGTGGCGCGGTTACTGGCCGAAGCGGGGGTTCAGGTCTCCGTGCTGGACGCCGGTGATCGTCCTGGAGGACTCAATGAAACGGGGATTGCTGCCTACAAAATGCTCGATGACGCTGCGCAAAAAGAAGCGACATGGCTCTTAGATCATCCGCACATCATGTTTCGCGGGCAAATGGCACTGGGGAACGATGTCACGCTCGCTTCCTTGCGCGAGCAATACCATGCAGTAGTCTTGGCGATGGGCCTAGCTGGGCAGCGCCGCTTAGCGATCCCTGGCGAGGATTTGCCGGGTGTCGCAGCTGCGGTTCCCTTCATTGCCGCGATGCGGCGTGGCGAGGCAGTAGCCGTTGGCAAGAAAGTTCTGGTAATTGGTGGTGGTATGACTGCCATCGATATCGCCATCCAGATTCGGCTCCTGGGTGCGGAAGAAGTACATATCTGTTATCGCCGAGGTATTGGCGATATGGGGGCGAGCGCGCACGAGCGGCAATTGGCGCGCGAGCAGGGGGTGTTGATCCACCCCGGCCTGCGGCCTTTAGAGATTCGCGAGGCGGCAGGTGGCGGCCTGGACGCGCTGATGCAGTCCCTGCGCGAGGAAGACGGCAAATGGATCGCCTCGGGAAAGTCAGAGTTCTGGCATGCAGATCAAATCTTTACCGCAATTGGCCAGGGTCTGGATCGCAGTGCCTGGCGGGGTGATGCCGAGTTGATGTCGCTCGCACTCGACGCGCAGGGCAAGATTGCCGTCGATGACGCGGGACACACCAATCTACCCGGTGTTTGGGCAGCGGGGGACTGCGCTGGGCGTAGCAGTGACCTCACCGTGCATGCCGTCGCCGATGGCAAGCGTGTCGTTGACGCCATTCTCGCTGCTCGCAAGCAGGAGGCCGCCTGATGGCATCCTTGTACAGCAGCTTTGTGGGTATTTCCTCCCCCAATCCCTTTTGGCTCGCCTCGGCTCCACCCACCGATCGCGAGGTGAATGTTGAGCGCGCCTTTGCCGCTGGTTGGGGCGGGGTGGTCTGGAAGACCTTGGGCATCGACCCGCCTGTTGTCAATGTGAATGGACCGCGTTATGGCTTCTGGCGCGGTGATAATCAACGCGTGCAGGGCTTCAACAATATCGAGCTCATCAGCGACCGGGCCATCGGCAGCAATCTGGAGGAGATTGCACGGGTCAAGGCGCGCTGGCCGGATCGTGCCTTGGTAGTATCGGTAATGTTCCCCCTCGAAGAAGAGCACTGGGCGCGCTGGCTACCGGAAATTGAGGCTACTGGTGCCGACGGGATCGAATTGAATCTGGGCTGCCCGCACGGCATGTCAGAACGCGGCATGGGCTCGGCCATGGGCCAGGCACCACAGCTGGTCGAAGCCGTGACCCGGATGGCGAAAGCGCACACCCGACTACCGGTGATTGTGAAACTGACCCCCAACGTCACCGACATCACCTGGAGTGCATCCGCCGCCAAGACCGGTGGAGCGGATGCCGTGTCTCTGATCAACACCATTAACTCTTTGATCAGGGTGGATCTGGATACTATGGCGCCGGAGCCTTGCATTGATGGTAAAGGTACCCATGGAGGCTACTGTGGCCCAGCGGTCAAACCCATTGCTTTGCATATGGTTGCGGAAATCGCCCGCAATCAGGTACTTGCTGGCCTGCCCATTTCTGGTATCGGCGGTATAACCAGTTGGCGCGACGCAGCAGAGTTTCTTGCCTTGGGTGCGGGGAACGTTCAGGTCTGTACAGCGGCCATGCTCTACGGCTTTCGTATCATCGAAGATCTGGCCGAGGGCCTGGCGGCGTGGATGGACGAGAAGGGATACGCGTCGGTGGCGGAGCTGCAAGGTCGAGCGGTAGCCAACGTCCGCGATTGGAACCGCCTGAACCTGAACTATGTGACGAAAGCGAAGATTGATGCGGAACGTTGTATTGGCTGCGGACGCTGCTTCATTGCCTGTGAGGACACCTCGCATCAGGCGATTGCCCGGCTGCCCGATTCCACTGCTTACCAAGTCAAGCCAGAGGACTGTGTCGGCTGCAATCTTTGTGTTGCGGTCTGCCCGGTGCCCAATTGTATTGACATGTTGCCTATGCGCACGGGGACCGATCCGCGCACCGGTTCTCCCATTCGCTCTGCGCCCATGAGCTGGCTGGAGCACCCGGAGAACCCCGTGGGCGCCGTCGCGTGCAAGACAGAGGAGTGATTCATGTCGTTGCTGATCAAGAATGGTACCGTCGTCAATGCCGACCGCAGCTTTGTTGCCGACGTCTTGTGTGCGGACGGCAAGATCGTGGCGCTGGAGCCGGGGCTTTCTGCCGGCGGAGTGGAGATCGTGATTGATGCCCGCGGCAAACTGGTCATGCCCGGTGGTATTGATCCACACACCCATATGCAATTGCCTTTCATGGGTACAGTTGCAAGCGAGGACTTTTATTCCGGTACCGCCGCCGCCCTGGCGGGTGGCACAACGATGATCATCGATTTTGTCATCCCTGGTCCGGGGGAGCGGCTGCTCGATGCCTACCACAAGTGGCGGCAATGGGCGGAAAAGAGTTGCTGCGATTACTCCTTCCATGTGGCGATCACGTGGTGGGATGAATCGGTGTATGACGACATGGGTACCCTGGTGCGCGACTGGGGGGTCAATAGCTTCAAGCACTTCATGGCCTATAAAGGTGCCATCATGGCCGATGACGGGGTGCTGACCCAGAGTTTTCCGCGCGCGCTGGAATTGGGAGCCTTACCTACGGTCCATGCCGAGAACGGCGAACTGGTGGACTATCTACAAAAACTGCTGCGCAAAAAGGGGATTGCCGGCCCGGAAGGACATCCCCAATCGCGCCCGCCCAAGGTGGAGGGCGAAGCCGCGCAACGCGTCATTCATATTGCCGCCATCCTCGGGGTGCCCCTGTATCTGGTGCATAACTCGGCGATCGAGTCGGTGGACGCCATTGCCGCCGCCCGGCGCCAGGGGCAGCGCGTCTTTGGCGAGTGTCTCACCCAGCATCTCCTGATTGATGAATCGGTGTATTACGATAAGGACTGGAACCGCGCCGCCGCCCATGTCATGAGTCCGCCCTTTCGCCCGCGTCCGCATCAAGAGGCCCTATGGGACGCCCTGGCCGGTGGGGTGCTACAGACCACCGCCACCGACCATTGCTGCTTCTGCGGTGAACAAAAGGCCATGGGTCGGGAGGATTTCGCGAAAATCCCCAATGGCACGGCGGGTGTGGAAGACCGCATGGCGGTGCTCTGGCACCACGGGGTGAACATGGGGCGGATGACCGCCAACGACTTCGTGGCGCTAACGTCCAGCAATGCGGCGCGAATTTTTAACCTCTACCCGCGTAAGGGTGTGGTGCAGATGGGCGCCGATGCCGACCTAGTCGTTTGGGACCCCGCACTGCTGCGTACCATTCGCGCCGAAACGCAACATCAACGCGTCGATTTCAATGTCTTTGAGGGAATGGAGGTCACCGGCGGCCCGTCGCATACCATCAGTCGCGGGCATTTAGTCTATGCCGATGGGAAGGTGTTAGTGGCTGCCGGTGCGGGCAGCTATGTCAATCGCCCAGCCTTTCCGCCGTACATGGAGGCGCAACGCCGACAAAACGAGCAGTACCCGCTGCGTTTTGTGCCGCGTCCGGCTGTTGCCGGTTCGGAAAGGAGAGGCTAACCATGGCCTCCGGTCTGCCTGTGGCCCGCACGTCGGATATTGCCGTTCCCGAAGGAGCGGGCCTGGAAGAATTGTGCGCAGAAGCGGAACAATCGCCTTTGTACAATGAGGACCTGGCACCAATTCCTGAGTCGCGGCGCAGTTGGGGTACCTGGAATTACGCTGCCCTGTGGATCAGTATGTCGGCAGCGCTGACCAATTACACCCTGGCTGCGGGACTGATGGCGGCGGGCATGTTGTGGTGGCAGGCGTTGCTCACCATCACCCTGGGCAATTTGATCGTGCTGGTGCCCATGCTGCTCAATGCTTGGGTGGGGGTGCGCTATGGCATTCCCTTTCCTGTATTCGTCCGTGCCGCCTTTGGTACTGAGGGTGCCAAGGTGGCGGCCATGGCCCGCGGTTTGGTGGGCTGTGGTTGGTTTGGCATTCAGACCTGGCTCGGTGGTCTGGCGCTGTCCGCCTTGCTGGCGCATTTCTGGACGGCATGGCCGGGAATCTCCGGCCACGAATATTTGGCGTTTGGCACCTTCTGGCTCGTGCAGATGGCTATCGTTTCTCGCGGAATGGGGGCAATCAAGCGTTTTGAGAGTGGTGCTGCCCCAATCCTGTTGTTGTTATTGTTGACCCTGATGATCTGGGCGCTCAGCATTGGGCCGGGCTTTCTTGCGACCTTGCAGGCCTCGACGCGCCTGTCGACATCTTCGTCCTATACCTTTTGGGAACTGTTTTGGCCTGGTCTCGCCGCCAATGTGGGAAACTGGGCGACCCTAAGTCTGAATATCCCCGATTTTACCCGCTATGCCAAATCGCAGCGCGCGCAGTTGATCGGGCAGTCCATTGGTCTGCCGCTCGGCATGATGGGCACGAGTTTTGTGGGGCTCTTTGTCACTGCGACTGCCCTTGACGTGTTTCACCAGACCTTATGGAATCCGATTGAACTGATTCCACATATTACCCACAACGGTCTCCTGTTGCTGCTTGCGCTTGGTGTTATTCTGCTGGCGCAGACGAGTATCAACATGGGGGCGAATGTTGTGTCGCCTTCCAACGATTTTTCCAACCTCGCGCCGCGTTGGATCAGTTTTCGCCTGGGTGGGTTGATAACCGGTATTGTGGGGATTCTGATGTGCCCCTGGCTTTTGATGGAGCATGCCGGCGCCTACATTTTTACCTGGCTGGCGGGGTATGGCAGTTTGCTGGGGGCCATTGCCGGGGTGATGATCGCAGACTATTGGCTATGGCGCCGGCAGCATCTGACCCTGGCAGAGCTGTACCGGGTGCCAAGCCTCTATGGTCGCTGGAACTGGCCGGCTTTCGTTGCCATGGCAGTCGCTATCGTACCCTTGATCCCTGGATTTCTGGTTGCGGCAGAGACTCCCGGTGGTATAGTCAAAAATCCCAATTTCCTCGATCGCATCTATACCTACGGTTGGCTCTGGACCTTTGCCGTAGCTGGTCTGGGTTACGTAATCCTGCAATTGGGTCGTCGGCACCAGGCACTACGGAGGCAATATGTCTGATCCTCTGCTCGTTCCACGTACCGCAGAGCTGGGCCAGATAGAGAGCCTGGGTGTAGCACCAGTGCCCGACGCATCCCGCAACATGGGTTCGGGAATGCTCTTCCTCATCTGGGCACTGGCGTCTGCTTCGGCGACCACGCCGGTGATTGGGCTCTTGTTGAAAAATGTTGGGCTATTCAATTTTGTGTGGCTGGTTTTTCTTGCTACTGCGATTGGCTTTGTGCCGGGATTGCTGTTTGCGCATATGGGGCGCCAGGTACCCATCATCTCCATGGTTATGGCCCGGCGCACTTTCGGCATGGGCGGAGCAACGGTTTTGGCGTTGCTCTACACCGTGGTTGGCGCAGGATGGTTTGGATTGAACACCGATGTGGGGGGTAGCATTCTCGATAGCCTGTTCCCGGGATTTGGCCTGACCTGGTACCTGCTGCTGGGCGCCTTGCAGATTGGCCTAGTCTTCTTTGGCATGGAGCTGCTGGAAAAATTTTACAAGTATACGGCGATCCTGTTTTTGCTTTGCTACGCCGTTCTTGCCTGGTATCTCTTTACCCGCTACCCCCTGCGCTTGCCCGTGGTACAAGGCGCAGTGCCGTGGGGCAAGGATATTGATCTCATCTTGAGTTTTAGTTTGCTCGCCTGGGCCTATGACTTTCCCACAGTCACCCGTTTTTGCGTCCCCTGGTCCCCCCAGGAACCCTGGTTCCGCAGTCTCGGTTTTGCATCCATGCCCTCCCTTGGGGTGATGACGGCGGTGTTGCTTATGGGCATCCTCGGTCTGGTGGCTCTGGGTATGAGCGGGGAGTGGAACATTGCCCTGCTCGGCAAAGAACTGCCGGTGTGGGGAGAAGTCTCTGCGGTTGGGGTGATTCTGGCGATTGCGCACACCAACGCCATGAACCTTTACCCGGCGGTGACCAAATTTCTGGCGGTGATCAATGTGGCGGAACGGCGCACGCCGCAATGGCTGCAACCTGCTGTGGTCTTGGGCTTGGGCGGATTTTCTACCCTTCTCGCCATTCTCGGTATATTGCACTTCATTGAAAATTTTCTGAATTTGTTGGGCGAGCTGCTCTTCCCCTTCACTTTCATTTTGCTGGTGGACTGGTTCCTCGGACGTTATCATCAGAACCCTGCGAGCCGCTTTTTTGCCGGCAATCCAGATTCTCCAAGCCTCTGGTCGTGGTCGGCAGGCTGGGCGGTGGTAATGTTGCTTGCAGCGATTGGCATGGACCAGCTAGAGCCCTGGCTGCCTGCGGCGTTGCCCCTGTATCTGCCGTGGCAGGTGGTATCCGCACTGCTCGCCGCGATGATGTACGGACTGGGATTGCACTGGGCAGAACGGCGCTGGACCTGGAGAACAGTATGACGAGTACAGGAGGAGACGGAAAACTGGGCAGCGAGCAGCTGCTAATTCTCCGCAAAACTGCTTCCGCAGCGCTGCAACGGTCCTGGTCCCCTTACTCCTGCTATCCAGTGGGCGCAGCCTTGTTGACTGCCTCCGGCCAGATTGTCAGCGGTTGCAACGTAGAAAATGCAGCCTATCCCTCGGGGCTCTGTGCCGAGGCCTCGGCCATTGGCAGTCTGGTATCCAGCCTCGGTGCGCAGCCCCTGCTGGCAGTATATGTGATTTGCCAGGGTGAGGAGGCCGCCTGGCCCTGTGGTAGTTGCCGTCAACGCCTCAATGAATTCGCCCATCCCGATCTCTGGGTCTACACCTCGACCTGGGACGGGGCAGTACAAAGCTGTGCCTTTAGCAACCTGTTTCCGCACAGTTTCGGTCCACAAAATCTGGGTCTCAGGACCCTCGGAGCATAACGATTGCGTGCCCGCGTCCGTGGCTACTTGCCGGAAGATTTTTCTGCCCCCGAGTATCAGTCCTCTAGCGATAATTTCCATTGTAGTGAAATGCTCGCCTATGACTGGAATGTGCGCGATGCGCGGCGAGATTTACTTGCTGCCTCTCCCCAGCAGGTGCTGAAACGCTTGGGCTTTACCCTGATGACCGGCAATCACGTAAATGAAACCCAGGCAGATTTTCGCGACCGGGCCTATGCCGACGCCTGTGCTGCAGTGCAATCTCTGTTTCCCAACGACCGCAATGAACTCTTTGCCGATCCCCGGTATATTACCGTACGTCGCTCGAGCGAGGGCCAGGTAGTTCCCTGTCTCCACGCCGACTACAGCCGCAGCGCCGAAGAGTATTGGCGCACTTTGGCCTGCTTCACCAGCATAGAGAATGCGGATACCTGGAAACGGGGTTTTGCGCGCGCGGAGGTGCAATCCTACCAGGTCTTTAATGTCTGGCGGCTTCTCCAGCCTGACTACGAAGACTACATGCCACTAGGGCTGGTAGGCCGCGATAGTGTGCACCAAGAAGACATCGTGCTTGGGCGCGAAAATCTGCCCGGCAGCCCAGATGGGCAGGCTAGTACCTTTTTGCGTTTACGGTATTCCTCAAGGCATGATTGGAGCTATTTTTCGCGCATGCAAGACAACGAACTGATTGTTTTTCAGTCTTTCGAGCTGAGCAAAGATGGTACGACTACCGCCCAACCTGGATGTTTTCATGCCGCTCTCGACAATTCGGCAGCGTCCATTGCGCAAGCATCACGGGTGAGTTGTGAATATCGAATTGGCGTGTATATTTTCGCCTGATTGCAAGCAGGACTAGATTTCCAGCATATCGAAGTCGGCCTTGCCGGTGCCGCAATCCGGGCAGACCCAGTCTTCGGGAACGTCTTCCCAGGCCATGCCGGGCGTTAGGCCATGCTCTGGGCTACCGGCTTCCTCGTCATAGACAAACCCGCAAATCATACATACCCAAGTTTTCATGAGAATTCTCCTATTGAAATTGCAGGCCCATTTCGCGCAGGCGGCGGCGATAGGCGACTGATGCGCGATCGGCGGCAAAATGTGCCTCCGCAGTGGGGTCTAGGGGCAGGGAAAGGGGCCATTGGCTTTCCACCATCTCTTGATCCTCCGCAAAAATTTGCGCATTGAATGCGTAGACGTCATCCAATGGGCCCGTCGTGTCAAAATTGCGTGTAATGGGTACGAAAAGGCGGGTGCTGGTGGCCGTCATCGGGCACGCCGCGTTGAGGATGTTCAAGAGGCCGTCATTGGGAAAGTGCACGGTAAGACGGGCGGTAAACGGTGGAGAGACGGCAAAGACCCGACGCCAGAGAAAGCCTTCCGGGGCGAGGTGCTGCAAGCCCTTGGGGAAATTGCTTACGTTGCTAACATAGTCACTGTGAATGATGTCGTTCTCCACGCGGACCTCGTAGTTTGGCACTGCCGGGTTGTCGGGGTCGGCAAAGGCGTTGTGGTGAATGAAGGCAAAGTGGGCGACATCGATGAACCCCTCTACCTGGCGCCCGGCAGAACCTTGAATATCGACAGGGGGCGGAACGATCTGCTGATGACCATCTTCCTCCCAACTCGGCAGGGGCGGGATCTTCACCTCTCCTGCGGGCCGCAAGCAGGTCCAGAGTAGGCCATAGCGTTCCACGGCAGGAAAGGACTGAAGACAGAAGCGTGCGGAGGGAACCAGACCCGGCTGCGCGGGAATTTGCGTGCAGGTGCCATTGCCCGCGAAATGCAGCCCATGATAGGCACAGACCAGCTCGTTCTCGCGCAATGACCCTCTGCTCAGGGGCACTCCGCGATGCGGGCAGCGATCCAGTGCTACGGAAAATCCCGTGCCGTTACGCCAGAGCACCAGTCGGACATCCAGCAGGCGAGTCGCAAGGGGTTGCTCGCCGATATCCACCAAGCGGGCAATGGGATACCAGTACTGTGCGAGAATTTCCCAATCGTCGGAAGAAAAGGTGCGCTGCTCGCAGAGTTGTTCTGCGGGCATGGTAGAAGTCGTAGACATGCGGATTCCCTCATCACGGATGACGTTGGATTGGAGTATAGGAAACGTATCCATTGCATAAAAGAAAAGATTTTGCACATACTAAATGCAATTATCGCAATGTGCTTCTGGGGTGACGGGTATGTGGGCGTTCTCTCGTTTTGTGCGCTACTTTGATGCGGCAGCCCGCCATGGCTCTATGCGCAAGGCCGGTGACGTGCTACATGTCTCCTCCTCGTCGGTGGATCGGCAGATCCTGCGCATCGAGGAAGAAATTGGGGTACCTCTGTTTGAACGCCAGTCCCAGGGGCTGCGCTTGACCGCGGCAGGCGAACAGGTGCTCCATGCCCTGCGCAAATGGCAAAACGAGATGCAGTCTTTGCAATCACGCATCGAGGATTTGAAGGGCATCCGACGGGGTACGGTGGTGCTAGCCACTATCGAGGGCGCGGCTTCGGAGTTTGTCGCCAGCGCTATCCTGGAATTTCACCAGCGTTACCCGGGCGTGACTTTCCAGATCCAGGTTTACGGTGCACAGCAGGTTACCGAAACCGTGCTGCGCGGCGATGTGGATTTTGGTTTAACCATCAACCCCCAGCTCAGCCCCGGTCTGCGGATTATGGAGCAGCGGGATTTTCGGATCGGTGCGGTGCTGGCACCCACGCACCCGCTGGCCGGGCAGCGTTCGCTGCGCCTGTCCGATTGCATGCCCTACAAGCTGGTGATAGCAGACGCTTCTCTCGATTTGCGTTTGATTGTGAACCAGATCCTGGCGCGTGCCTCGGCGCAGCCAGAGACGATCGCCAGCTCCAACAGTATCCTGCTGATGAAAGAGTTGGTGATGCGCGGGCTGGGCATCGGTCTGCTGACCCAAATGGACGCGGGAAAGGAGATTCGCGCGGGTGATCTGGTCTACGTTCCGCTAACGGACCGGCATATTCCACCCTCGGTGCTGAGCCTATGCATGAGTGCAGATCGGCAGCTCTCCCTGCCAGCGACAGCGCTACTGGAAATCATGCAGGATCGTTTGCCCGCCTGGTAACGATCAGTATATATCCTTGCAGAAACGTCCGGCACGTTGGAGTTCGACCCAGTAGGCGCGGGCGTCTTCCGGACTGAGCCCGCCTTGCTCCTCGGCGACTTGTTGCAAGGTTTCGCCCACGCCTTTGGCCAGACGTTGCAGGCTGCCGCAGAGATAAAGAAAGGCCCCTTTTTGGATCCAGTCCCAAAACATGGCGGCATTCTCTTGTATACGATGCTGGACGTAGATGGGCGTTGACTGATCGCGGGAAAATGCCGTGTCTAGCCGGGACAGGTGTCCACTCTGCTGCCAACGCTGGATTTCCTCGGCAAAGTGGAAGTCGCTGGCAGCATGTCGTTCACCAAAGAACAGCCAATTCTTGCCCGGATCACCGCGTGTCTCCCGTTCCTGTAAAAATCCCAGGAAGGGGGCCAGACCACTGCCGGCGCCGATCATGATGATGGGCAGATCCGCTGCCGGTAGGCGAAATTTAGGATTGGCCTGGATGTTGGCGCGTACCTTCGCGCCGTGGTCGAGGCTGGCGAGGTAGCTGCTGCATAGACCGCCATCCTGATGCTGTCCGGTGACCAGAAGATGCACTTCTTCGGGCTTGGCGCTAGCGCTGGATGCAATGGAATAGCGCCGCGCCTGCAAGGGCCGCAAGCGCTTGGCAAAGTCCTGGGGGGATTCGCCAGATTGTTTTTCTTGCAGCGCCTTTGTGCCCCAGCGGCGAATGTCCAGATGCCCAGACAAGGCCGCGCGCAGCGTCATGGACGCTTCCCCGACCTGGATGGATTCGTTGCCCGCAAAGCCAGATGCCTGTAACAGGGCATCGACCTCCCGCGGCGGATTTTCGGGCAAGACCAGGAGCAGGTCGCCGGTTTCATATTGCAGTCCTGTCTCCCCGATATCCACTGCGCAATGGGTGAGAAAGCGTTCATGCTGCGCATGCCCAAGTCGTCTGCTGCCGAGCAGTCGGGTATGGGAAAAGGAGGCCGCACTGCTGCGGTTGCCGGAGGTGGCTGTCAGGGCAGGGGCGGGCAGCGGGTTGGCTGTCATCAACGGATAGAGCTCAAGGACCTTGCTTTGCCAAGACGTAATGTCGTCGCTGTCCGCTGACTCGGCCTCCAGAAAGGGGAGCAGGGCGCTGGCACCCAGCTCGCGCAGGCGCTGATTGAGACGGCGCCCGTGGGCACAAAAACTATCGAAGGAACGGTCACCGAGGCCTAATACCGCATAACGCAGGGATTCCAGGCGGGGCATCTCTGCCTGGTTGATTGCCTCCCAGAACTCGCTGCCATTGTCGGGGGCATCACCGTCGCCAAAGGTGCTGGTGACGAACAGAGCGCGCTTGTAGCGCTGCAACTCTTGCGGAGAAATTTCTTCCATGGCCAGACAGTCTGCCGCAATGTTTTTTCTGCGGAGCTGTTTGGCCAGGTTCTCGGCCAGCCCCTGTGCCGTGCCGGTCTGTGAGGCCCAGAGCAGCACCGTCGCCGCAGGCATTTCGGAAAGCGTTATCGGAATGGCTTTCTCCTCCGCTGTGTGGGGCTTGGCTATATCCGTCACAGGTAACGGATTGGAGTCTTGGCGAAACGCCTGACGCATGGCCTGGCGCCAGGCGAGACCAATCTCGTCGCCCCGCGCATGCGCCTGCGCACCGTTTGCCAGGGGAACGTCGGGCGTGGGCAGCCGTTCGGTCATGGCCACGTCTTCCTGGATGACCTGGGTCTCAAAGGCGAGCATTTCTTCCACTGTCGCAGCGTCGCCCCAGTTGTAGGCCAATAGCTTATAGATACGCGTGCTTTCGGCATCTTCTGGCTGGGCGATGAGGGCGATCATGTCGCGCCGATCGCTGCCCGGAAACTCTGCCAGCAGGCGACATTGGTAGGGCAGGGTGCAATGGTAGTGACCGAGACGGGTAAGCAAGGGGCCGCTGCCATTGGAAAAGAAAGTCTGATGGTGTAACACAACTTCGTTGGCACTGCGGTCGACATGATACAGACGGATGGGGTCGGGAGACGTCAGGCCAAAACTTTTCCCATGCAGATAGTAAAAGTGGGTAACGTCAAGAAAGTTATCCACGATCTGGGCGGCCGAGGCGCGGGTGCGCAGGGGCGGCATGATGCCGGTATGAAATTCCGCATTATTCCACTCCGGGATGTCGATTAACGGCACGCTCGGGTACTTAGGCGCGAGCCAGATCAAGCCATAGCGCTCCTCTAGGCCGGCGGGTGCATGGGCAGCAGTGCTGCGCGGGGGTGTTTGCGCACCCATGGCCGGGATGTGTACGCAGTGCCCACCAGCGGCGAAGCGCCAGCCGTGATAGGGGCACTCCAGCGCCCCATCAACCACGCATCCGGCCGAGAGTGGCGCGCTGCGATGTGGGCATTGGTCGCGCAAGGCCATCAAGCTGTCGGCAATCCGCACCAGCACCCAGGATTCCCCCAGTAGCCGCACCTGAAGTGGCCGCTCGCTAACCTCATCCGCAAGCGCGACGGGGTGCCAGGCGTGCGCAAGCTCGGGCGTCAAATTGTTGAGAACTTCAGGAAAGCCAGACATGGCGCGTCTCTACGAAAATCAAAGTAATATCAGTATAGGAATAGTCGTCGTTGCGAAAAAGCAGAGATTTTGCAGCAAAGCATTGCAAATATTGCATAAGCAACGCAGCTGCGCGGGTCTGGTGCAACGCGCAGAAGAGGTGGGTGCACACTATAGAAGAATTGATGCATCAATGTTGATGCATGGATAGCGCGTGAGCGAAAATGCCATGTCCAATAGGCCGTGAGTTTTAGGCTAGGAGACCGCGCATGGTCAGCCCAAGCGATACGTGGATTAAGAAAGCACTGGTTTCGTATTGGCGGGATCGGACCAACTGTCCTCGCCGGTTTCCACATGGCCGGCAAGCTGCCAGCGGTGGCTGTGAGTCTGCACTTCCAGGTCATACCAGTGATGGCTGCTCGCCAGCGGCCAGAGGAC